>NZ_CP128361.1:3984630-4291140 GCF_030345075.1 Solwaraspora sp. WMMA2065
CGTCGAAGCGGATGTACGACCCGTCCGGCCGCCGCTTCTCCTTCGCGGTCCGGACCACGACGGCCTTCACCACGTCGCCCTTTTTCACGCCGGCGCCGGGAATCGCGTCCTTGACCGTCCCGACGATCACGTCGCCGATGCCTGCGTAGCGCCGACCGGAGCCACCGAGCACCCGGATGCACAGGATCTCCCGGGCACCCGTGTTGTCGGCGACACGCAGTCGCGACTCCTGCTGGATCACGTCTATCTCCTATGTCTGCCAGTCCTCCGGTCACCCGGAGCTTGGAAGAACCTGGTCCGCGCTACGCGCGGGCTGCCATCCGGACCCGACCGACCCGAACGCCGCGCGACGGCGGCGGACGGGTCGCCCGGCTACTTCGCCTTCTCGAGGATCTCGACGACCCGCCACCGCTTGGTGGCGGACAGCGGCCGGGTCTCCATCAGCAGCACCCGGTCACCGACCCCGCACGCGTTCTGCTCGTCGTGTGCCTTCAGCTTGCTGGTACGGCGCATGACCTTGCCGTACAGCCGGTGCTTGACCCGGTCCTCGACCTCGACGACGACGGTCTTCTCCATCTTGTCGCTGACCACGAGCCCTTCGCGAACCTTGCGGCGGGCCCGGACGACCGTTGCGCCCTGCTCGGGGGCGGTGTTCTCACTCATGATGCAGCCACCTCAGTCGGCGCGGCGGAGAGTCCCAACTCACGCTCACGCATGATCGTGTAGATCCGGGCGATCTCCCGACGGATGACCTGCAGCCGGCGGTTGTTGTCCAGCTGACCGGTCGCGGCCTGCACGCGGAGGTTGAACAGCTCCGCCTTGGCCTCCCGCAGCTTCGTGACCAGCTCCTCTTCGGAGAGGTCACGCAGCTCGGCGGCCGAAACGCCCGCTGCCATCAGCTTTCACCCACTTCGCGCGTCACGATGCGGCACTTCATCGGGAGCTTGTGGATCGCACGACGCATCGCCTCACGCGCGATCTGCTCGTTCGGGAAGGACATCTCGAAGAGCACCCGTCCCGGCTTGATGTTGGCGACCCACCACTCGGGCGAGCCCTTACCGGACCCCATCCGGGTCTCGGCCGGCTTCTTGGTCAACGCCTGGTCGGGGAAGACCGTGATCCAGACCTTGCCACCACGCTTGATGTGGCGGGTCATGGCGATACGGGCCGACTCGATCTGACGGTTGGTCACATACGCCGGCTCGAGCGCCTGGATACCGAACTCGCCGAACACCACCCGGGTGCCGCCCTTGGCGGCGCCAGTACGGCTCGGGTGATGCGGCTTGCGGAAGCCCTTCGGGGGCTTGCGCGGGATCAGCATCTGTCAGCCCTCCTGCGCTGAGCTGTCCGCTCCGGCCGAAGCGGCCGGAGTGGCCGGCGCGGCATCAGCCGGCGCGGCACTGCTGGTCGTGGTCGACGGGCCACCGGAGATCTCCGCGGCGGCCGCCCGGCCAGCCTCGGTACCACCGGCGGTCGTCCCGCTGGAGCCGGAACGCCCGCGACGGGGCCGGTCCGGCCGCTCCCGGCGGGGACGGCTGGGCGCCTCGGCCGGAGCCTCCCGCCCCGGGACCGCGTCGCCCTTGTAGATCCACACCTTGACGCCGATCCGGCCAAAGGTGGTCCGGGCCTCGAAGAAGCCGTACTCGATGTTGGCCCGCAGCGTGTGCAGCGGCACCCGACCCTCGCGGTAGAACTCGGTACGGCTCATCTCCGCACCGCCGAGCCGGCCGGAGACCTGCACCCGGATGCCCTTGACGATCGGGTTCTTCATCGCCGACTGCATGGCCTTACGCATCGCCCGCCGGAAGCTGACCCGGCTGGCCAACTGCTCGGCGACGCCCTGCGCGACCAGCTGTGCGTCCGACTCGGGGCTCTTCACCTCGAGGATGTTGAGCTGCACCTGCTTGCCGGTGAGCTTCTCCAGCTTGCCCCGGATCCGGTCCGCCTCGGCGCCCTTACGGCCGATGACGATGCCCGGGCGGGCGGTGTGGATGTCGACCCGGACCCGGTCGCGGGTCCGCTCGATGTCGACCTTGGAGATACCGGCCCGCTCGAGGCCGCTGGACATCATCCGGCGGATCTTGACGTCCTCGGCGATGTAGTCCTTGTACAGCTTCTCCGCGTACCAGCGCGACTTCCAGTCGGTCGAGATGCCGAGCCGGAACCCGTGCGGGTGAACTTTCTGACCCATTACTCGGCACCCTCCGTGCTGCTCTGCTTGCCGCCGGCCGGCTCGTTCGCGGTCGCGCCGCCCTGCGCCGTGCTCTCGGTCTGCTCCACGGCCGCCGGCTGCGCGTCGGTCGTCGCCGCCTCGGCCGGCTGGGCCTGCTTCGCGGCCTTCGCCGGCTGCGCCTTGGTCGCCCGCCGCGTCGGCTTCGCCGCGGCGACGGCCTCCACCGCGATGGTGATGTGGCAGGTCCGCTTGCGAATCCGGTACGCCCGGCCCTGCGCCCGCGGCCGGAACCGCTTCAGCGTCGGACCCTCGTCCACGAACGCCTCGCTGACCAGCAGCGCGTCGGGGTCCAGCTGCTCGTTGTTCTCGGCGTTGGCGATCGCGCTGGCCAGGACCTTGTACACCTGCTCACTGGCGGCCTGCGGCGCGAACTGCAGGACGGTGAGTGCCTCCTTCGCGGGCAGACCGCGGACGAGGTCGACCACCCGACGCGCCTTCATCGGCGAGATGCGCACGTACCGCGCAACCGCCCGCGCGCCCGGAAGCACCGGAGCGTCGCCCTTCACTGGCATCGCTGTAACCCCTTGATCCTCTATCCGTGCCCGCGACTCAGCGCCGACGGCTCTTGCGGTCGTCCTTCTCGTGACCCTTGAAGGTGCGGGTCAGGGCAAACTCGCCGAGCTTGTGCCCGACCATCGACTCGGTGATGAACACCGGGACGTGCTTGCGCCCGTCGTGCACGGCGATCGTGTGCCCGAGCATCTCCGGGGTGATCGTCGAGCGCCGCGACCAGGTCTTGATGACGTTCTTGGAGCCCTTGTCGTTCTGCGTCTCCACCTTCTTCATCAGGTGGTCGTCGACGAACGGGCCCTTCTTCAGGCTGCGAGGCATGTGCTACCAGACTCCTTCTAGCCGCGCTTGCGGGTGGCGTAGCGGCGGCGGACGATCAGCCGGTCACTCGGCTGGCCCTTACGACGGGTCCGGCCCTCCGGCTTGCCCTTCGGGTTCACCGGGTGGCGACCACCGGAGGTCTTGCCCTCACCACCACCGTGCGGGTGGTCGACCGGGTTCATCGCGACGCCACGGACGGTCGGGCGCTTGCCCTTCCACCGCATGCGGCCCGCCTTGCCCCAGTTGATGTTTGACTGGTCGGCGTTGCCGATCTCACCGATGGTGGCCCGGCAGCGCACGTCGACCCGGCGGATCTCGCCGGAGGGCATCCGCAGCGTCGCGTAGGCACCCTCCCGGCCGAGCAGCTGGATGCCGGTGCCGGCCGAGCGGGCCAGCTTGGCACCGCCACCCGGTCGCAGCTCCACACCATGGATGGTGGAACCGACCGGGATGTTGCGCAGCGGCAGATTGTTGCCGGGCTTGATGTCGGCGCCGGGGCCGGACTCAACGGCGTCGCCCTGCTTCAGGTCCTTCGGCGCGATGATGTAGCGCTTCTCGCCGTCGGCGTAGTGCAGCAGCGCGATCCGGGCGGTCCGGTTCGGGTCGTACTCGATGTGCGCGACCTTGGCCGGTACGCCGTCCTTGTCGACCCGCTTGAAGTCGATCAGCCGGTACTGGCGCTTGTGTCCACCGCCGTGGTGCCGGGCGGTGATCCGGCCGTGCGTGTTCCGACCGCCCTTCTTGGGCAGCGGCACCAGCAACGACTTCTCCGGTGTGGACCGGGTGATCTCGGCGAAGTCGGCGACGGACGAACCACGGCGGCCCGGCGTCGTCGGCTTGTACTTACGGATTGGCATTGTCTACACCCCTCAGCTGACCGGGCCGCCGAAGGCCTCGATACGGTCACCGTCGGCCAGCTTCACCATCGCCCGCTTGGTCGCCTTACGCTGACCGAAGCCGGTCCGGGTGCGCTTGCGCTTGCCCTCGCGGTTGAGCGTGTTCACGGTCAGCACGCGGACGTCGAAGATCTGCTGGATCGCGATCTTGATCTGGGTCTTGTTGGCGTCCGGGTGGACCAGGAACGTGTACCAGTTCCGGTTGAGCTCGGCGTAGCTCTTCTCCGAGACCACCGGCGCCACGATGATGTCGCGCGGGTCGGCAATCGTGCTCACTTGTCGCCCTCCTCGGTCTGCGCCGGAACACCGAGGAACTCGTCGAGAGCTCCCTTGGTGAAGACCACGTCGTCGGCGACCAGCACGTCGTACGTGTTGAGCTGACCCACTTCGATGAGGTGCACCAGCGGCGTGCTGTTGCGCAGGTTGCGCAGCGACAGCCAGTTGAGCTCGTCGGTCGCGCTGAGCACGACCAGCACCCGCTTGGCGGAGCTGACCTTGCGCAGCGTGGCCAGCGCACTCTTGGTCGACGGCTGCTCACCGGTGACGAACGCCTCCACGACGTGCAGCTGCCCGGAGCGCGCCCGGTCGGAGAGGGCACCGCGCAGCGCGGCGGCCTTCATCTTCTTGGGGGTCCGCTGGCTGTAGTCGCGCGGGACCGGGCCGTGCACCACGCCACCGCCGGCGAACTGCGGCGCGCGGATCGAGCCCTGCCGGGCGCGGCCGGTGCCCTTCTGCTTGTACGGCTTCTTGCCGCCGCCGGCGACCTCGCCACGGGTCTTGGTCTTGTGGGTGCCCTGCCGCGCGGCGGCGAGCTGGGCGACCACGACCTGGTGCATCAGGGCGATGTTGGCCTGTACGTCGAAGACCTCGCCCGGCAGGTCGACGGTGCCGCTCTTGGCACCCTCGGGGTTGATGACGTCAACGGTCGTCATTTGGCGGCACCGCCCTTCTTCGCCTGCGCCTTCGCCGCGCTGCGGACCAGGATCAGCGCGCCGGCCGGACCCGGGATGGCGCCCTTGACGAGCAGCAGGTTGCTGTCCGGGTCGACCGCCTGCACGGTGAGGTTCTGCACGGTGTAGCGCACGCTGCCCATGCGGCCGGCCATCTTGACGCCCTTGAAGACGCGTCCCGGGGTCGCGCAGGCGCCGATCGAGCCGGGCGAGCGGTGCTTACGCTCGACACCGTGGCTGGCCCGCAGGCCGTGGAAGCCGTGCCGCTTCATGACACCGGCGAATCCCTTGCCCTTGGTCCGGCCGGTGACGTCGATCCGGGCACCCGGCTCGAAGGCCTCGACGGTGATCTCCTGACCCAGCTCGTACTCGCTGGCGTCCGTGGTGCGCAGCTCGACCAGGTGCCGCCGCGGCGCCACGCCGGACTTGGCGAAGTGACCGGATTCCGGCTTGTTCACCTTGCGCGGGTCGACCGCGCCGAACGCGAGCTGGACCGCGGAGTAACCGTCCTTGTCGGCGGTCCGCACCTGGGTCACCACGCACGGGCCGGCCTGCACCACCGTCACCGGGACGACCCGGTTGTTGTCCCAGACCTGGGTCATGCCGAGCTTGGCGCCCAGGATGCCCTTCACTTGCCTGTCCATTGTCCGGTCCCTACAGCTTGATCTCGATGTCGACGCCAGCCGGCAGGTCGAGGCGCATCAGCGAATCGACCGTCTTCGGAGTCGGGTCGATGATGTCGATCAGACGCTTGTGCGTGCGCATCTCGAAGTGCTCGCGCGAGTCCTTGTACTTGTGCGGCGAACGGATGACGCAGAAACGGTTGATCTCAGTGGGCAGCGGCACCGGGCCTGCGACCTGAGCGCCGGTGCGCGTCACCGTCTCGACGATCTTCCGCGCCGAGGAGTCCACGACCTCGTGGTCATAGGCCTTGAGCCGGATGCGGATCTTTTGTCCCGCCATGGTGGCTTCTGTTCCTTCTCTCTCCGCCCGCAATGGAGCCCGCTCGCCGGAGCGGATGCCGCCGGTCGGACCCCGGCGCTGCCGTTTCATTTCGGTGTCCGACCCCCGCGGTCGGGCGTGTCGCAACCGCTGACCAGGCTCCGCCCCGGGACTCCGGAGCGATCTGGCCCCACGCGGAGACGATCCCCACCGCTGAGGTCTTGGGCACCGGGCCAGGCCGGCGGCACCCCGGTCGACGACACGGCGAAAGCCGTGCGCTGCCGAACAGTGCGGGTGCCGCGGCAGATCTGCCCCGGACGCCGTGCGAGGGTGGCTGACTGCCGGGCAGCCAGCCACCCTACGCGGACGCAACCTGACTAGTATGCCGTACCGAGGTACGGCAAGGCCAATCGGGCTACCAGTTCACTTGATGATCTTGGTGACCCGGCCGGCGCCGACGGTGCGGCCACCCTCCCGAATCGCGAACTTCAGGTTCTCCTCCATGGCGATCGGCTGGATCAGCTTCACGCTCATCGAGGTGTTGTCACCGGGCATGACCATCTCGGTGCCCTCCGGCAGCGTGACCACACCGGTCACGTCGGTGGTCCGGAAGTAGAACTGCGGACGGTAGTTCTGGAAGAACGGGGTGTGCCGGCCACCCTCCTCCTTGGAGAGGATGTAGACCGTCGCCTCGAACTCCGTGTGCGGGGTGGTGGTACCCGGCTTGATGACCACCATGCCGCGCTCGACGTCCTCGCGCTTGATACCACGCAGCAGCAGACCGACGTTCTCACCGGCCCGCGCCTCGTCGAGCAGCTTGCGGAACATCTCGATACCGGTGCAGGTGGTCTTCATCGACTTCTCGCGGATGCCGACGATCTCCACCTCCTCGTTCGGCTTGAGCACGCCACGCTCGGCGCGACCGGTCACCACGGTGCCCCGACCGGTGATCGTGAAGACGTCCTCGATCGGCATCAGGAACGGCTTCTCGGTCTCCCGCTCGGGCTGCGGGATCGCGGTGTCGACCGCGTTCATCAGCTCCATGAGCTTGTCGGACCACTCCTCGTCGCCCTCCAGCGCCTTCAGCGCGGAGACCCGAACCACCGGCAGGTCGTCGCCCGGGTACTCCTGGGCCGACAGCAACTCACGGACCTCGAGCTCGACCAGCTCGAGCAGCTCCTCGTCGTCGACCATGTCGCTCTTGTTGAGCGCCACGACGATGTACGGGACGCCGACCTGACGGGCCAGCAGCACGTGCTCGCGGGTCTGCGGCATCGGGCCGTCGGTCGCCGCGACCACCAGGATCGCGCCGTCCATCTGCGCGGCACCGGTGATCATGTTCTTGATGTAGTCGGCGTGCCCGGGGCAGTCGACGTGCGCGTAGTGCCGCGCCTCGGTCTGGTACTCGACGTGCGCGATCGAGATCGTGATGCCGCGGGCCTTCTCCTCCGGCGCCTTGTCGATCTCGTCGAACGGCGTGTACGGGTTGAGGTCCGGCATCCTGTCGTGCAGGACCTTGGTGATGGCCGCCGTCAGCGTCGTCTTACCGTGGTCGATGTGACCAATGGTGCCGATGTTGACGTGCGGCTTAGTCCGCTCGAACTTCGCCTTCGCCACTGGTGTCCTCCTGTGGACTTCTTGGTTCGTACGCCCGGCGCGCCGTTCGGCGCTTAGGACTCTGTCGACAGCCTTTCCGGTCCGGTGTCGGCGACCGGGAAGTGCTCGGGTCTTGCGGCGGTCACGCCTTCAGGCCCGGTATGCAGCTCGCCCGAGACGGGCCGGGGAGGGTCAGCTCCCCGACCCGTTACTCGCCCGTCGCCTTCGCGATGATCTCCTTCGCCACGCTCTGCGGCACTTCGGCGTAGGAGTCGAACTGCATGCTGTAGCTCGCCCGGCCCTGGGTCTTCGACCGCAGGTCGCCGACGTAGCCGAACATCTCCGACAGTGGCACCAGGGCACGGACGACGCGGGCTCCGCCGCGCTCCTCCATCGCCTGGATGATGCCACGCCGGGAGTTGAGGTCGCCGATGACGTCACCCATGTTCTCCTCGGGAGAGGTGACCTCAACGGCCATCATCGGCTCGAGCAGCGCAGGATCCGCCCGACGGGCGGCCTCCTTGAGCGCCATCGAGCCGGCGATCTTGAACGCCATCTCGGACGAGTCGACCTCGTGGTACTGCCCGTCGACCAGGGTCAGCTTGACCCCGACCAGCGGGAAGCCGGCGAGGATGCCGTACTGCATGGCGTCCTGGGCACCGGCGTCGACCGACGGGATGAACTCCCGCGGCACCCGGCCACCGGTCACCGCGTTGGCGAACTCGTAGGTCGGCGCCTCGTTGTCCAGCGGCAGCGGCTCGAGACTGATGATCACCCGGGCGTACTGGCCGGACCCACCGGTCTGCTTCTTGTGGGTGTACTCGACCTTCTCCACCTTCCGGCGGATGGTCTCCCGGTACGCCACCTGCGGCTTGCCGATGTTGGCCTCGACGTTGAACTCGCGGCGCATCCGGTCGACCAGGATGTCCAGGTGCAGCTCGCCCATGCCGGCGATGACCGTCTGCCCGGTCTCCTCGTCGTTCTTGACGCGGAAGGTCGGGTCCTCCTCGGCCAGCCGCTGGATAGCGGTGGAGAGCTTCTCCTGGTCGGCCTTTGTCTTGGGCTCGATCGCCACCTCGATGACCGGCTCCGGGAACGTCATCGACTCCAGGATGACCGGGTTCGCCGGGTCGGACAGGGTGTCGCCGGTGGTGGTCTGCTTCAGGCCCTGGACGGCGATGATGTCGCCGGCGATCGCGGTCGCCCGCTCCTCACGCTTGTTCGCGTGCATCTGGTAGATCTTGCCGATCCGCTCCTTGCGGTCCTTGGTGGAGTTGATCACCTGGGACCCGGAGTCCAGCGTGCCGGAGTAGACCCGTACGTAGGTCAACTTACCGAGGTGCCGGTCGGTCTGGATCTTGAACGCGAGGCCGGAGAACGGCTCCGTCGTCGACGGCTTCCGCAGCATCGGGGTCTCGCCGTCCGTCGCGGTGCCCTCGATCGCCGGCACGTCCAGCGGCGACGGCAGGTAGTCGACCACCGCGTCCAGCATCGGCTGGACGCCCTTGTTCTTGAACGCCGAACCGCACAGCACCGGGTTGCCCTTGTCGGCGAGGGTGGCCCGGCGGATCGCCGCCTTGATCTCCTCGACCGACAACTCCTCACCCTCGAGGTACTTCTCCATGATGGAGTCGTCCACGTCGGCGAGGGTCTCCAGCAGCTTCTCCCGCCACTCGGCGGCCGAGTCGGTGAGGTCGGCCGGGATCTCCTCGACCGCGTAGTCCTCACCCTTCATCGTCTCGCCACGCCAGGTGAGCGCCCGCATCTCGACCAGGTCGACGACACCGATGTGGCCGCTCTCGAGGCCGATCGGGATCTGCAGCACCAGCGGGGTGGCGTTGAGCCGGTCGACCATCATCTGCACGCAGCGGAAGAAGTCGGCCCCGGTCCGGTCGAGCTTGTTGACGAAGCACATCCGGGGGACCTTGTACTTGTCCGCCTGCCGCCACACGTTCTCGGTCTGCGGCTCCACGCCGGCCACGCCGTCGTAGACTGCGACCGCCCCATCGAGCACCCGCAACGACCGCTCGACCTCTACCGTGAAGTCGACGTGGCCCGGCGTGTCGATGATCTGGATCGTGTGGCCCTTCCACTCACACTTGGTGGCGGCGGAGGTGATGGTGATGCCCCGCTCCTGCTCCTGTTCCATCCAGTCCATGACGGCAGCGCCCTCGTGGACCTCACCGATCTTGTACGTGATACCGGTGTAGAACAGGATCCGCTCAGTGGTCGTGGTCTTACCGGCATCGATGTGCGCCATGATGCCGATGTTGCGTACCTTGGCGAGCGCGTCTACGGCGGCCACTTCAATCCCTACTTCGTCTCGTCGTCGACTGTGTCTGCGCGGCTATGCCGGCGGGCATGACAGCGGCCTACCAGCGGTAGTGAGCGAAGGCCTTGTTGGACTCCGCCATCTTGTGGGTGTCCTCGCGGCGCTTGACCGCCGCGCCGAGACCGTTGCTCGCGTCCAGCAGCTCGTTCATCAGCCGCTCGATCATCGTCTTCTCCCGGCGGGCCTTGGAGTACTGGACCAGCCAGCGCAGCCCGAGGGTGGTCGCCCGGGACGGGCGGACCTCGACCGGCACCTGGTACGTCGCGCCACCGACCCGGCGGCTGCGGACCTCCAGGGTCGGCTTCACGTTGTCCATGGCGCGCTTGAGGGTGACGACCGGGTCGGTGCCGGACTTCTCCCGGCAGCCCTCCAGGGCGCCGTAGACGATCCGCTCGGCGAGCTGACGCTTGCCCCGCAGCAGGATCTTGTTGACCAGCTGGGTCACCAGCGGGGAGTTGTACACCGGGTCCGCGACCAGGGGACGACGCGGAGCAGGGCCCTTACGCGGCATCTCAGCTCTTCTCCTTCTTCGCGCCGTAGCGGCTGCGAGCCTGCTTGCGGTTGCGGACACCCTGGGTGTCCAGCGAACCGCGGACGATCTTGTAGCGGACGCCCGGGAGGTCCTTTACCCGGCCGCCGCGCACCAGCACGATGGAGTGCTCCTGCAGGTTGTGGCCGACGCCGGGGATGTAGGCGGTCACCTCGATCTGGCTGCTCAGCTTCACCCGAGCGACCTTGCGCAGCGCGGAGTTCGGCTTCTTGGGGGTGGTGGTGTACACACGGGTGCACACGCCACGACGCTGCGGGCTGCCCTTGAGCGCCGGCGTCTTGGTCTTGCTCGTCTTGTCCTGGCGGCCCTTGCGGACCAGCTGCTGGATCGTTGGCACCGGGTTCCTTTGCTCCCTCCGGCCGCACGGGCGGCCGCACTTTTCCTCAGCCGCCCCGCAGGCCGACTCTCCTACACTCCGACCGGCCACCCGACAGGGCACCGACACCCGCGGTCGGGCGTGTCGCCCGCACGCGGACCCGGCCGTCAGCTGTCAACCACCGGAATCTGCACTTCGCCGTTGCGCTGCCCGTTGACCATCGACCCAGATCGGGCCGCCGGCCCGGATCGGGCGCACGCACGACTTGCCCGGGCAGGCCGGGCACAAGAGGGTAGAGTACCCACCACGCGCGCGCAGGTCAAAACGGCGGCACCGAACTCCTGACCCCGGCTTCACAATCTCGGAACCCGAACCCCGGACTCGGATCGGCCGTCTGTCTGCTCCGCCCGCAGCGGACCGCTCCGATCACCAAGTGTACCGGTTCGCCCGGGTGCCGGCCCGGCGGGCGGCGTACTGGCCCCAGCCGGATGCTCCTACCGATGGTCAGGCGGCGACCAGCAGGAGCGCGACGGCGAAGCTGAACAGGGTCACCGCCAGCCCCACCCCGCCGCAACTGATCCCGGCGATCGCCAGACCGCGGCCGGTGAACCGCACCGCCGGCGGTGGCGCGGTCTGCCGGACCTGGCGCAGCCCGAGCAGGCCCAGACCGACGGCTGCGGCCCCGAAGGCGACACCGAGCAGGGTGAACGCCCCGGCAGCCCAACCGCCCCAGCCGCCGTCTGCGCCGGCCATGCCCAGGCAGCCGACGGTGAACGACACCAGCACCGAGATGACCCCGGCGATCAACGACGTCACCGCCAGGCCGGACACCACCGGCGGTACCTCCAGGTGCACCAGCCCGAAACTCGTGCCGGGCACCGGCTCCACCCGCCGTGGCGACAGCCGTCCCTCCGGCGGTGGCGGGGCCACCGGTCGGGCACCGGGCGGCGGCCCGGCCGGCGACGTTGCGGTCCCGTACCCCGGGAACTGGGTCACCTGCGCTCCTCCTCGTCCTGCGACCGGCCCAGCCGGTCGTCCGTGACCAGCCGGTGACTCGACCCGGTCGCCCGGGCCGACCGGGTGCCGCAGCGGTCAGTCGATGCCGGGGTCGAAGTCCTGTCCGACCGGACCGGTGGCCCAGTCGAAGATGCCGAGTACCAGCGCCAGGGTCAGCGTCACGACGGCGAGGAGCAGGCCCGTCCAGGCCAGCCGTTCGCCGCGGCGCAGCCAGCCCGTCCCGGTCAGGTAACCCCGCGACGAGTACGCCTCCCGGCGTGCCTGGTTGGCCAGCAGCAGCGCCACCACGGCCGGCACCACGCCGCCGACCAGCAGCCCGGTGAGCGCCGCGACCAACCCGAGCGCGAAGACGGCTCCGGCCTTGGTGGACCGCACCGGGTCGGGGTCCGCCGGATGCCGTGGCGTCGGGTGCGCGGCCTGGGGCACCGGGGTCACCTGCACGGTGCCAGCCTACAAGCTGAAGGCGCCTGTCCCACCGCGGTCGCGGTGGGACAGGCGCCCGGACAGTCGTACCTGCCGCTGATCAGCGGTAGGAACCGAAATCGAAGTCGTCCAGCGGTACGGCCTGCCCGCTGGCCGGCCCGAACCCGTAGTCGGTCTCCGGGTAGCCGGTCATCGAGTAGACCTTCGCCTTCGCTTCCTCGGTTGGCTCGACCCGGATGTTGCGGTACTTGCTGATGCCGGTACCGGCCGGGATGAGCTTACCGATGATCACGTTCTCCTTGAGGCCGATCAGCGAGTCGCTGCGGGCGTTGATCGCCGCGTCGGTCAGCACCCGGGTGGTCTCCTGGAAGGAGGCCGCCGAGAGCCAGGAGTCGGTGGCCAGCGACGCCTTGGTGATACCCATGAGCATCGGCCGACCGGCGGCGGGCTCGCCGCCTTCGGAGACGAGCCGGCGGTTCTCCGACTCGAAGACCGCGCGGTCGACGAGCACACCGGGCAGCAGTTCGGTGCCGCCGGAGTCGATGACCGTCACCCGCTTGAGCATCTGCCGGATGATGATCTCGATGTGCTTGTCGTGGATCAGCACACCCTGCGAGCGGTAGACCTCCTGGACCTCCTGGGTCAGGTGGACCTGGACCGCCCGCGGGCCGAGGATCCGCAGCAGTTCGTGCGGATCGATGGTGCCCTCGGTGAGCTTCTCGCCGACGGTGACGTGGTCACCGTCGTGCACCCGCAGCCGGACCCGCTTGGAGACCTTGTCGTGGACGATCTCGTCGCTGCCGTCGTCCGGGATGACGACGATCTTCCGGGACCGTTCGCCGTCCTCGATCCGCACCCGGCCCGGGGTGTCGGCGATCGGCGCCTTGCCCTTCGGCACCCGGGCTTCAAAGATCTCCTGCACCCGGGGCAGACCCTGGGTGATGTCCTCACCGGCGACACCACCGGTGTGGAAGGTCCGCATCGTCAGCTGGGTGCCCGGCTCACCGATCGACTGGGCGGCGATGATGCCGACCGCCTCGCCGATGTCCACCGTCTTGCCGGTGGGCAGGGAACGCCCGTAGCAGGCACCGCAGACGCCCAGCTTGGACTCGCAGGTGAGCACGCTGCGTACCCGCACGTTCTCCACCCCGGCGGCGACCAGCTTGTCCACCAGGATCGAGTTGAGGTCCGCGCCGCGCTCGACCACGACCTCGCCGTCGGCGCCCTTGATGTCCTCGGCGAGGGTCCGGGCGTGCACGCCGGTCTCGGCGAATTCGTGCACCACCAGCTTGCCGTCGAGCCGCTCACCGACCTGCATGGTGATCGCCCGGTCGGTGCCGCAGTCCTCCTCGCGGATGATGACGTCCTGCGACACGTCGACCAGTCGACGGGTCAGGTAACCGGAGTCGGCGGTCCGCAGGGCGGTGTCGGCGAGACCCTTACGGGCACCGTGGGTGGAGATGAAGTACTCCAGTACCGACAGACCCTCCCGGTAGCTCGACTTGATCGGCCGCGGAATGATCTCGCCCTTCGGGTTGGCCACCAGGCCACGGATCGCCGCGATCTGGCGCAGCTGCAGCAGGTTGCCTCGAGCACCCGAGTGGATCATCTTCCACAGCGGGTTCTCGTGCGGCAGCGAGGTCTCCAGGTCCTTGGCGATCTCGTTGGTCGCCTTGGTCCAGATCTCGATCAGCTCGCCGCGCCGCTCTTCGCCGGTCATCAGACCACGCTGGTACTGCTTGTCGATCCGGGCGGCCTCCGCCTCGTACCGCTCCAGGGTCTCCTGCTTGTGCGGCGGTGCGACGACGTCCTGCATGCCGATGGTCACACCGGACCAGGTGGCCCAGTGGTAGCCGGCCTCCTTGAGCCCGTCCAGGGTCGCGGCGAGGGCCACCTTCGGGAACCGCTCGGCCAGGTCGTTGACGATCGCCGACAGCTGGCTCTTGCGGACCTCGTAGTTGACGAACCGGTAGCCGACCGGCATGACCTCGTTGAACAGCACCCGACCGAGGGTGGTGTCGACGATCAGCGGCGTACCCGGCTGCCACTCCTCGGGTGCTACCCAACGCGACGCGCCGGCGCCGTTGTCGACCTCGACCACGCCGTGCAGCCGGATCCGGACCGGCGACTGCAGGTGCAGTTCGCCGTTGTCGAACGCCATCCGGGCCTCGGCGTCCGAGCTGAACACCCGGCCCTCCCCGATCAGGCCCTCGGTCCGGTGGGTGAGGTGGTACAGCCCGATGATCATGTCCTGGGTCGGCATGGTCACCGGCTTGCCGTCGGACGGCTTGAGAATGTTGTTCGACGACAGCATCAGGATCCGGGCCTCGGCCTGCGCCTCGGCCGACAGCGGTACGTGCACCGCCATCTGGTCACCGTCGAAGTCGGCGTTGAAGGCGGTGCAGACCAACGGGTGGATCTGGATCGCCTTGCCCTCGACCAGCTGCGGCTCGAACGCCTGGATGCCCAGCCGGTGCAGGGTCGGTGCCCGGTTGAGCAGCACCGGGTGCTCGGAGATGACCTCTTCGAGCACGTCCCACACCACCGGCCGCTGCCGCTCGACCATCCGCTTGGCGGACTTGATGTTCTGCGCGTGGTTGAGGTCGACCAGCCGCTTCATGACGAACGGCTTGAACAGCTCGAGCGCCATCTGCTTGGGCAGACCGCACTGGTGCAGCTTCAGCTTGGGACCGACGACGATGACCGACCGGCCGGAGTAGTCGACCCGCTTGCCGAGCAGGTTCTGCCGGAACCGGCCCTGCTTGCCCTTGAGCATGTCGGACAGCGACTTCAGCGGACGGTTACCCGGGCCGGTGACCGGCCGGCCGCGACGACCGTTGTCGAACAACGCGTCGACGGCCTCCTGCAGCATCCGCTTCTCGTTGTTGACGATGATCTCGGGTGCGCCCAGGTCGATCAGCCGCTTGAGCCGGTTGTTCCGGTTGATCACCCGGCGGTACAGGTCGTTGAGGTCGCTGGTGGCGAACCGGCCACCGTCGAGCTGCACCATCGGGCGCAGGTCCGGCGGGATCACCGGTACGCAGTCCAGGACCATGCCCCCGGGCGAGTTCCGGGTGCTGAGGAACGCGGCGACCACCTTGAGCCGCTTCAAGGCCCGGATCTTGCGCTGGCCCTTGCCGCTGCGGATGATCTCCCGCAGGTTGTCCGCCTCGGCGTCCAGGTCCATGTGCTGCAGCAGGGTCTTGATCGCCTCGGCGCCCATCCCGCCGGTGAAGTACTCACCGAACCGGTCGCGCAGCTCCCGGTACAGCAGCTCGTCGGTGACCAGCTGCTTCGGCTCCAGCTTGCGGAAGGTGTCCAGCACCTCGTCGAGCCGGTCGATCTCCCGCTGCGCCCGGTCGCGGATCTGGCGCATCTCCCGCTCGCCGGACTCCTTGACCTTGCGGCGTACGTCGGCCTTGGCGCCCTCGGCCTCCAGCTCGGCCAGGTCGGCCTCCAGCTTGGCGGCCCGCTTCTCGATCTCCGAGTCGCGGCTGTTCTCCGACTGGCGCTTCTCCGCGAAGATCTCGTTCTCGATCGTCGACATGTCGCGGTGGCGCGCCTCGGCGTCGACCCCGGTCACAACGTACGACGCGAAGTAGATGATCTTTTCCAGGTCCTTCGGCGCCAGGTCGAGCAGGTAGCCGAGCCGGCTCGGGACGCCCTTGAAGTACCAGATGTGGGTGACCGGGGCGGCGAGCTCGATGTGCCCCATCCGCTCACGACGGACCTTGGATCGGGTCACCTCGACGCCGCACCGCTCACAGATGATGCCCTTGAAGCGGACGCGCTTGTACTTGCCGCAGTAGCACTCCCAGTCCCGCTGCGGGCCGAAGATCTTCTCGCAGAAGAGCCCGTCCTTCTCCGGCTTGAGGGTGCGGTAGTTGATCGTCTCGGGCTTCTTGACCTCGCCGTGGGACCACTGACGAATGTCGTCGGCGGTGGCGAGACCGATGCGCAACTCGTCGAAGAAGTTGACGTCGAGCACGTTTCGTGTCCCCTATGTCGTCGTCGCTACTGCTGGTTCACGGGGCCCCGGTCGGCGGCCCTGGGGTCAGGGCCGCCGACCGCGCCTCACACTTCCTCGACCGAGCTCGGCTCCCGCCGGGACAGGTCGATACCGAGTTCCTCCGCGGCCCGGAACACCTCGTCGTCGGTCTCGCGCATCTCCAGGGCCACGCCGTCGCTGGACAGCACCTCGACGTTGAGGCACAGCGACTGCAGCTCCTTGAGCAGCACCTTGAACGACTCCGGGATGCCCGGCTCGGGGATGTTCTCGCCCTTGACGATCGCCTCGTAGACCTTGACCCGGCCCAGGACGTCGTCCGACTTGATGGTGAGCAGCTCCTGCAGGGCGTAGGCGGCGCCGTAGGCCTGCATCGCCCAGCACTCCATCTCACCGAAGCGCTGGCCGCCGAACTGCGCCTTACCGCCGAGCGGCTGCTGGGTGATCATGGAGTACGGGCCGGTCGACCGCGCGTGGATCTTGTCGTCCACCAGGTGGTTGAGCTTGAGGATGTAGATGTAGCCGACCGCGATCGCGTCCGGCAACGGCTCACCGGAGCGCCCGTCGAACAGCTGGGCCTTGCCCGAGCTGCCGATCAGCTGCACGCCGTCCCGGTTGGGCAGGGTGCTGCCCAGTAGGCCGGTGATCTCCTCCTCGCGGACACCGTCGAAGACCGGGGTCGCGACGTTGGTGTCCGGCTCGGCGTCGTCCGAGCCGATGGCACGCAGCGCGGCCTTCCACTCGGCGTCGTCGCCCTCGACCTTCCACCCGGTCTTGGCCACCCACCCGAGGTGGGTCTCCAGGATCTGGCCGATGTTCATCCGGCCCGGCACACCGAGCGGGTTGAGCACGATGTCGACCGGGGTGCCGTCGGAGAGGAACGGCATGTCCTCGACCGGCAGGATCTTGGAGATGACGCCCTTGTTGCCGTGCCGGCCGGCGAGCTTGTCACCGTCCTGGATCTTCCGCTTCTGCGCGACGTAGACCCGGACCAGCTCGTTGACGCCGGGCGGCAACTCGTCGCCGTCGTCGCGGGAGAAGGTCCGTACGCCGATCACCGTGCCGGTCTCGCCGTGCGGCACCTTCAGCGAGGTGTCCCGGACCTCCCGGGCCTTCTCGCCGAAGATCGCCCGCAGCAGCCGCTCCTCCGGGGTCAGCTCGGTCTCACCCTTCGGGGTGACCTTACCGACCAGGATGTCACCGGGAACCACCTCGGCGCCGATCCGGATGATGCCGCGCTCGTCGAGGTCGGCGAGCATCTCCTCGCTGACGTTCGGGATGTCGCGGGTGATCTCCTCCGGGCCGAGCTTGGTGTCCCGGGCGTCGACCTCGTGCTCCTCGATGTGGATCGAGGTGAGCACGTCCTGCTGCACCAGCCGCTGGGACAGGATGATGGCGTCCTCGTAGTTGTAACCCTCCCACGGCATGAACGCCACGAGCAGGTTGCGGCCGAGGGCCATCTCGCCGTCGTCGGTGCACGGGCCGTCCGCGATGACCTGGCCGGCCTCGACCCGGTCGCCCTCGAAGACGGTCGGCTTCTGGTTGACGCAGGAGCCGGCGTTGGAGCGACGGAACTTGTGCAGCAGGTACGTCCGACGGTGGCCGTCGTCCTGGTGCACGGTGACGTAGTCGGCGCACAGGTCCTCGACCACGCCGCCGGACTCGGCGATCACCACGTCGCCGGCGTCGACCGCAGCACGGTACTCCATGCCGGTGCCGACCAGCGGGGACTCCGCCTTGACCAGCGGCACCGCCTGGCGCTGCATGTTGGCGCCCATCAGCGCCCGGTTGGCGTCGTCGTGCTCCAGGAACGGAATCATCGCGGTGGCGACGGAGACCATCTGCCGCGGTGAGACGTCCATGTAGTCGACGGCGGCCGGCGGGACGAAGTCGACCTCACCGCCCTTGCGTCGGACCAGGACCCGGTCCTCGGCGAAGGTGCCGTCGGCCATCAGCGGCGCGTTGGCCTGCGCCTTGACGAACCGGTCCTCCTCGTCCGCGGTCAGGTAGTCGATCTGGTCGGTGACCCGGCCGTCGATGACCTTGCGGTACGGGGTCTCGATGAAGCCGAACGGGTTGACCCGCCCGAAGGTGGACAACGCCCCGATCAGACCGATGTTCGGGCCTTCCGGGGTCTCGATCGGGCACATCCGGCCGTAGTGCGACGGGTGCACGTCACGGACCTCGAAGCCGGCCCGCTCCCGGGACAGACCACCCGGGCCGAGCGCGCTGAGCCGCCGGCGGTGGGTCAACCCGGCCAGCGGGTTGGTCTGGTCCATGAACTGGGACAGCTGAGAGGTGCCGAAGAACTCCTTGATCGCCGCCACCACCGGGCGGATGTTGATCAGGGTCTGCGGCGTGATGGCCTCGACATCCTGCGTGGTCATCCGCTCACGGACGACCCGCTCCATCCGGGACAGGCCGACCCGTACCTGGTTCTGGATCAGCTCGCCGACGGTACGCAGCCGCCGGTTGCCGAAGTGGTCGATGTCGTCGGCTTCGTAGCCCTCCTCACCGGCGTGCAGCCGGCAGAGGTACTCGACGGTGGCGACGATGTCGTCCTCGGTGAGCGTCCCGGAGTTGATCGGGACGTCGAGGTTGAGCTTCTTGTTGAACTTGTACCGGCCGACCTTGGCGACGTCGTACCGCTTGGGGTTGAAGAACAGGTTGTCGAGCAGCGTCTGCGCGTTCTCGCGGGTCGGCGGCTCACCGGGACGGAGCTTGCGGTAGATGTCGAGCAGCGCCTCGTCCACCCCGGCGATGTGGTCCTTCTCCAGGGTGGTCATCATCAGCTCGGACCAGCCGAACCGCTCCCGGATTCGGTCGGCGGACCAACCGATGGCCTTGAGCAGGACGGTGACGGCCTGACGCCGCTTACGGTCGATGCGGACACCGACGGTGTCGCGCTTGTCGATGTCGAACTCCAGCCAGGCACCCCGGCTAGGGATCACCTTGACGCTGGACAGGTCGCGGTCGGAGGTCTTGTCCGGCTGCTTGTCGAAGTACACGCCCGGGGACCGGACGAGCTGGCTGACCACCACGCGCTCGGTGCCGTTGATGATGAAGGTGCCCTTGGGCGTCATCATCGGGAAGTCACCCATGAACACCGTCTGGCTCTTGATCTCGCCGGTGGTGTTGTTGGTGAATTCCGCAGTGACGAAGAGCGGCGCGCAGTAGGTCAGGTCCTTCTCCTTGCACTCCTCGATCGAGGCCTTGACCTCGTCGAAGCGCGGGCTGGAGAAGGAGAGCGACATGGTGCCGGAAAAGTCCTCAATGGGACTGATCTCGTCGAGGATCTCCGCGAGGCCGGATCGTGCGTGCGGGTCGTCAGCCGACCGGCCCTGCCAAGCCTCGTTGCCCACCAGCCAGTCGAACGACTCGGTCTGGATGGAGAGAAGGTTGGGGACCTCGAGGTGTTCGGTGATCCGGCCGAATGAGATTCGGCGAGGAGCGAAAGCGCTCGACGTACGACTGGTCTTCGCAGGGCGGGAAGCTGCCAAGATGCGTCCTTCCGAGGACCGGTGCTGCAGACGGCTGTTTCGCGCGCACTCCAAAGAACCTCGGTCAAAATATCCAGGATCGGACATTCCGGGCGCGAGGCAAGTCGGAAGGCAGCGCAAACTAGCAGTGTAGCCGAGCGGCTAACCGCTGTCCAGCCCGACGCCGAAGGACGTCGCGGAGCTGGTCGGGGCGACCGGGACCGGTGCCTCCGTACCGCTCGGAACGCGGCGTTCCCACGGAGCCTGGTGGGGGCTGGCGAACACCGGGACCCTGACCGGTCTCCCGATCCGGCGACCCGCTGCTGGTGCCATTACCCAGCTTTGGCCGTCGCAAGCCCATGAAACAGCTTGCTGTAGTCAGCGTGCCTGCCGGTCCGTGCCGCGTCAAGGCCTGTCGTACGGGGAGATCGCCCACTACGTCAGCCGGTTGCCGGCCGACCGGGCAGCCCGTCGACCCGGCCAAGGGCGAAATGCCCTGATCATCGGGCAGTCGCACCGGGTGTGCGAACGGAAACGGGCGGCAACCCCCGTGGGGGATCGCCGCCCGCAACCAACCTCGGTGTGGGTCAGGTCACTTGAGGGTGACCTTGGCGCCCTCCGCCTCCAGCTTGGCCTTGGCCTTGTCGGCGGTCTCCTTGTTGGCCTTCTCCAGGACCGCCTTCGGCGCGGCCTCGACCAGGTCCTTGGCCTCCTTGAGGCCGAGGCCGGTCAGCTCCCGGACCACCTTGATGACCTGAATCTTCTTGCCACCGTCCGCGTCGAGGATGACGTCGAACTCGTCCTTCTCCGGCTCGGCCTCGGCCGGTGCGGCGGCCGGGCCACCAGCGGCCGCGACGGCCACCGGCGCGGCGGCGGTCACGTCGAAGGTCTCCTCGAACTGCTTCACGAACTCCGAGAGCTCGATCAGCGTCATCTCCTTGAACGCGTCGAGCAGCTCGTCGGTGCTGAGCTTCGCCATGGTCGGCTTCCTTTCGAATTGAGTACGTTGACGGGGCGCTGGCGGGTCAGGCCTGCGTACCCTCGGATTCGCGCTTGTCCTGCAGCGCTGCCGCCAGGCGGGCGGTCTTCGACAGCGGGGCCTGCAGCACGGCCGCGGCCTTGCTCAGGTTCGCCTTCATGCCACCGGCCAGCTTGGCCAGCAGCACCTCGCGGGACTCGAGGTCGGCCAACTTGTTGACCTCGGTCGCGGTGATCGCGCGCCCCTCGAAGACCCCGCCCTTGATGACCAGCATCGGGTTGGCCTTGGCGAAGTCGCGCAGGCCCTTCGCGGCCTCGACCACGTCGCCGGAGACGAAGGTGAGCGCGGTAGGACCGGTGAACAGCGCGTCGAGTCCGTCGATACCCGCGTCCGACGCGGCCCGCTTGGCCAGGGTGTTCTTCGCCACCGAGTAGGTCGCGCTCTGCCCCAGCGAACGGCGCAGCTGGGTCAGCTGGGCGACGGTGAGACCCCGGTACTCGGTGAGCACCGTGGCACCCGATTCACGGAACCGTTCGGTCAGGTCGGCGACCGCAGTCGCCTTGTCGGCACGAACCGGCTTGTCCGCCATGTCCCTCCTCTCTGGTGCTCCAGGCTGGCGGTCGGCCGGCGGATGGCCGGCCGGCCGGGAAGATCCCGCGCCCACGAAAAACGCCCCGGGCGCAGGGCGCACGGGGCGAGACAGCCGTCAGCCGACGGCGATGACTCATCGTCCGTTCCGCCCCTGCGCGGGCCGCCCGTGAAAACGGGACCTTCAACCGTGCCGAGGCACGGTGACCAGCGGTCTTTGGGTGTGGATAGGGCAAGCGTACGGCACCGCAGCGGCAGGCACCAAATTCGCCCGGCACGGCGGTGGGGGCGGGGTCCGCCGGACCCCGCCCCCACCGTCAGTCGATCTGGACCGCTCAGCCTTCGCTGGTCGCCTCGTGCAGGTCCTTGACCACGTTCGGGTCCACCGGTACGCCCGGCCCCATGGTGGTGGTCAGCACGACCTTCCTGAGGTACTTGCCCTTGGCCGCGGACGGCTTGGCCCGCAGCACCTCGTCGAGTACGGCCGCGTAGTTGTCGATCAGCTGGGCCTCGCCGAACGAGGCCTTCCCGATGATCAGGTGCAGGTTGGAGTGCTTGTCCACCCGGAAGGCGATCTTGCCGCCCTTGATGTCCGAGACGGCCTTGGTCACGTCCATGGTGACCGTACCGGTCTTCGGGTTCGGCATCAGGCCGCGCGGGCCCAGGATCCGCGCGATCCGGCCGATCTTCGCCATCTGGTCCGGGGTGGCGATCGCCGCGTCGAAGTCCAGCCAGCCGCCCTGAATCCGGGCAACCAGCTCATCGGTGCCGACCTCGTCCGCGCCGGCGGCGACGGCCTCCTCCGCCTTCGCCCCAGCGGCGAAGACGATCACTCGGGCCGTCTTGCCCGTACCGTGCGGCAGGTTGACCGTGCCGCGGACCATCTGGTCCGCCTTGCGCGGGTCGATGCCGAGGCGCATCGCGACCTCGACCGTGGCGTCGAACTTCGACGAGCTCGTCTCCTTGGCCAACTTCACCGCCTCGGCCGGGGCGTACAGCTTCGTCCGGTCGATCTGCTCGGTGGCCTTGCGGTAGTTCTTGCTGCGCTGCATTGTCTCTGGCTCCTGTGGTCACTGGCGGGCGACGCCGTGCGCGCGCCCTCCCACGTCGGTCGGCTCCGACCCGCAGTCGCGGGTCGGGACGGTCACTCCTTGACGGTGATGCCCATCGACCGGGCGGTCCCGGTGATGATCTTCTCCGCCTGCTCGATGCTGTTCGCGTTGAGGTCGGCCATCTTCTTCTCGGCGATCTCCCGCAGCTGGGCGGTGGTCACCTGGCCGACCTTGGTGGTGTGCGGCACACCCGAGCCCTTCTGGATCCCGGCGGCCTTGAGCAGCAGCCGGGCAGCGGGCGGGGTCTTCAGCACGAAGGTGAAGGACCGGTCCTCGTACACGCTGATCTCAGCGGGCACGATGTCGCCCCGCTGGGATTCGGTCTGCGCGTTGTACGTCTTGCAGAACTCCATGATGTTCACGCCGTGCTGACCCAGCGCCGGACCGACCGGCGGTGCCGGGGTGGCCTGACCCGCCGGCAACTGCAGCGTGAACGTCTTGACGAGCTTCTTCTTCGGAGGCATGTCACTTCCTGGGGCTTGATCTGGTGTTCCGCACCGGATCTGCGGGACGTCACCGGCGACTGGCCGTCGTCCGGCACGGGCTGGCGAGCCCTCGACACGCGCGCACGGTCAGGCGCGGCCCAGGGCCGACGTTCTAGGTTAGCGCAGCTGACGGCGGCAGCCCAGCTGGGGTTGCCGCCGTCGGTGTGCCGCAGGGGTTACGCAGGCGCGGAGAACCGCAGGCCCGGCTGTGCCGGAGTCAGATCTTGGCGACCTGGTTGAAGTTCAGCTCCACCGGGGTCTCCCGGCCGAAGATCGACACCAGCACCTTCAGCTTCTGCTGGTCGGCGTTGATCTCGCTGATCGTGGCCGGCAACGAGGCGAACGCGCCGTCGGTAACGGTGACCGAGTCGCCGACCTCGAAGTCCAGCACCTTGACCTCGGGCTTGGCCTTCTTGGGCTCGGCCGTCACCGCCGGGACGAGCCACTTGAGCA
The DNA here is from genome assembly GCF_030345075.1 of Solwaraspora sp. WMMA2065. Lineage (NCBI taxonomy): Bacteria > Bacillati > Actinomycetota > Actinomycetes > Micromonosporales > Micromonosporaceae > Solwaraspora > Solwaraspora sp. WMMA2065. The sequence goes on from NZ_CP128361.1 coordinate 4,007,819, forward strand.
CCTCGTTGAGCGACAACGGCGCCGGCCGGTCGGCCCGGTCGGTCGCCCCGACGAAGCCGGTGACGCCCGGGGTGTTACGCACGCAGGAGTACGACTCCGGGGTGAGGTCCATCCGGACCAGGATGTAGCCGGGGAAGACCTTGTTCTGCACCTGGAGCCGCTTGCCGTTCTTGACCTCGACCTCCTCCCGGGTCGGCACCTCGACCTGGAAGATGTACTCCTCCATGTCGAGGCTGGTGATCCGGGTCTCGAGGTTGGTCTTGACCTTGTTCTCGTAGCCGGCGTACGAGTGCACCACGTACCAGTCACCTGGCGCGTAGCGCAGCTTCTGCCGCAGCTCGGCGACCGGGTCGAACTCCTCGTCGTCGGCCACGGCGACGGGTTCGGCGACGTCGGCCGCAGAACTGTCCGGACTGTCCGGACTGTCTGGCCCGACGGCGGAGCCGTTGGCGTCGGCCGGGGGCTCGTCCGCCCCGGCAGCGGGGACCGGTGGTGCGCTGGCGGCCTCAACCGACTCATCAGCCGCCGCCGTGGCCACCGTCGACTGGTCGTCGGTGACGCTGGCGGTCTCGTCGTACTCAGGCACGCTTGCTCACTTCCGTCACAAAATCAGCTGGGGTTGCCGAATACCCACAGCACACCTTTGGCGAACACGAAGTCCAGCCCGGCCACGATGGTCAGCATGACCGCGATGAACACGACCACCACGGCGGTGTAGGTCAGCAACTCCTTACGAGTCGGCCAGATGACCTTACGCAGCTCGGCGACCACTTCGCGGACGAACCGGATGATCCGTCCGAAAAACCCCACCCCGGCCTCGGCCTTCGCCTTAGGTCGTCCCTCGGACGACTCCGCCTTGGCCCTGCTCCGGGTGGCCGTGCCACCCCGTGCCGCCGGCTCCTCGTCGTCGACCTCGTCCTCGACCGACGTCTCGTCGATCGACTCGTCCTCGGGGCGGTCGTCCGCGGCGTCATCGCCACGCCGGTTCCTCTCGGCCATCTCGCCCTCCGTCGCGGTGGTCGGGTCGCGCGCCAGGTCAGACGCGCTGCGTCGTGCACGTCGGCCATTCCCCTTGCGGGACGGCCGCCAACGGGGACGGCAGCCGACCCACCGGGTCGGTCAGGCCTTGGGCGCAGGGGTGACAGGACTTGAACCTGCAGCCTGCGGTTTTGGAGACCGCTGCTCTGCCAATTGAGCTACACCCCTGTGCGGGTCGGCAACCCCACCCAACCCCGCGGGGCGCACGGCCACGCAGGACTGAACAGGGGTCACAGGCCCCACGGCGGACCAGTGTACGGGTAGAGCCACCACTTTCCCAACCGGTACCGGCACCGCGCGTACCCGGGCCGGTACCACCGGCCGTCAGCGCGGGGTACGGACCAGTGCCCGGGCCTGGCTGAGCACCTTTTCGCCGGCGCAGACGGCCGTCACGTCGATGCGGGTCAACCCGTCCTCGGTGGTGCCCTTGACCACGCCGGTCACCTCGACCTCGGTGCCCTCGTCGTCGTCCGGCACCACCACCGGGCGGGTGAACCGGACCGAGTACTCGACCACCGCGTCCGCCGATCCGGCCCACTGCGTCACCGCGCGCCCGGCCAACGCCATGGTGAGCATGCCGTGGGCGATGACACCTGGCAGGCCGACCCCGGTGGCGAACCGGTCGCTCCAGTGGATGGGGTTGAAGTCGCCGGAGGCCCCGGCGTAGCGGACGAGGTCGGACCGGGTGACCCGGAACCGTTGCGGAGTCAGCTCCATCTCAGTCCTCCCCCCGGACGACCAGCTTCATCCAGACGGTGACCACCGGCTCACCGGTGGCCACAGTGGCGATCTCGGTACGGACGGTCAGGAAGTCGTGTCCGCCACGGGACATGATCTCCTCGATGGTGTCGGTGCACACCAGTTCGTCGCCGGCGACCACTGGGCGGACGTACCGGAACCGCTGGTCGCCGTGCACCACCCGGCTGTAGTCGATCGCGAGATCGGGATCGGAGATCACCCGCTCGGACGAGGACATGGTGACCGCTACCGGGAAGGTCGGTGGCGCGACCACGTCCGGATAGCCCGCTTTGCGGGCGACGTCCGGATCGTGGTGAACGGCATCGCTGGCCCCGATGGCGACGGCGAACTCGCGGATCTTCTCCCGCCCCACCAGGTACGTACCGCCGGGCGGGTAACTGCGACCGACTAAGGACGGATCCATGGGCATGCGCAGCAACCTACCCGCTGGCCGGCACCCGGACGACGTGCGGGCCGCCCGGAACGGCGATGGTCAGCGGGTCTCGCGGTGCAGCGTGTGCTTGCCGTCCCGGGGGCAGAACTTCTTCAGCTCGATGCGGTCCGGGTCGTTACGGCGGTTCTTCCGCGTGATGTAGTTGCGCTCCTTGCACTCCACACACGCCAAAGTGATCTTTGGACGGACGTCGGTCGCCTTGGCCACGGCGGGGTGCCTTCCTCGCTATCGGAACAACTACAGCGTGCCAGCGTAGCCTGCGGCAGCGCGGACATGCAAAGCGGGCGCCTGCGGCGCCCACCCGTACTTCGTACCACCGGCCTCACCCGCGAAGCCGACCGTAGCGGTGGCCGGACTTGAACCGGCGACACAACGATTATGAGCCGTTTGCTCTACCACCTGAGCTACACCGCCGTGACGGGTCCAGTGGAACCCACTGAGCCCCCTTACGGAATCGAACCGTAGACCTTCTCCTTACCATGGAGACGCTCTGCCGACTGAGCTAAGGGGGCCGAACACCCACCCGCCTGGGCGGATGCGCACGGGTAAGAGTACACGGCCCCGCCCGCGAGGTGAAATCAGCTTGGCCCGTCTGCGCCGCCGCAGGTCAGGGCCCTTCCGGTCGGGGATCAGGGCACTGCCCGCAGCCGACGAACCTCGCTGGACTGCAGGCTCTCCGGGTCGGTTTGCGCCTCGTACCAGGCGGCCAGCCGCTCGTACGGCAACGGACGGCTGAACAGGAAGCCCTGCCCGACCTGGCAGCCGATGTCCTGCAGCAGTTCCAGGGTCAGTTCGCTCTCCACCCCTTCGGCCACCACGGTCAGGCCGAACTGCTGGGACAGCGTCACGACGGCGTTGACGATCGCCAGGTCCCCCGGATCGGTCGCCATCCCCTGCACGAACGACCGGTCGACCTTCACCTCGTGCACCGGCAGCCGGCGCAGGTGCGCCAGCGAGGTGTAGCCGGTGCCGAAGTCGTCGACGGACAGCCGTACCCCGAGGTCACGCAGCCGCCGTAGGGTCGGCATCGGCCGGTCCGTGCCGTCCAGCACACCGGCCTCGGCGATCTCCAGGGTGAGCAGCTCCGGAGCGACCTGCGCGTCATCCAGCAGGGTCCGGACCAGCTCGGGAAACTCCGGATCGGTCAGGGTACGGGCGGACAGGTTGACGGCCACCGGCAACGGCTGCTGACCGACGCTCCACTCCCGGCTGCGGCGCAGCCCTTCGCGCAGCACGAACTCGGTCAGCCGACCGAGCTGGCCGGTGTGTTCGGCGACCGCGACGAAGTCCTCCGGCGAGACCGAACCGTGCGTCGGATGCTCCCACCGGGTCAGGCACTCGACCCCGACCAGCCGGCGGCCGTGCAGCGTCACCTTCGGCTGGTAGTAGACCTCCAGCTGCATCTCATCGAGCGCGACCCGCAGGTCACCGGCGAGACCGAGCCGGCGTACCGAGCGGGACTCCAACGCCGGATTGAACAGCTGGACGCCGCCGGGCACCGACTTCGCCGCCGTCGCGGCCAGGTCCGCCCGCTGCAGCAGTGTCGCGGCGTCGCTGCCGTGGTCGGGGTGTACCGCGACACCGGCCACGGTGTCGACGTCCAGGGTCAACGCGCCGAAGACCATCTGGTCGCGAATCTGGTCACGGAGCTCGACCGCGAGCTGTACGGCGTACTCCGCAGCCTCCATCCGCAGGGTGACCACGAACTCGTCTCCGCCGCTGCGGCCGACCAGCGCGGCCGACGGGGCGCGGTCCCGCAGCCGCCGGGCGACCTCGGCCAGGACCTTGTCCCCGGCCGCGTGGCCGAGGGACTCGTTGACCTGTCGCAGCCCGGCGACGTCGAAGAGCAGAACCGCGACCACCTCACCCGGGGTCCGGATGGCCACCGACTCGTCGAGCGCTGCGGTCAGCCGGCGGCGGTTGGCCAGCCGGGTCAGGCCGTCGTGGGCCGCGTCGTAGCGCAGCCGGTCGACCAGGCGCGAGTTCTCCACGGCGACCGCGGCGTGCACGGCGATCGCCTCCAGCAGCCGTAGGTCACCCGGCCCGAAGTGGGAGATGTCCCCGAGCCGGCCGGACACCTCCAGGCAGCCGATCACCAGGGAACCGGCTCGTAGCGGCACTACGACGGCGTCCTTGGCACCCCACTTCCGAAGTGCGGTGTCGAACGGGCCGTCGCCGAACTTCGCGCCGACGGCCAGGGAACTTCCGGTCTCGAAGACGTGTTCACGGATCGATTCCGGGGCGCCGACCGTGTCTACCAGCCCCTGCCCGTCGGCGGTCGCGGACAGCAGCACCTCGGGATACCGCCCCTGTTTCGGCAGCCAGAGTGTCGCGTACTCGGACTGCAGCACCTCGCGGACCCGCTTGAGCAGTACGTCGACGATCGTCCCGTCGTGCGGCGTGTCGGCGATCGCCCGGGTCAACGCGTAGATCTCGGAGAGCGTGCGGTTCTGCCGCAGTGATTTCGCGTACGACCGGTAGGCCAGCACGAAGAAGGTGATCAGCGCGACCAACAGGATCAGCGCCCAGTCGCTCTGCGCCAGCAGGATCAGCACCACCAAACCGAAGGTGATGTTGATGGAGGCGACGACCAGGGCAGGGACCGTCGTGGTGGTGAGTTCCTTGGTGGACAACCGGCCCTGGGCAAGGGTGATCACCACGAGCACGGCGACCAGCGTGATGATCTGGCAGGCGATCATCGCCCCGACCAGCGTCAACCAGGTACGCGGCTCGGCGGCGTCGAGCACGTCGGCGTTGACGACGATCGCGGTGGCGATGGACGTGCTGGCGGCCACGTTCGCCACGTTGAACCACAACTTGACGGGCGGCTGCCGCCGGCTCAGATGACCGACCACGGCTGCCAGCACCCGACCGATGATCAGAGTAAGTGGCGGCAGGAAGAACAGACCGAGCAAAAACGGGATCTCGCCGATGTTCAGGGTAAACGACTGCCGGCGCACCTCGAACAGCAAGATTGCCGCGTGCGCGGCGAGGAACAGCCCGAAGAACAGCAGGCCCAGCGGCCAATCTCCGGTCGGATTGGGGTGGCTGATGGCCAAGGCCACAGAGATGAGTACGGCTATCAGAGCGAGTGGCCCGGTTACGAACCAGGCCCGCCTGGAAGAATGCCGTGAGATCGCCTGTGGCCTTGGCACTCGATCCCCTTGGTGTCGGCTGCGGCGATCAGGTCCAGCTGAAGTCGTAGAGCGAGACCTGCGAATCCACCATGGCGTCGAAGCCGTACTTGTCCACCGGGGAAACCACAGGCACCTCGTCACCGACCGTAACCCAGGCTTGGGCAGCCTGGGCGGCGGTCCCAGCGGTGAACGAGACAGCAATCCCGAGTGCGGCGACCGCGACGACCCTGCCGAGCCGGCGGCCCATCGTGTGTCCACGCATGTTACAGACTCCCGTCCAAGGAGGCGAATGAGTTACGCGAATGAGGGGCAGAGTCCTGATGGTGCCACACCGGACCGCACCAACGGTAGGTTGACGCGGCCGGCCTGCACCTTCGGCACCGCCCATCCTAGCCAATCGGACGAGGAGAACCTTAGCGGCGGCTTTGCCCTGCGGCTTTCGTCCCGCTGCTGCTCCGGCTGGTGATCCGGCTCGACGACAGCCGGTGGCGCCGCGAAGAGGATTGGCAGGCACGAACACTAGGCAAACCCCGCACTGAGCGAAGCTACTGGGCTAATATCATGACCGACATGCCGGATTTATTACGAATCAACGAAGGAAGTGATTTGTTGCTCTTTTATGCAACTAAAATTCGGGATAAGGGTCAACTAACCGAGTCATCAGCCGGCGACGGCCGTCGCCGGGTCTCGACGCTAAGCCCTGCCGACCACTCGATGGCACCCTTTTCGGTCACGGCTCGGTGTCGGCGGCTACTCGCCAGTTCGGAAAACGCAGCCCAAACGGTGTACTGCCACCGAGAACGCTACCCGGGGTGCGGGTCGACGACTCGCCGAACGCTCAATGGCCCGTTCACACACCGCGTGCCCACCAGCCGGCGGGCACGCGGGCCTGTCGTGCCCCCAGACCCGCTGGCAACGATGAGCGCCGACTAGTTGACGCAGCGTCACAGTCCCAGGGTCGGCTGCACCAGTCGAGCCTGATGCCACAGGTGCATCAGGATGCACCTGTGGCATCAGGTCCGCAGAAGCACCTTGGGTCCGCAGAGCACCTTGGGTCCGGAGCCTTGGTCCCGGAAACCGGGGACGGCTGGACCTGGCCGGACCGGGCGGGACGGCACGCCGGCCCGTACGACAACAGCCCTTGACCTGTTGGTGCAGGTCAAGGGCTGTTGGTGCGCCTGGTGGCGGGTAGAGGATTCGAACCTCTGTAGCTTTCGCGACGGATTTACAGTCCGCTCCCATTGGCCGCTCGGGCAACCCGCCAGGGCGTGCCACCTCGTCACGCGAGGCGACGCAGGAAAGGATAGCGGCATGACGGGGCTCTCCCGCAACCGGGTACCGTCAGCGGGAGTCAACTGTCCGGCAACGTCCGATACACCGTCCGAGACCCGCGCACCGTCCGAGACCCGCACTGGCAGGGAGCAGACCATGGCAGCCAACCCGTCGTTCGACATCGTGAGCAAGGTCGACCGGCAGGAGATCGACAACGCCCTCCGGCAGACCGAGAAGGAGCTGTCCACCCGCTTCGACTTCCGCGGCACCGGCGCCGAGATCGCCTGGTCCGGCGAGGAGGCCGTGACGTTGCAGGCGGAGACCGAGGAGCGGGTCAAGGCCAGCCTGGACGTGTTCAAGGAGAAGCTGGTCAAGCGGAACATCTCGCTCAAGTCGCTGGACGCCGGTGACCCACGCTCGTCGGGCAAGACCTACAAGATCGACTGCAAGGTCATCCAGGGCATCGAGTCGGACAAGGCGAAGGCGATCAGCAAGAAGATCCGCGACGACGGACCCAAGGGTGTCCAGGCGCAGATCCAGGGCGACCAGCTGCGCGTCACCGCCAAGAAGAAGGACGACCTGCAGGCGGTCATCGCGCTGCTCAAGCAGGAGGACTTCGGCATCGCCCTGCAGTTCACCAACTACCGCTGACTCAGCTCAGGCCGGACCGCCGAGCAGGGCCCGGTCCAGGTCGACCGCCGCGCGGGCTTCGGCGCGGCTGATCGGACCGGCCGGCCAGCCGGCCAGCAGCGCAGCCAGGGCGAGCGCGGCGGCGGCGAACAGGAAGGCCGCCGCCGGGCCACCGGCGCGGTCCACGAGCACGCCGGCGACCGCGCCGCCGGCCGCGCTGGCACCGACCGCCATGGTGGTAACCCAGGTGTACGCCTCGTTCAGCATGCTGACCGGGGCGATCCGGCCGACCATGGTGTTCTCGACGGTCAGCGCCGGGGCGATCACGGCACCGCCGAGCGTCAGTGCCACGCCCAGGGCCAGCGGGTGCGGCATCACCGCGTACACGACGAAGCTGGCGGCGACCCCGGCGAGCAGCCAGGCGAACTGACGGGAGGCGTCCACCGCCGGTCGGCGGATACCGAAGTAGATCCCGCCGGTGGCGCTACCGACGGCCCAGACGGCCAGCAGTACGCCGGCGAGGCTGCCGCCGTCGTCGTTGGTGCCCAGGTAGTTGGAGGCGTACGCGGGCACCGCCACGCCGGCCGTACCGAAGCCGATGCCCAGACCGCCGACACAGGCCAGCAACGCCGGGAAGCCGGGCACCCGCAGCGGGCCGAGGCCCCGGGCGTGGCCTTCCCGTGAGTGGGGTCGCCAGCCACGCATCGCCCGGCCGAGCGCCACCATGGTGGTGCCAGCCAGGGTGAGTACGGCTGCGGCGACCAGTGCGGCTGCGGCGTCGGCGAGCACGATGAGCCCGGCGACGAGCAGCGGGCCGATTACGAACACCACCTCGAAGATGGTGGTCTCGGCGGCGAGCGCGGTGTTGCGCAGCGGGTAGCGGCCACTGGCCGGGCTGGTCAGGTTGTTCCAGGCGCCCCGGATCGCGGCGCTGAGCGGCGGATAGCTGGCACCGGCGAGGCCGGACACCAGGAACACGGCCAGGATCGAGCCGCCGCTGCGGGTCGCGAACAGCAGGGCGATCAGGGCGACCGGGTGGGCGACCCCGGTGACCAGCAGCACCGGGCTCGGGCCGAGCCGGTCGGCGATCCGCCCGGCGACCGGGCTGAGGGCCGCACCGGCGAGGGCGTAGACGCCGCCGGCGATCGCGGCGAGTGAGTACCGGCCGGTGGAGTCGCTGATCACCAGCAGCAGGGCGAGCGGGGTCATGCCGATGCTGAGCCGGCCGATGACGCCCGGGATCAGCAGGGTGGGTCCGCCGGGGATGCGCCAGACGGCGACGTATTTCCGCAATCCGGACACTGTTCCGTTCCCTTCACCGGCTGGTGGCACCGGCGGCCGACGTGCTGCGGACCGGCCGATGGGCCGGCGGCGGTAACGACCACTCGGCCTGCCGACCCTAACCCGCTGACGGCCCCGCACCCCACCGGATTCGGTCCGGTACGGGGTGCGAGGCCGCTCACACAGGCGGATTCACAACCGGCGCTGCACCGGGCCGCCGGCACCGGCGTACGCCAACTGCTCCAGCCGGGCCACCCGCTGCTCCATCGGCGGGTGGGTGGAGAACAGCGCGGCGAACCCGCCCTTGCGCAGCGGGTTGTCGATCATCAGGTGGGCCGAGCTGGCCAGCTGACCCTCGGCCGGCAGCGGCATGCGCTGCGTACCCATGTGGATCTTGCGGAGCGCGCTGGCCAGCGCGAGCGGGTCGCGGGTCAGTGCGGCGCCGGACGCGTCCGCCTGGTACTCGCGGTTACGGCTGATCGCCAGCTGGATGATCGACGCGGCCAGCGGCCCGAGGATCAGCATGGCGAGCAGCGCGGCCGGGTTGGCGCCCTCGTCGTCGTCCCCGCCGCCGAACGGCAGGAACCAGGCGAGGTGGGCCAGCATGGTGACGATGCCGGCGAGCGACGCCGCGACGCTGGAGATCAGGATGTCCCGGTTGTAGACGTGGGACAGTTCGTGCCCGATCACCCCGCGCAGCTCGCGGTAGTCGAGGATCTGCACGATCCCCTGGGTGACGCAGACCGCCGCGTTGGCCGGGTTACGCCCGGTCGCGAACGCGTTGGGCTGCATGGTCGGGCTGACGTAGAGCCGGGGCATCGGCTGCCCGGCCTCGGCGGCCAACTCCCGGACCATCTGATGCAGCGCCGGGAACTGCGCGTCGCTGACCGGCTGGGCCCGCATCGAGCGCAGCGCGATCTTGTCGGACCAGAAGTAGGTGCCGGCGTTCATCGCCAGCGAGACTCCTACGGCGATCATCAAGCCGCCGCTGCCGCCGAACCAGTAGCCAACGCCGAGGATCATGGCGGTGAGCAGGCCGAGCAGGGCTGCCGTCTTGAGACCGTTGTGGTGGCTGTGCACGTTCACTCCCTCTCCACCGGGTCATCTGGAGGACCCCACGGCAGGTGCAACGCCCACGTACCCACTGCGCATCCCGCAATAGCTGAGAGTTGGCTGTCAATCAAGACCTGGCGGGCATGTTTCACTCAGGCAGGAACTCGCACTCAGCCCGCAACGACGTCAAAGACCACCTGTGGTGCAAACCCGAGCAAAACCGCCAGAACGGTCGCGACGGCGAGCGTCGCCACCACTGGCCACGCCACCGCGCCACCAGGTGCCGGCACGCCACGACCCGAGGGCGGCGTCGGCTCCGGCACCCGGGCGTACAGCGTGGCACTGACCCGCAGGTAGTAGACCAGGCCGAGGACCGCGTTGGCCGCAACCACCAACGCCAGCCAGCCGGCCCCGCCGACCAGCAGCGACCGGACCACCGCCACCTTGGCGAACAACCCGGCCAGGCCCGGTGGCAGACCGGCCAGCCCGATCAACGCCAGCGTCAGCGCGGCACCGACCCACGGGCGGCGGCGGGCCGCGCCCGCATACGCGGCGATCCGACCGCCGTCGCCGGCCGCCGGTCGCAACGCCACCACCGCAGCGAAGGCGGCAAGCTCCAACAACACAAAGAAGACGGTGTACGCGAAGACCGCCGCGACGGCCACCGCCTGCTCCTCGGCGCCCCGCCCGGCCACCCCGGCGGCCGCCGCCAGCGGCACCAGGATGTAGCCGGCCTGCGCGATCGACGACCAGGCCAACAGCCGCACCATCCGCCGCTGCCGCAACGCGACCAGGTTGCCGACCGTCATGGTCGCCACCGCCAGCACCGCCAGCACCGGCCCGGACGCGGCCAACTGCGGGGTGAGCCCTTCGGTCACCACCGCGACGATCGCCACCACGCCGCCGAGCTTCGACGCGGTCGACAGGTACGCGGCGACCGGCAGCGGCGCACCGTCGTAGGTCTTCGGCGCCCAGGCGTGCAGCGGCACCGCCGCCACCTTGAACGCCAGGCCGGTCAGCAGCAGCACCACGCCGACCCGGGCCAGCCGGGCCTGCCCGTCGGCCGAGCCGCCGACGACCGTACCGGCCGGCTCGGCCAGGCCGCTGGCTCCGGCGAGCAGGTCGAGGTGCACCGCGCCGTACGCGGCGTACAGCAGCGCCACGCCGAGCAGCGCCACCGCCGTGGACACCACGCTGACCACGAAGAAGCTCACTGCCGACTCGGCCGAGGCGGCCCGCTGCCGGCGCAGCCCGACCAGGATGTACAGCGGCAGGGTGAGCGTCTCCACCGCCACGACCAGGGTGATCAGGTCCCCGGCGGCGCCGAGCACCACCCCGCCGGTCATCGAGCAGGCCAGCAGGAAGCAGTACTCGCCGGCCGGCACCGCACCGGAGTTCAGCAGCGGCGCGGACAGCGCGAGCACGCCGGCGGTGAGCGCCGCGAACAGCAGCGCGACCAGGGCGGCCCGGCTGTCGGCGACGTACGAGCAGGCCAGCCCACCGACGGCCAGTCCGCCGTCGGGCAGTCCGCCGTCGGGCAGCCCGCCCCCGGCGGGTACGCCGGACGGCGTACCGCAGAACGTGGCCCGCGCCGGATGCGCCAGCGCCACCAGCGCGGCGAGGCCGACCCCGGCGGCGCCGGCGACAGCGGCCGCCCCGGTGACCGCCCGCCGGCCGATGAACAGGTCGGCCAGCAGCACCGCGACCGCCGTCGCCGCCGCCAGGTACGCCGGCAGCAGCGCCAGGTGGTCGATCGTCTGTGCGGCGGTCCCGTCGGTCACCGGATCACCTCCAGCAGGATCGTGACCGGCGACTCGGCGACGCCGAGCACCAGCGCCGGCACCAGCCCGATGGCCAACGCCAGCAGCACCAGCGGCGCCCAGGCCAGCGCCTCGGGGCGGCTGATCGCGAAGACGGGTGTGTCCCGGACCGCCGGGCCGGCCGGGCCGTGGGTGACCCGGCGCAGCATCCGCAGCAGGTACGCGGCGGTCAGTGCCGCGCCGACCGCCGCCGCCACGGCCAGCGTCGTCCACAGCGGCCCGCCGCGCTGCCAGGCGGCGACGACGGCGAACGCCTCACCCCAGAAGCCGGCCAGGCCGGGCAGGCCGAGGGAGGCGATCGCCGCGTAGCCGAGCAGCCCGGACAGCGCCGGGGAGCGTTCCCGCAGCCCGCCGAGATCCGCCAGCTCGCCGGTGTGGTAGCGGTCCTTGACCGCGCCGGCGAGGAAGAACAGCAGGCCGGTGATGACGCCGTGGGCGACGTTGCCGATCAGCGCGGCCTGGATGCCGGTGGCGCTCAGCGTGGCGATGCCCAGCAGCACGAACCCCATGTGTCCGACACTGGAGTAGGCGATCAGCCGTTTCAGTTCGGTCTGCGCCAGGCACACCAGGGAGCCGACGATGATCGCGGCGACGGCGAGGGCGCCGAGCACCGGGGCGGCCCAGCGGGCTCCTTCGGGGGCGACGCCGACGGCGACCCGGATCAGCCCGTACGTGCCCATTTTGAGCAGCACCCCGGCGAGGATCACGCTGCCGACGGTGGGTGCCTGGCTGTGCGCGTCGGGCAGCCAGCTGTGCAGCGGCCACAGCGGTGCCTTGACCGCGAAGGCCAGCGCCAGCAGCGTGAACGCGCGTAGCTGGGTGCCCCGGCCGAGTCCGTCGCCGCCGGTGAGCACGGTCAGGTCGGCGGTGCCGGCGGCGGTCGTCACGGTCACCACGCCGACCAGCAGCAGCACCGACCCGGCCAGGGTGTAGACGGCGAACCTGGTCGCCGCCCGCCGGTGCGCGCCATCGGCCCGGTCGCCGCCACCGGCGGTACGGTCGCTGCCGCCCCAGCCGGCGATGATCGCGTACATCGGCAGCAGCACGACCTCGAAGAAGACGAAGAACAGCACCAGGTCGAGAGCGAGGAAGGTGCCGACGATGCCGACCTCGACGACCAGCAGCAACGCGACCAACGCCCGCCCGTTGCGGCCGTGTGGGGCGCGCCAGACGGTGTACGCGCAGCACAGCAGGGTCAGTCCGGTGGTGAGCAGCACCAGCGGGTACGAGATGCCGTCGACACCGAGGTGCAACCGCAGGTCCAGGGCGGGCACCCAGGGCAGGTCGAGCTGATGCCAGGGCAGCACCCCGGGTGGGCCGTCCAGCGGTGGACCGTAGGCGAACCAGCCGGCCCCGGTCGGGTCGCGCAGCAACGGCAGGCTGACCAGGAAGGTCACCGCCGCGAAGACGGTGCCGGTGATCCGGCCGGCCCGGTCCCCGCCGACCGGCAGGGCGAGCAGCAGCGCGCCGAGCGCCGGCACGACCAGCACGGCCAGCAGGGCGAGCTGCCCGACGGTCCAGCCGTCGTCGGCGTACGTCATCATCGGCGGCCCTCGCTCATCCCGCGCTCCCCAGTGCGGCGGCGGCCGCGGTCGCCAACCCGATCAGCAGTACGCCGGCGAGGACCATGGTGACCGCCCGGGGCAGCGGGGCGGTGTGCCGGCGGCGCAACCAGTCGCCCAGCCCGGTCACGGTACGCCCGGTGCCGGTGACCGCGCCGTCGACGCCGGACTCGTCGCCGACCCGGGCCGCGGCGGCGAGCGCCGTCACCGGGCGTACCACGACGGCCCGCTGCACCGCGTCGAGCCAGAACGCCGCCGCGAACGCCGGCCGCAGCGGGCCGAGCGCCCGCGCCGGGTCGGCGGCCGGGTCACGCCGGTGCAGCCACACCGCCGCGCCGACGCCGACGGCCAGCAGCAGCACCGGCAGCACCAGGTCGGGACCGAAGTGGACCAGCCCGTCCGGCGGGGCACCGAGCCAGCCGGTGAAGGTGGGGCTGAACGCGGCCAGGCCGAGCAGCCCGGCCGGCACGGCCAGGGCCAGCACCGGCCAGCGCATCAGCGCCGGCGGGTCGTGCGGGTGGGTGCCGGCGGGCACCCGGGACGGCCCGAGGAAGGTACGCAGCAGCAGCCGGGTGGCGTACCAGGCGGTGACCGCCACCCCGACGAGACCGGCCGTCCAGACCAGCCAGCCCAGCCACGCCGGCACCGGCCCGTCGCCGGGGTGCCGGGCGGCTTCGGCGGCCGCGTACAGCACGCTCTCCTTGCTCCAGAAGCCGGCCAGCGGCGGCAGCCCGGCGAGCGCGCCGAGCCCGACGGCGGTGGCGGCGAAGGTGACCGGCATCGGCCGGCGCAGCCCGCCCATCGCCGACATCAGGTTGCTGCCGACGGCGTGGATCACGCAGCCGGCGGCGAGGAACAGCAGCGCCTTGAACGCGGCGTGGGTGAGCAGGTGGAACAGGGCGGCCGGTGGGGAGCCGACGGCCAACGCGCCGGTCATGTAGCCCAGCTGGGAGACGGTCGACCAGGCGAGCACCCGTTTGATGTCGTCGGCGGCGGTCGCCGCGAACGCGCCGAGCAGCAGGGTGACGACGCCGAGCACGCCGAGCAGGATCAGCGCGGCCGGGGCGGCGACGAAGATCGGGTAGAGCCGGATCACCACGTACACCCCGGCGGCGACCATGGTGGCGGCGTGGATCAGCGCGGAGATCGGCGTCGGGCCGGCCATCGCGTCGGGCAGCCAGGTGTGCAGCGGGAACTGGGCGCTCTTGCCGGCCACCCCGGCGAGCAGCAGCAGCGCCGCCGTGGTGACCGTGGCCGGCGGGTAGTCGTGGGCGAGCACCTCGGCGATGCGGAAGCTGCCGGCACCGATGCCGAGCACCGCGATGCCGAGCAGGAATCCGACGTCACCGACCCGGGTGACCAGGAACGCCTTCATCGCCGCCGCCGGCGCCTCGGGCAGCCGCCGGTCGTGCGCGATCAGCAGGTACGAGCAGGCGCCCATCACCTCCCAGCCGACCAGCAGCATGATCAGGTCACCGGCGACGACGACCAGCAGCATCGCGGCGGTGAACAGACTCACCTGGGCGGCGTACGCCGGATAGCGGTCGTCGCCGGCCAGGTACGCGACGGAGTACAGCTGTACCGCGAGCGCGACCGCGCCGACCGCGACGGCGACCAGGGCGGCGGGGCCGTCCAGCCGTACGCCGAAGGTGACCGCCAGCCCGCCGACGTCGACCCACGGCCGGGACTGCTCGACGGTCGGTGCCCCACCGGCCAGCAGCGCGACGGCGGTGACCAGCGCGGCGGCGGCACCGCCGACGCCGAGCCCGGCGGCGACCCGGCGGCGGGTGGCGGTCAGCGGGTCGGGCCGCAGGCTGACCAGCAGGCCGGCCAGGGCGGCCGCGAACGGTACGGCGGGTAGCAGGTGGCCCAGGGTCGACCCGGTCACCGGGTCACCTCCTGCCGCTCGGCGACGCTGCCAACCTGCACGGCAGCGGTGTCGGCCGGCGGGTCTGCGTCGGCCCGCCCGTCCGCGTCACCGTCGAGTGGCACCTCGTCGACGACCACGCTGGACCGCAGCCGGTACAGGTGCAGCACGATGGCCAGCCCGACGCCCACCTCAGCGGCGGCGATCACGATGATGAACAGGGCGAACGTCTGCCCGGTGTACGGCAGTGCGGCGCGCACCGTGGTGTCGGCGGTGACCAGGACCAGGTTGACGGCGTTGAGCATCAGCTCGACCGACATCAGCAGCAGGACGGCGTTGCGGCGGCGCAGCACGCCGTAGACGCCGAGCCCGAACAGCGCGGCGGCGACGAGGTACGGGATGACCGGGCGCATCAGCCGCGCCCGCCCGGCCCGGCCTGCCCAGCCGGCTCGCCCGGCCCGGCCCGCCCAGCCCGCTCGGGCTGCGCGCCGACGTCGGGGCGGGACAGCACGATCGCGCCGATCAGCGCGGACAGCAGCAGCACCGACAGCACCTCGAAGGGCAGCACCCAGCTGCCGAAGACGGCCGCGCCGAGCCGGTCGGCGGTGCCGGCGTCGGGCAGCTCGACCCGCGACCAGCGGTACGCGTCGACGAACAGCGCGGCCAGCCCCAGCCCGGCCCCGCCGCCGATCAACGCGGCCGGCCAGCCGGGCCGGTCCAGGTCGGTGGCGGCGCCGATCGGCGCGCGGGTGAGCATCACCGCGAACAGCAGCAGCACCACGACCGCGCCGACGTAGATCAGCACCTGCACCCAGGCGACCAGTTCGGCGGTCAGCACCAGGTACAGGCCGGCGACGGCGCCGAGGCAGCCGACCAGGTACAGCCCGGCGCGGACGATGTGCCGGGTGCTCACCACCAGGGCGGCGGCACCGACGGCGACCGCGCCGAGGGCGAGCAGCAGCACGTCCGTACCGGTCACGTGGTCGCCCCACGGGCAGGCCGACCGGGCGCGGCGGCCTTGCGTGCGGCGGCGGTCTCCTCTTTGGCCGGTTCGCCGGTCGGGTCGTGCGCCGGTGGCGGCGGTACGCTCGCCATCCACTCGCCGAGGTGTTCCTTGTCGTGCAGCAGGTCCCGGATGTCGTACTCGGCGTACTCGAACTCGGGCGACCAGTAGAGCGCGTCGAACGGGCAGACCTCGACGCAGATGCCGCAGTACATGCAGAGCGAGAAGTCGATGTCGAACCGGTCGAGGACGTTGCGCTGCCGGGCCCGTGCCGCACCCGGCACCTGCACTTCCTCCTTGTGCGAGTCGATGTAGATGCACCAGTCGGGGCATTCGCGGGCGCAGAGCATGCAGACCGTGCAGTTCTCGGCCAGCAGCGCGATGACCCCACGGGAGCGGGGCGGCAGATCGGGGGCGACGTCCGGGTACTGCTGGGTGTGGGCCGGGGAGACCATCGTCTTGAAGGTCGTCGCCAGGCCTTTCAGCAGCCCTTCGCCGTGCCCGCCGCGGTGCCCGCCCTCGCTGCGCCCGGCACCGCCGTGTCCGGTGCCGCCGTGTCCGGTGCCGCCGTGTCCGGTGTCGTGCTCCTCGCCGCTCATGCCGGTCGTCCGCCGCGTCGGTCCATGCGCCTCATCCTGCCGAATCCGTGCCGGGCACGCGAGCATCTGATCTCCGTTGCCGTCGATCTCCGCTGTCTGCGGTCTCCGTCGCCGATTGCCACGCCGTCACCAGCGGCCGAGGCAGGCGTGTTCCGGATCCGGTTCGACGACCGGCGGCTGCGGGTCCGGGCCGGCGGTCAGGTCGACCAGCGCCCAGGCCGCCGTCGACCAGCGGTCGGCGGGGAAGTCGCGGATCTCCACGATGGTGCCGTAGTCGGCGAACTCGGCGGCGACCCGGGTCGGGTAGTCGTCCGGCGCGCTGCTGAGGCTGCGGCCGTGCACGTACCAGACGCGGTCGACGTCACCGAGCCACTCGCCGAACGCCTGCGGGTCGCATTTGTCGTGATCGGACGGGTACAGCCGCACGGTGTGTGGTGCCAGGTCGTGCCGTGGTCCGTACCAGACGACCATCCGGTAGCTGAACCAGTAGAACAGCACGAGGTCGCCGGGTTGGGCACGGGCGGCCACGTCGGCGAGCGCGGCGGGGCCGGCGTCCTTCATCTGTGGGTCGACCACCTGCCGGTACGCCGCGACGGCCGCCGGGTGGGCGATCACCGGCAGCACGGCGACGGCCAGCATCAGCACCACGGACGCCACCGCCACCCGGCCGGCTCGCCGGGCCCCGGTACCAACGCGCGAGGTCAGCCCGGTGCCGACCCGGGAGGTCAGCCGAGTGCCGGCGTGCAGAGCCAGCCGTACGCCGCCGTCGAGGCCGGCGACCACCAGGATCACCGTCGGGGCGATCAGCCAGGTCGCCACCCGGTCGGCGAGCGGCAGACCACGGGCCGCCGCAGCGGCCACTGCCACCAGCAGGGTCCCGCCGAGCATCGCCGCCCACAGCGACCGGCGACGCCAGATCAGCACGGCGACGCCGGCCACGGCCAGCAGCAGGACCAGCAGCGGTTGACGCCAGTCCAGGGTCACCGTGACGAAGCTGGACCACATCCGGGGCAGCCAGGCGAGGATGTCCACCGGCCCGGAGCCGGCCGGCGGGGTGCCGTCGGCGAAGTAGTCGGACTGGCCGGGCATGAACGGGAACCGGCGACGGCGGTCGATCAGGTAGCCGGCGAAGGCGACCGCCGGCGCGGAGCCGGCGAGCAGGACCGCCACGTCGGTCCAGCGTCGGCGCAGGGCCAGCAGCAGGGTCATGCCGGCGACGGCGGCGGCGAGCACCAGCACCGCGGTCAGGCTGACGAAGACGGCGACCAAGGTGGCCGCCGCCCAGCCGACCGGGATCAGCCAGCGGGACCGGCCTCGGCGGGAGCCGACCGACGCAAAATACCGGTCCCCGAGCAGCAGCACCGCCAGGGCGACCGCCGATTCGACGGCGTACTGCTTGAGCTCGCCGACGTAGGTCAGGATCATCGGCGCGGCGGCGATCAGCGCGGTCGCGGCGACCGCCGCCCACCGCCCGACCACCCGGCGGGTGATGATCGCGGTCAACACCAGGACGGCCAGCATGCCGGCCAGCGACGGCAGCCGCAGCACCCGTTCGCCGTCGCCGAACGCCAACCACAGGGTCTTCTCCAGCCACAGCCAGCCGACCGGGGCGACCTGCTGGAACTCCATCCCCCTGGTCAGTTCGAGGAAGGTGCGGCGCAGGTTGATGGCGATGGCTGTCTCGTCGTTCCACAGCCAGTTGCCGGCGGCCCAGACCGCGATCTGCCCGGCTGCGCCGGCGGCCAGGGTCACGGCGAGGGCGATCCGGGCCGGCCAGCGCAGCCGGTCCCGGGGCGGCTGGCGTAGCCGGTCCCCCGACGGCCCACCGCTGCCGGCCGGCGGCGGCTCGTCGGGCCGGTCGGCCCGGCCGTCCGCACGCTCCTGGGTGGACGTGGCACCGGTCATCCGATGGCCACCTTCACCCCTGCCGTGAGCACCAGCTGGGCCAGGGCGAGCGGCACCAGCACCAGCCAGCACAACCGTTGCAGCTGGTCCTCGCGCAGCCGGGGGAACGACACCCGCACCCAGATGATCACGAACGCGACGGCGAAGACCTTCAGCAGCGTCCACAGCCAGCCGAGCTGTTCGACGCCGAACGGCCCCTGCCAGCCGCCGAGGAACAGCACGGTGGTCAGCGCGGCGATGACGACGATGCCGGCGTACTCGGCGAGCAGGAAGAACGCGAACCGCAGCCCGGTGTACTCGGTCAGGTAGCCGAAGACCAGTTCACTGTCGGCGATCGGCATGTCGAACGGCGGGCGGCGGATCTCGGCCATGCCGGCGAGGAAGAACACGATCAGGGCGGGTGCCTGCCAGAGCAGCCACCAGGGCCGCCACGCTTCGACGATGCCGGACAGCGACAGGGTGCCGGCGGCCATCGCGACGCTGGCGGCGGCGAGCACCAGCGGCAGTTCGTAGGCGAGCAGCTGGGCGGCGCCGCGCAGCCCGCCGAGCAGGCTGTACTTGTTGGCCGACGCCCAGGCGGCCATCAGCACGGCGACGACGCCGACGCCCATCACGGCCAGGACGAAGAACAGGCCGACGTCGAGCGGCTGGCCGACGAGGTCGCCCGGCCCGAGGGGGATGACGAGCAGGACCAGCAGGTACGGCACGAGGGCGATCGCCGGGGCGAGCCGGAACACCGGCCGGTCGGCGGCGCGCGGGGTGATGTCCTCCTTCTGCACGAACTTGACGCCGTCGGCGATGAGTTGCGCCCAGCCGTGGAAGCCTCCGGCGTACATCGGGCCGAGCCGGCCCTGCATGTGCGCCATCGCCTTGTGTTCCAGCTGCCCGACGAGCAGCGGCAGGGTGAGGAACGCGACGACGACGGCACCGACCCGGATCGTCAACTCCAGCCAGAGCGGCATCAGTCCGTACCCCCGCCGGGTCGGCCGCGGTCGGGGCCGGCGGCGCGCGCGGGCCGCGTACCGCCGTCGGGGTCGGCGTCGGGCGCGGACCTGGCGGCCTGCGGACCCCATTCGGTCGGCAGCGGTACGCCCGGTGGCCGCATCGGGGCCCGCCGGGCTCCCCCGCCGCCGCCGGCCGGTTCGCCCGGTTCCTTCGCACCCGGCCACGGCTTGGCGACCCGGGCGGCGAGGACGAACTCCTTGCGCAGCGGGTGGCCTTCGAACTCGGGGGGCAGCAGCAGCGGGGTGAGGGCCGGGTGGCCGACGAAGTGGACACCGAACATCTCGTGGGTTTCCCGCTCGTGCCAGTCGGCGCCGGGGAACACGTCGACCACGGACAGCAGCTCGGGGCGTTCGCGCGGCACCCGGGTGCGCAGCAGCAGGCCGTGCCGGTGCCGGGTGGACCACAGGTGGGCGACGATCGCGAAGCCGTCGTCGAGCTCGTCGACGGCGGAGAGCCAGTCGAAGAAGTCGCAGGCCAGGTCGGCGTCGTCGCGGGCGGCGGCGAGCGCGGCCGGCCAGCTGTCGGCGGGTACGTCGACGGTGGCGCGGGCGTACCGGTCGCCGCCGCCGGAGACCGTGGCGGTGACCTGCGCGGTGACCTGCGCTGCCTCCGACGCAGCCGCCGGCTGGTCGAGCAGGCTGACCAGGTGCGCGCCGATCTCGTCGGGGGTCATGGGTCTGATCCTAAGGGCGCGGTGCGCCGGAGACCGCCCCCTGCGGACCATGGCGAAGGTCAGGGCGCGAACGCGCCGGGCAGGTCTGCCTCACCCGGAGCAGGCGCAGCCGGGGCAGG
Organism: Solwaraspora sp. WMMA2065; assembly: GCF_030345075.1. Classification (NCBI taxonomy): domain Bacteria; kingdom Bacillati; phylum Actinomycetota; class Actinomycetes; order Micromonosporales; family Micromonosporaceae; genus Solwaraspora; species Solwaraspora sp. WMMA2065. The sequence continues at coordinate 4,027,975 of NZ_CP128361.1, forward strand.
ACGAACCACACGACCGGTCAGCTGGTCGCGGCGACGGACGAGGTAAGCGGTCTCAGCGGTGTTGCGGGACAGCTCGATGGCCCTTCCGTACGCCGCCCGGGACGGTCCGCTGCGGCCCAGCCGACGCAGCAGCTCCGCCCGGGTGGCGTGGAAGGCGTGGTAGCCGTCCAGCGGCAACGCGTCCACCTCGGCCAGGGCGACCTGCGGGCCGTCGATCTCGGCGAGCGCGATCGCCCGGTTGAGCCGCACGATCGGTACGGGGTCGAGCCGTACCAGCTGGTCGTAGAGCGCGACGATCTGCGACCAGTCGGTGTCGCGGATGTCGCGGGCATCGGTGTGGACCGCGTTGATCGCGGCCAGGAGCTGGTAACGCCCCGGTGCCTGGCCGGTGGCCAGGCGTGCCCGGACCAAGGCGTGACCTTCGGCGATCAGGTCCCAGTCCCAGGCGCCCCGGTCCTGCTCGACGAGGGGGACGAGGACACCGGTTGCCGACACCCGGGCGGGTCGGCGTGCCTCGGTCAGCAGCATCAGCGCCAGGAGTCCGACCGCCTCGCCGTCGGCCGGTAGGAGCGCGTGAACCAGCCGGGCGAGCCGGATCGCCTCGCCGGTCAGGTCGGTGCGGACCGCCTCCCGGTCCGGGTCCGAGGTCAGGTAACCCTCGTTGAAAATGAGGTAGAGGACGGCGAGCACGCCAGTGACCCGGGCCGGGACATCCGCGCGCAGCGGCACACCGTACGGGATCCTCGCGGCCTTGATCTTCGCCTTGGCGCGGGTGATCCGCTGGCCCATGGTGCTCTCCTGGACCAGGAAGGCGCGGGCGATCTCGGCGACGGTCAGCCCGCCGACCAGCCGGAGCGTCAACGCGACCCGCGCCGGTACGGCGAGTGCCGGATGGCAGCAGGTGAAGACGAGGCGGAGCCGGTCGTCGTCGATCGCGCCGAGCTGCCCGGCGGGGCCGGACAGCATCAGCGCCTCCCGGTGCTTGTCTCCGCGCCGAATGTCCCGCCGGATGCGGTCGACGGCCTTGCGCTGGGCGGTCGTGGTGAGCCAACCGTTGGGGTTCGCTGGGACACCATCGACCGGCCAGCGGTGCACGGCGGCCGCGAACGCCTCGGCGGCCATCTCCTCGGCGAGATCGAGGTCGCCGAAGCGCCTGGTCAGGGTCGCGACCAGCCGGGCCCAGTGGGCTCGGTAGGCCCCGGCGACGGCCTCGTCCACGTCGGTCATGCGGCCAGGAACGGCCGCAGCTCGACTCGGCGGTTGCAATGCTTCGAGCCGAGGGCTGCGAGCCGCAGCGCGACGTCGAGATGTGGTGCGGTGATCACCCAGAAGCCGGCGATGTACTCCTTCGATTCCAGGTACGGTCCATCGGTGATCACCGCCTCCTCGGCGCGGCCGTCGACGACGGTGGCGGTGGACGGTGCGGCGAGGCCACCGGCGAACACCCAGTGACCGTCGGCCACAAGCTGCTCGTTGAAGGCGTCGATCGCGGCCATCTCGGTGGGCGTAGCGCTACCGGTCGCCTCGTCCAGCACGGAGATCAGGTACTGCGTCATGGTCGTCTCCTGTCTGCAGCTGTCTTCAGGTGGCCGCCCTCCGGAGGCTGCCCCATCCTCATTACGCGCGCGAGGGCCGCGATCCGACACGACGCCCGTGCCGCGATCGAAACTCAGCCCGGCTTCGCGGTGTAGCTCCCCGCCGTACGGGGCAACCCGCCGGCATGCGTGCGCTGACTGTCACCCCTGGCAAGGCCGACTCGCTGCGGCTCGTCGACGACGCGCCGGAGCCGTCACCCGACGAGGGTGAGATGCTGGTCGAGGCGGTCGCGGTCGGCATCTGCGGCACCGACGGGGAGATCCTCGCCGGTGACTACGGCGAACCGCCGCCGGGCCGGGACACGCTGGTCCTCGGCCACGAGTCGCTGGGCCGGGTGATCGAGGATCCGAGCGGGACGACGCGGCCGGGTGACCTGGTCGCCGGGATCGTCCGGCACCGGGATCCGGTGCCCTGCCGGTACTGCGCGGCCGGCGAGTGGGACATGTGCACCAACGGGCGGTACACCGAGTGCGGGATCAAGGGCATCGACGGGTTCGCCCGGCAGCGGTGGCGGGTGCCGGCCGAGTACGCCGTACCGCTGCGGCCGGAGCTGGGGCTGGCCGGGGTGCTGCTGGAGCCGACCAGTGTGGTCGCGAAGGCCTGGGACCACGTCGACCGGATCGGCGCGCGTGGTTTCTGGGCGCCGCGGCGGGTGCTGGTCACCGGGGCCGGCCCGATCGGGCTGCTGGCGGCGCTGCTGGGCGTGCAGCGTGGTCTGGAGACGCATGTGCTGGCCCGGGGCACGTCGGGGCCGAAGCCGGAGCTGGCCCGCCGGCTGGGTGCGACGTACCACGCGGTGCCGGTGGATGAGCTGGACTTCGACCCGGACGTCATCATCGAGTGCACCGGCGCGCCGCCGGTGGTGCGTGAGGTGTTCAACAGGTTGGCGCCGAACGGCATCGGCTGTCTGACCGGGATCAACACCCACGCCCACCACACCGAACTGGACCTCAACGAGTTGAACCGGTGCCTGGTGTTGAAGAACAACGTCATCTTCGGCACGGTCAACGCCAACCGCCGGCACTGGCAGCAGGCCGCCGACGCGCTGGCCCGCGCCGACAACGACTGGCTGACGAGCATGATCACCCACCGGTACGGTCTGGACGACTACCAGCGGGCGTACGCCGAGGAGGAAGGCATCAAGACGGTCATCGAGTTCTGACCGCGGCGGCCGACCGGTCGGACACGTGCGCGTCAGGCCGGTCGCCAGTGGTCGGCGTGGGCGGTGCAGAAGTCGCGCAGGCTGGTCGGTGCCCGGCCGGTGACGTCGGCGACCGTACTGGTGGTCCGGTCCTCGGCTCCGGCGGCGATGGCACCGTCCATGCCGGCCAGCAGTTCGGCGAAGCCGTCCGGGATGCCACTGCCGACGAGCCGGCGGCGCATGGTGTCGACGTCGACCGTACGGTGCCGGACCGGTCGGCCGGCGACCTCGCTGACCGTGGCCGCGACCTCGGTGTAGCTGTGCGCCTGCGGGCCGGTGAGCAGGTGCTCGGTGTTGTGCGGCACCGGGTCGGTCGACGCCCGTACGGCGACGGCGGCGATGTCGGCGGCGTCGATGAAGGCGACCCGGCCGTCGCCGGTGGCGGTGACGATCTCGCCGTCGCGGCGGATGCTGGCGCCGTGGTGATGGTGCTCGGCAACGAAGTTCTGCATGAACCAGGACGGGCTCAGCACCGCCCACTCCGGGAACCGGTCGGTGACGGCGGTGGGTAGTCGGCCGGGGCCGGGGTTGCCGGTGCGGATCGCCGAGGAGCTGAGCAGCACGACCCGGCGTACGCCGGCGTCCTGGGCCAGATCCAGGAACGCGCCGACCTGGCCGACCGGGTCGGCGCTGACCGGCGGCGGCATCAGGTAGACGGCGTGGACGCCGTCGACGGCGGGGCGGTGGGTGGCCGGGTCGTGCCAGTCGAAGGGGATGTGGTGGGCGGCGGCGGCCGGGTCGGTGGGGCGGTGCCGGCTGGCGGCCGCACCGGGTGGCCGGCGGCGGCGAGGGCGGCGACGATGTGCCGGCCGATGTTGCCGGTCGCGCCGGTGATCAGGACGGTCCGCTGGTCGGGCATGGTGCTCCTCGGTCGGGGGGCGGGTTCCGGGTCGGCTCACGGCGCCGCACCGGTATGATCCGGACTGACGGTCCGGATCAACTATACGGACCGTTGGTCCGGATATTTGAGGCGGGGGCGAGAGGATGGTCAGCCGTGCCGGCAGCAGCACGTAAGGAACGGGTCGACGCCGCCCGCAACCGGGAAACCGTGCTGGCCGCCGCCGGCCGGCTGCTCGACGCCGCCGACGACCCGGACGAGGTCACCATGGACGCCATCGCCCAGGCGGCCGGCGTCGGCAAGGGCACCCTGTTCCGCGGCTTCGGCGACCGCACCGGCCTGCTGCAGGCCCTCGCCGCCCAGCGCAGCACCGCCCTGCAGGCCACCCTGCACGATCATCGACAGGAAGCCGACTGGGATCCGGTGGCCCGGGTCATCGCGATCTTCGACGCGATCCTCGACTACAAGCACGCCAACCGGGCACTGGCGATGGCGTTGGAGAGCGCCGGCCGGGGCAGCCCGTACCTCAACCCGGCGTACGGCGACCTGCACCGCCACCTGACCGGCATCATCACCGGCGTACGCGGCCCGGAGCACGCCGACTTCCTGGCGCACGCCCTGCTCGCCGCCGTCCGCAGCGACCTGCTGCACCAGCTGCGTGACGAGCCGCCGGAACGGATCCGGGCCGGCGTCGTCGCCCTGATCCGCTCCGTACTGAGCTAGGACAGCTCGCCATCGTCCGGTTCGTCGATGTTCAGGCCCATGTACTGGAAGAGTCGGGCCTGGATCTCTTCGAGGCGCTCGGCCGCCAGGACCCCGAGATGGTCCTGGAGATCTGACTTGAGGAGCGGTTGCACCGCGACCACCCGTACCCAGCACTTCTTGGGCAGACCACCCTCGCTGGCCCTGAGCTTGCACAGTACTCCGCCTTGAGGGTGGTCGATGTGGAGATCGGAGCGACCAGGACGGTGGGCCAGCCTGCGACGCTGTTCGTGTTGGGACCACTCAGAACGACGACCGGCCTACGCTCGTCGTGATAGCACTCCTGTTGCTCGTCGGCGCCCTTCGGCCAACTCAGCCATCTCCCGCTCAAGCTCCTGGCCGATACCCGGGTCGTTCTCCTGCTCCGGGAGCCGCCTGAGCACAGCCGACATCCTTCGCGCGAGCTTCGCAAGCTTGGGGCGCGGGCGCGCCAGCGACAGGTCGAGCACCACGCCCCGCTCGCGTTGTAGCGCGTCCTCCATCGGCGGGGTCTGGTAACTCAGGTCCTTGAGAGTCGCAGCCGCCAGCCCGCCCAGCTCGGTGAGAGTCTTCTCCAGAATCGCCATGTCCTCCGCAGGCATGTCGTAACCCGGGAGTTCACCAACGAGCCGGATCTGGAATCCCTGGTAGTAGGGGTCGCGTTGCACCACACGGCGCTCGACGAGCTCGTTCTCCAGGAACTGCAGGGAGTTGTTGAACGGGCCGTGGTGCAGCCACCGCCACTCGACCCCGGAGACCGGATCCTCGCTCTCGCGCACTGCCGCGAGGTCGGTCAGGTAGAGGAACTTCGCCATCTTCAGCCGGGTGACCACGTACCCACGCTCGCGAGCCAACTTCAGCACCGCCACGTACGCCGCGACCGTTCGTCGCGACGCGGACAGCGGGGGCGGGGACTCTACCATCTCTCGCAACGCTACCCCACCCTCGCCCGACGCAGCATACTTGGCACTCATTAGAACACGTGTTCGATCACTGGGCTAGCGTGCACCCCCGGGGCGGCCGAGGAGTCTTCCCGGTCAGACCCAGGGCAGCTGGCCGTTGCGGAACAGGTCGACGAAGATCCGGTGGTCAGTGCGGGCGCGGGCACCGTACGCATGGGCGAAGTCGACCAAGTCGTGGCTGGACTCGTTGTCGGCGACCAAGTGCATCCGGCCACCGAGTGGGCCAGGTCGGTGTCGACGCCGGCCAGCTCGGTGAAGCAGAGCCACGGGTTGGCGTGCGCCTGCAACGCCCGCTGCGACACGGCGGTCCGGTGGCCCTGGTGCCGGAAGTACGCCCGGACACCTTCGTCGTGGACGTGCCGGGCGACGGCCGGCACCTGGGCCGGCAGCCGGTGTCCGTCACCCGGCTTGTTTGCGTGGAGCGACGCCGCGGAACCGTTCGTGTGCCGACTGTCGGCTGATGCCGAGGGCGTTGCCGATCTCGGCCCAGGAGAGCCCGGCGGCCCGGGCGGCCACCACGGCGCGTTCGGTCAGCTGCCGCTGCCAGCGTTCCACCTCGGCGAGGACGCCGAGTGCCTGCAACGGCCACATGGTGGCCAGTTCGGCGACGTTGTCGCGGAGGGCGTCGGAACGGCTCAGCAGCCAACCAGGGGGCACGGCGGCCAGGATCGGCCTGATATGTCCGGCCCACTCGGAGGTGGCCATCCAGCGGCCCTCTTCGGCAGCCGGGTAGTCGCTGGTGCCGAGCCAGCCGCAACTGCACCGGGCCCGGTAGCCGACTGTGCCGGCCGGCGCTTCGGCGTCAGCGCTCAGCGTCCCGTCCGGTTGCCGGAACCCGATGATCTCCGCGTGCCCGGGAACCATTTCCTCCGCCACACCATCAGCATAGGCCGTCAGGATTCCCTGACGCGGGAAGTCAGGATAGCCTGACACAGACTGTGGCTCGAATGGATCGCCGTTCGGGCCCGACAGCTTTAAGGAGAGCCCATGCCAGTGGTCAATGGCACTGTCGCCCCGGGATACGAGCCGGTCCAGGAGGCATTCCTGGCAAACTTCGAAACCCGGTCCGAGGTCGGGGCCGCCGTCAGCGTCTACCGTCACGGACAGGAGGTGGTCTGCCTGTGGGGCGGGGTCGCCGATCCCACCACCGGCAACGCGTGGCGAAGGGACAACCTCCAGCTGGTCTACTCGGCCACCAAGAGCGCGGCGGTCACCTGCGCGCACCTGCTGGCGCAGCGTGGGCAGCTCGACCTGGACGCACCTGTCGCCGGGTACTGGCCGGAGTTCGCGGCGGCCGGCAAGAGCAACATCCCGGTCCGCTGGTTACTGTCCCACCAGGCCGGACTGCCGGTACTCGACCGGCCGGTCCCGCTGGAGCAGGCGTTGGCCTGGGGGCCGGTCGTCGCCGCGCTGGCGGCCCAGGCACCCGCCTGGCGGCCGGGCACGGCGCACGGCTACCACGGCCTGACCTACGGATGGCTGGTCGGTGAAGTAGTACGGCGCGTCAGCGGCCGAAGCCTCGGCACATACTTCGCCGACGAGATCGCCAAACCACTCGGCCTGGACTTCTGGATCGGCCTGCCCGACACCGAGGCACACCGGGTCGCGCGGACCGTGGAGCAGCCGGCGACCCCACCCGTGTCCGAGGCGGTGCCAGAGCAGCTGCGACAGGTGCTCGCCGCGTACACCGATCCGACATCTCTGGTGGTCCGGTCGATGACGGTGACCGACCCGCCGATCGACCTCACCGATCCGCGCACCTGGGCAGCGGAGATCCCAGCGGTCAACGGCATCTGCACTGCCTCGTCACTGGCCCGCTTCTACGCCGGGCTGATCGGCGAAGTCGACGGCATCCGGATTCTTTACGCGACCACCCTCGCCGCCGCCACCCGCGAACAGGCCAACGGAATCGACCAGGTGCTCATGGTCCCGACCCGACCTGCGCTCGGCTTCGGCCTGCCGCTGCCGGAGCAGCCATGGTGGTCGCCCACCGCCTTCGGCTTCCCAGGCCACGGCGGCTCGCTCGGCTACGCCGATCCGGCCAGCGGCATCGCCTTCGGGTACGTGACGAACGGACTCCGCGTCACGATGGGACCGGACCCTCGAACGACCGCCCTTGTCCAGGCCCTGCGGGACGCGGTGAGCCGGCAACCGGACTGACGGCGACCGGGCCGGCCGGTCAGACCCAGGGCAGCTGGCCGTTGCGGAACAGGTCGACGAAGATCCGGTGGTCGGTGCGGGCGCGGGCACCGTACCGGTGGGCGAAGTCGACCAGGCCCGCGACGAAGCCGGCCTCGTCGGTGTCGATCGCCGCGACGATCGCCTCCTCGGTCGAGTAGTCGACCAGGTCGTGGCTGGACTCGTCGTCGGCGACCGAGTGCATCCGGGCCACCGAGTGGGCCAGGTCGGTGACGATGCCGGTCAGCTCGGCCTGCTCGTTGACGTCGGACCAGTCCAGGTCGGCGGCGTACGGCGAGACTTCGGCGACGAGCTGGCCGACGCCGGCCAGCTCGGTGAAGCCGAGCCACGGGTCGGCGTGGGCCTGCAGCGCCCGCTGCGACTCGGCGGTCCGGTGGCCCTGGTGCCGGAAGTACGACCGGACACCTTCGTCGTGGACGTGCCGGGCGACGGCCGGCACCTGGGCCTGCTTCATGTAGACGACGACGTCGTTCTCCAACGCCTGGGTGTGGCCTTCGAGCAGGATGCTGTACGACGGCAGCCCGGCCGAGCCGATGCCGACGCCTTTGCGCAGCACGATGTCCTTGATCTGGGCGGCGACGGCGCGACCGCCGCCGGCCCGGTGCGGCAACGTGGCCAGGTAGTCGGCGAAGGCGGCGGTGACCGCGGCCCGGGTGTCGTCGTCGACCTCGTACACCCCGTCGCGGATGATGAACCGCCGCTCGTAGTCGTTGATGGTGGTGAGGTTCTCCAGCAGGCCGACGCGGGTGTTGAGCCGGGCCTCCTGCAGCACGTGGCGCAGCACCCCGTCGGCGTTGGCGAGGGTGATCGAGCCGATCGCCTCCTCGCCGCCGGCGACGATGGCCCGCAGCTCGGCCAGGTAGGCGGTGGCGAAGGTGCGTACCAGGGTGCCGATGATGTCGTCGGAGAGCGCCTTGGCGTAGCCGATCAGGGCGACGCTGGCGGCGAAGCGGCGCAGGTCCCAGATGAACGGGCCGACGTACGCCTCGTCGAAGTCGTTGACGTTGAAGACCAGCTCGCCGGAGCCGTTCATGTAGGTGCCGAAGTTCTCGGCGTGCAGGTCGCCGTGGATCCAGACCCGGCTGGTCCGCTTGTCGCAGAAGCTGTCGTCGTTGAACGGCCCGTCGGGCTCGGTCTGGTCGGCGTAGAACAGGCAGGCGGTGCCCCGGTAGAACGCGAACGGGCTGGCGGCCATCTTGCGGAACTTGCGGCGGAAGGCGGCCGGGTCCACCGCCATCAGCTCGCCGAACTCGGCGGTCAGGATGTCGACGATCTGCGTCGCGCGCTGAGAATCACTCACGTTCGCGCAGGCTACCGCGTTTCAGCAAAAGCGCAGCTGAGCGCCGGGTCAGATCCCGGCGGTACGCCGGGTCAGCTCGCCGGTAGGTCGGGTTCTGGCTGGCGGGCCGGCTCAGCTCGGCGGCTTGACGACCGGTGCGGTGAGCCGGTCGACCGGCGAGGCGAGCGGGTCGGGCCGGTGCACGCCGCCGATGCCGGACCGCTCGGCGGCGATCTTGTCCTGCAGCCGCAGGATGCCGTGCAGCAGCGCTTCGGGCCGGGGCGGGCAGCCGGGCACGTACACGTCGACCGGGATCAACTGGTCGACGCCCTTGGTCACCGAGTACGAGTCCCAGTACGGGCCGCCGCAGTTGGAGCAGGCACCGAACGAGATGACGTACTTGGGTTCGGGCATCTGGTCGTAGAGCCGCTTGATCGCCGGTGCCATCTTGTCGGTGACGGTGCCGGAGACGACCATCAGGTCGGCCTGGCGCGGCCCGTGGGCGAACGGGATGACACCGAGCCGGATGAAGTCGTGCCGGCCCATGCTGGTGGCGATGAACTCGATCGCGCAGCAGGCCAGGCCGAAGTTGAACACCCAGAGCGAGTAGCGGCGACCCCAGTTCAGCACGAACCGGATCGGCTCACCGAGCACCGCCGGCACCTGCACCACCGCGCCGCCACCTCCTCCGGGTCGCTCCGAGTACGTGCGACCCAGTCAACCACATCACCCGCCCCGAGCCCGCGCATTCATCGGGCCACGTCCACAGACGACACGAAACGGGGCATCGCGGGGGGTAGTTGTGCAGTAACCTAAGCCAGATCGACGCTGGCGATCGCCTGGTCCGCCAAGGTCGCCTCCCCTCCCCGCCACTCCCCTGGACCGGTGAGCATCGTTGAGCAGGCAAGCCTCCCCGCTGGCTACGCACGCGAACCTGGGCAGCCTCCTGTCACCCGCCGCCTCCGCAACGACCGTCGGGGGCATCTCCTGGAGGCAGAAGCCCGGCCTCGACAAGGAAGGCCTGGTCCAGGTCCGGATCGCCATCAAGCATCTTGCGCCGTGCGTCCTGCGGATGACGGTCCATCCGCTGCGGCCGAGCGAGCCCTACCTGCAGTACCTCGTCGGCGCTGGTCGTGACGGGTTCTCGGCTCGGCGGCTATGCGTCAACCACACGCACCGGCCCATCGAGGGCACTCACAAGCATCGGACAGAGCCGGCGATTGGCGATGAAGTCGCCTATAAGCCTACGGACATCCCCGAGGTGCCGTTGGCACCTCGGGTCGCTCCGGGCGTCCACCGTGCGATATTTGAAGCGTTCGCGGCAGAGTGCTTCGTTGAACTGGGTACCGACTTCACCTGGGTAGAGCCGTGATGGGGGTGGCGATGAACAGCGAAACCGTCGTAGGCGCGATCTTGCGGGCGGTCAACGACCAGAGCGTCACCCAGGCGTACGGCGACGGCCTGCTCATCGACCTGCCGCTCACCTACGGCGACGGCGACGCGGTGCGACTCCTCGTGGAGCCGATCGGCGACGGTTACCGCGTCTCCGATCGCGCCACAGCGACCACTCTGCTGTCGATGGCCGGCGTCAAGTTCGACGATGGGCGCCCTGCGGAGGCGATCGCCGAAGCAGCCCGCCTGTCCGGGCTGAACGGCTTCGACGCCGTGCCCGGCGAGTTGGCTACCTACGGCTCCAAGGAGACGTTGGGCGAACTGGTCCTGGCCGTCGCGCAGGCGTCGATGCGGGTGGACCAGCTGCGATGGCTGGCGGTGAAGCAGCCGCCGGTGCGCTTCCCGGACAGAGTCGTCACCCGAATCAAGGCGTGGGCTACCAACGACGGTCGACAGGTGCGGCGCGAGGCACCGGTACGACTGACCTCAGGTCGGCAGCGGCCCGTCACCGTGCAGGTGTCGTCCGCCAACAAAGCCGCGTACGTGCAGGCGGTGAGCGGGCGCGACCAGGAGCAGGCCGCCGAGCACTGCTACCACATCTTCAGCCTGTCCGAGGTGCCCAGACAGCAGCGCATCGCAGCCCTTGACGGGACACAGGACGACTGGTCGGCAGCCATCGTCCGCGAGCTGGAGTCGGTGAGCGACGTGGAGTTCTTCGCCACCCCCCATAAGCTGGAGCAGCGCATCGACGCCGTCGTTCCGCCCCCGCACGCGCCGCTACTGACCTGACCCCCGGTCGTCGGACCACCACCGCGGACCCCGAGCCGGGTACAGCGGTGTGGGCTGCGGCAGCGCCGAGTCAGGTGGCCGGACCCTTGAACACTATGGTTGCGGCATGGTGGAACAGGGATGAGGCGGACACCCGCTCCCTTGAACGCGGTCGTCTCAGCTCAGATGCGCCGGATGCCCCGGGCACGGACCAAACCTGAGATGCTGCTACGGCGCGAGTTGCACAGGCGAGGCCTACGATTCCGGGTGAACCTCGCCGACCTACCGGGTCGACCGGACATCGTCTTCAGCAGAGTTCGACTTGCCATATTCGTCGACGGCTGTTTCTGGCACATGTGTCCAGCGCATTCGACCATGCCGAAAAACAATGCGGACTGGTGGAAAGCAAAACTGGAAAGAAATGTCGAACGGGACAGAGAAAAGGATCGACTGCTACTCACGATGGGTTGGAACGTCCTGCACATTTGGGAACATGAGGACACTGTCGCAGCTGCCGACAGGATCCAGGATCTTTGGCGCACGCTGCGGGACAACCTTGTCCACAGGCCGACGGGTCGCCTAACTGATCTTGGGGATCCTGTGGCATCCTGGTCGTCACCGACGACGTGACGGAGGACGCGGTGGCCGGAAGGGCTTGGTACGAGGTGTCGCCGTCGGCGGCACGACTGACGAGTTCTCTGCGGGACATCGGCTACGACTTCCAGACCGCGGTAGCCGACGTGGTCGACAACAGCGTTGCGGCCGGCGCCACCCGCATCGAGGTCACCATCGAGCATGAAGGTGCCGATTCACGTGTTCTCATCGCTGACGACGGACGAGGCATGTCGCCGTCCGGCCTCCTAGAGGCGCTGCGCTTCGGCACCCGTCGTGACTACGAGCGTGGCGAACTCGGGCGCTACGGTCTCGGCCTCAAGACCGCTTCGCTGTCCCAGTGCCGTCTCCTGACTGTCATCAGCCGTAGTTCGGCGGCCACCCCCCGCACCTGCGCGAGGGCACTCGACCTTGACCTGATCGGCGAGCTGGACCAGTGGGTCATCGTCGATCCCGCCAGCACGGAGCCGATGGTCGCCCGTGCCCGACAGTGGCTTGCAGAGGGAGCGGGAACGGTCGTGATCTGGCAGAACCTGGACAGGGTTCTCCCCGAGCGACGACCGGAGGGCGGATGGGCGCGGCGACGCCTCGAGACGCTGGCAACCCGGACCGCCGAACACCTCGGGATGGTCTTCCACCGCTTCATCGAGGGCGTGGGCGAACTGCCTGAGCTGGTCATCACTGTCAACGGGGAGAAGGTCGAGCCGTGGGACCCGTTCGCATCGCAGGAGCCTGCGACCGTTGAGCTTCCGGAGCAGCGGTTCGAGATCGAGTCGTCCGGAACCAACGGGAAGGTGGCGCTGCGAAGGTTCGTCCTTCCCGCACGGGACAAGTTCGCCGATCCGGCAGGGTTCGACCGAATGTCCGGTCCGCTCAAGTGGAACCGGCAGCAAGGGCTGTACATCTACCGCGCGAACCGGCTGGTCCAGTGGGGCGGCTGGGGAGGCATCCGGGGAATTGACGAACATACTAAACTTGCCCGCGCAGCTGTTGATTTCGATACCGACCTCGATGCAGCTTTCACGATCAATGTCGCGAAGATGAAGGTCAGCATTCCGGCTCAGCTCCGACAGTTGATCGAGCCGTCGGTCAATGAGCTCTGCATCCTTGCCGACGACGCGTACCGCAAGACGTCCCGCAGCGGGGACCGCGCTCAGGTCCCTGCCGATCTCCGCTCACCGGCCGAGGTACGAGCTGTCAGCCAGGCTGCAGTCCACGCCGGACTCGCTCTTCGGATGGCAGCGATGCAGGCTGACCAGTGGGCGCCATGGGAGCAGATCGAAGCTGTCCTCCGGCAGACCGCACCGGAGGTGGTGGAGCTGCTCGGGCTCGAACGGTAGCGCCGGTCAGAACAGCGGGTCCGACTGGGTCCTGGCCTCGACGCAGGTTTTGGCCAACGGACAGGCTGAACATACCGGCTCCTGGGGGCGACACAGGGTGTTCGCCAGATCGATCAGGCCGAGGTGGGCGCTGCGGGCGTCACTGTCGATGCCGATCATCCGGGCGACCTCGAGCCGCCCGTCGGTGAGCCGGTTCCGGCTTCCGACCGGAGTACCGCTGAACCGTGCGGCGACGCGCAGGACGCCCTTGGTGACGAGGACCGGCTCCTCAGCGTTGTCGTCATCGCCGGCGGGAACGACAAGGACGGCCAGGTCAGCGACGGACTCGTAGAGTCCGGGCACCCGCCGCAGGGCGTCGTCGTCGCGGAGCAGAGTCGGATCATCCGCCAGGGTGCGCGCAAGCTGGGCCACCGTGTCAGCTCGCGCCTCGCGGGAGATGAAGCGCCCTATTCTCCGCAGATCGTCCTCGCGCGTGACTGTGTCCTGAGGCTGCCGCCAGGTCTGCAGCATGCGCCACACCTGCCGGAGTACGTCAGGATGTGTCCTGTCGAGCAGGATCTCACCCTGGATAACCTGCCAGCGGGTCTGGGCCCGCAGCCACGGGATGCCGTTCACGTGTTCCCCGTCGAACCACTCGGCGAGCCCAGCAGCGATCTGCTGGGTGTTCACCTTCGCCGGAGTGGCGGCCTGCAGGGACGTCGAGATGGCGTTGGCCAAGTGCTCGCCGAGCATTGGGGGTACGGCGTTCCCGATCTGCTTGAACGCCGCTGACGGTGGCCCTGCGAACCGGAAGTCGTCGGGGAAGGTTTGCAGTCTGGCCGCTTCACGGACGGTTATGGTGCGATGCTGCTCAGGATGGATGTACCAGTATCCGTCCTTCGCGATGTGCGCCGTGATGGTGCGGGACAGCCCGTGCATGTCGAGCCGCTTGTACTTGTCGTCGAAGATGTCGTCGCGGTACCGCTTCATCTCTGCGGGCAGGTCGGAGTAGCGGGTAGTCGCGTCCATGAGCCGGAACGCCTCAAGGTCATCCTCGCGGACTGGACGGGTGATGTGGTCGAAGACCCTTGCCTCGTCCTCCGGTGCCACCTTGCGGCGCATCCGTCGCTGGAAGTCCGTCCTCGGCCCGGCATAGTCGGCCCAGCCATCGGCGCCACCAGCCGGACGCCAGCCACCCTCCACCTCAGGCAGGTCACCGATGGCGTTCCAGACAGTGGGCCGCTCCGGAGACTCGGCGGGCCACTGGAATGAGATGCCGTCCCTCAGCGCCACCAGGATGAGTCGCTGCCGGAACTGTGGGACGCCGTAGCGCCAAGTGTCGACGGCCCGCTCCTCGACCGCGTAGCCGAGCGACTCCAGCTCGTGCACCATCGTCCGGAGGATGAACATCTCCTTGTCGAGGGCCATGTCCGGCACGTTCTCCATCAGGACCGCAGGCGGACACGCCAAGCGGATCACCTCGAGGAAGGACCGCCACAGGTCACGGCGCTCGTCGTATGGGTCCCGCAGGCCGTTGCGGACCTTGTGTCGGATCATCGACCGACCAGCCTTGGAGAACGGCTGGCAGGGCGGGCCTCCGGCAAGCAACTCGACGCCGGCGCGCTTGACCAGGTCGGCAACCTCCCGGATGCGCTCGGGGTCGCCGAGGTCCCAGTTGACGCTCAAACCGGCGTGATGGTGACGGTGGGTCTCGACCGCCTCCGGGTAGTGGTCGACGGCAAGGACTACCCGGTAGCCGGCTTCCTCCAAGCCAAGGCTGAGCCCGCCAGCACCGCTGAACAAGTCCGCAGCGAGCCGCTCGCCACGGCTACGGGCCTGCTCCGCGTACGTGAGCATCGCATCGGGCTCGTCGCATGCGTCCGGATGCTTCGGCAACTGGACGAACGGCCCGCGGATAAGCCTGACGGCATACGCACCCCGCTTGACGGAAGGATCACGTGTGGGCGGAGAGTAGTCCTCGTCGGCGGCAGGCACGACAACGCACACTACCGTCAGAAGGCCAGCGTTCCCAGCGCCGACGCGGTCGCCGTCGGGCACGCCCAGGAGCTACAGCACGTCGAACCGCCGACCGAGAAGTTGTCAACGGCAACCCGGACAGAATTCGCGACGAGCTCCGGTTCCTCCGCAACCGTTCAGCCAGGCAGACCTGGTCCTACGGGATGGGCCAGGCTAACGGCAGTGACGCAGAGACTCCACCGACGATGGCGGTCCCGAGCCTCTTCCCTATGCTGGATGTCTTCCCACGCGGTCGGCCAACTCAACGACGTGGCAGGCCGCTCGGCCCCCGGAGTGACCATGTCCGCTGTCAGCACCCACCCTGGTGTTCCAGTCGGGCAGGCGTCGGCTCCCCGTACGTTGACGGAGGTGCGCGATGCGTGAGTCGGACGTCGATACCTACGCCTACAACCTCCTCGAGGAGGTAAGGGCACTAGCGGAGACGAACGACTCCGATCCACAGGAGGCGTTTGCCAGCGTGATGCTCGAGCAGCTCGCCGGAGATGGGCTGACCGAGGATCCGGCAGTCGTACGATTTAGGGACCACGGCGTAGAGGTGAGCGGCTTCGGCGTGACATCGGATAACCGCAGCCTAGATCTCTTTATTACGAACTACAGCCCGAGAGCTGACCATGCCCACAAGATCAATCGCACTGAGATCGAGGCCGCCTTCCGGAGACTCGAGAACTTCGTCTCGCGCAGCCTGTCAGGAGCGCTTGCCAGGAAGGATCCCTCCTCGGAGGTTACTGGGCTGATCCGCCGCGTGGTAGAGAGCTACCCAAGGGTCGATCGGGTTCGGTTCTTACTCATCACTAATGCCCGGAGCGTCACGAAGGATCCGATCGTTCCGATACAGCTCCATGGCCGAGCTGTCACGCGTGAGGTCTGGGATCTCCGCCGGTTGGCGAACTGGACCACATCTGGCAGCCGCGCAGAGCCCATCATTGCCGAGTTTCCGGCAGGCCTACCATGCCTCGGCACACCGAACACAACGGACGACTACTCGGTTCTCCTTACAATCGTCCCCGGAGTCGACCTGGCCGAGCTTTACGCACGCCATGGCGCTCGACTGCTTGAACTGAACGTTCGCTCTTTCCTGCAGGTACGTGGCGCTGTGAACGCAGGAATTCAACGCACCTTGCGAGAATATCCCGAACGCTTCCTGGCCTACAACAATGGCATCGCAGCAACAGCCTCTGCCGTGGACTTCGACGAAGGCGGCCCCGATCAGCAGCGAAGAATTCGCCGCATTTACGATCTCCAGATCGTAAATGGAGGACAGACAACAGCATCCATTCACCACGCGCGTCGCACGACCGATATAAGTTCGGTGCTAGTGCAAATGAAGCTAACCGTGGTGTCGCCTGAGCGGCTTGACGAGATCGTTCCACGAATTTCCGCTTACTCGAACACCCAGAACAAGGTAACCGCATCTGACCTTAAGGCAAATTCCGGCTTCCACGTCGATGTCGAACGGATCATGCGGACACTGTGGGCACCACCAGGACCCACCCACGACAACGATACCCACTGGTTCTATGAACGCGCCAGAGGCCAATACGCGAACGCCCTGGCAGCCGAATCGACTAGATCTCGCCAGAAGATATTCAAGGAAATTAATCCCGCAAGTCAGAAAATTACTAAATCTGAGTTGGCAAAATACGAAGCATCGTGGGCAATGCTTCCCCAGCAGGTATGCCTAGGGGCAGAGAAAAACTTCACACTGTTCTCCGAATGGATCGATCAACGGCAACCACTTGTAGATAAGGATTACTGTCAACGCCTCGTCGCCAAGGCCATCCTCTTTCGACAAGCAGATCGGCTTGTAGCCCGACAGAACTTCGGCGGGTACAAAGCAAACATCGTTGCGTACACTGTCGCAAAGATCGCCCATGCCACTGGATCAAGAGTAGACCTCGACCGAGTCTGGCGCGAACAAGCAATAACCCCAGCTCTCACTGAGAGCTTAACTGAGATCTCCATCCTCGTTCAGAAGATAATCACATCTCCTCCTGGCAGTAGCACACACGTTGGCGAATGGACAAAAAAGGACGAGTGTTGGGAGGCTGTTCGCGACATCGACTGGGTTCCACCCCCAACGCTCAATGCCGAACTCACGCCGCTGGACAGCTATACCGACGACGTCAGGGCACTGCGCGACTCACAAGCTGGCGACTGGCAGGACCTAGCAGCCTGGGGCGCGAGTACAGGCACCTTTGATGACCAGCAGCGAGCGGCGGTCCGTGACGTCGCTCATGCCCTAGCACAGGGCAATATCCCTGCAGGGAAACAGTTGCGCGCAGCTTCCCGACTTATGGGGCTCGCCCTAGATGGAGGGTTTCGGCCTAGCCAACCACCCAACCGCAGCAGCGAAGCCGCGAGGAGAGCATAATGACTTGGACCAGTGAAGTCCCAACGGATGGAACGGTCGAGCTTCGGCCCGACCCTCGCGCTTTGGACTCACTGGGGCGCAACCACTCACTCGAGACCGCATTGGCAGACCTGGTAGACAATAGTATCGACGCCGGAGCACGCAACGTCTTAATTCGCTTCATCCGAAGCGGAGCGCAACTGATCGGCCTATACGTCGTGGACGACGGCCGTGGATTAACCCCGGGCCAGATCGATTCTGCGATGACGATAGGCGGTCGACGCACCTACCGTGACGGCGACCTAGGCCGGTTCGGAATCGGGCTCAAGGCCGCCTCGTTCAGCCAAGCTGCGAGCCTGACCGTCCTTAGCCGTGCCGCCGGACATCCTGCCGTTGGTAGACGTTGGTTACGAGAGGGCAGCACGAGCTTTCTGTGCGATATCGTGCCGACGGACTTCGCCGCAGCCGAGCTTGACCGTCGTTGGGTCTTCAGCACGACACCATCGGGTACAGTTATCCGATGGGACCGAGTGCACGGATTTCCAGCAACGAGCGACGACAGCAGGGTCACCACATTTTTAACACGTTCCATCAACCATATCCGCGGCCACTTGGGATTAACGTTTCACCGCCTACTTGGCACAGAACAAAGAAGGATATTAATTGACGTCGAAGACGTCAATGATACGGCCGGAAGCTCAGCGGAGGTCGCACCAATCGACCCATTCGGCTATCCTAGGCCCGCTCCGGGGTGGCCTCGCACGCTTACTGCCGAAACAAACGGCACGCGCCTCAATCTAGTGTGTCACATCTGGCCCCGAAGGTCGAATGAGCCGGAATACAGGCTTCCTGGAGGGGCGGAAAATAGACAAGGTCTATATTTCTACCGGCGAGACCGACTTCTTCACGCCGGCGGCTGGGAGGGGATACATGCTACCGACAAGAAGCTGCAGCTTGCCCGGGCAAGTATTGATATTGACGGAGACGTCGCCGGTCTAGCTTCCATGAATCCCGAGAAGTCCCGGGTAACCGTAGGTCCAGACTTCGCTCGGGCTATAACTGCGGCCAAGGCGCCCGACGGAACTACAATCACCGACTATCTACAGGCCGCAGAATCAGTTTGGTCTACTACTAACCGACGAGCTACGGCCCAACGTAGCGCGGTCCTCCCTCCCGGCAAAGGGCTCCATCCTAAAGTCGCTCGCGAGATCGTCGACGAGCTACCACAATTGAATGAATCGCCACTCAATATAATTTGGGCGAGATTCGATAATGAGAGTTTCTTCGAAGTAGATCGTGCCAACAGCACATTGCGGCTTAACAACCGCTACCGGACCGCAGTCCTCGGCGGACGTCGCGGCGGACTAAATGATGCACCATTACTGAAAAGCATTATTTTCCTATTAATGGAAAACCTGTTCCAAGGCTCACACCTCGGGGCGCGCGACCGAGACAATATCGAGCTCTGGCAGCAAATTCTCACCATCGCCGCCATGGCTGAGCTCGACACGTATACGAGGCAAGCATGACTGACGTGCAGCGCCATCTCAGCGGCGACAGTTTCGCTAAATACATCGCCACCGGCCTGAGGCTTGATCACCCGATTCAGGGTAAGCCTCGGGTGATCCTCTTCTTTGATCCTGAACGTCACCGAATCGGTCTGCGGGCGCCGGCTCACAGGAACGAGGAAGGCCTCAGCACGGGTCTAGAGCACCTAAGAATGTCGATCGTGCACTACAGTGGCCGTCGAATGGTAGAGGTTGCCGTAACTGAGCCGCGGCTCTTTCTCGATGCGTACCCAGTTCTCTGCGGCATCGCAGATCGATCACAGCTGGACGGGATGACCGTTAGCCAAGCCATGCAGGTGACGCTACGACGACTAGGCCACCTGATCCGATCCGAGCAAACGCTGACCCGTGAGGTGGAGACCGGACTGCTCGGCGAACTCGCTCTACTCGCCGGACTAGCGAACACGATGAGTCCGGATGCGGCAATCTCTGCTTGGCGTAGAGGCACCGAGGAACACGACTTCGGCCTTTCGGAATTTGATGTTGAGGTAAAAAGCACAACGTCCGAGAGTCGCACACACCGCGTCTCGTCACTCACTCAGTTACAGCCTACCGCAAACCGTCCTCTATGGCTGCTCTCGTTGCAGATTACGGAGGCCGGAACAGCCGGCGTCACGGTGGCCCAACTTATCGCAAAGGTCCGCAGCAGTTTTACCACCGTAGCAAACCGGGAAGACTTCGATTTACGCGTCCGTACGGCAGGCTGGCGACATCGTTATGAACATGGTTCGCTACAACGCTGGCGCCTACGTAACGAACCTGCGACGTTCCAAGTCGCAGGAGACTTCCCTCGACTCACTCCCACACTCCTCGCAACCGCTGGCGCCGACCTACAAGCGATCACCAATGTAAGTTACCGCGTTGACCTCACCGGCAGGTCTAGGGACCAAGCGCCAAGTCTACTGGATTGTGCCGTAAAGGCAGGAGAACTGGAGCTTCAATGAGTGACACATTAGTCACTGCCTACAGTGCCGCTCTCGAGGCTATGTCTCGCACCGGGCCTAAAAGCCTCCACCCATTGGCTGCGTTGCTGGGTGATGGCAACTTGGCGGACGGTACGGCGCTGCTTGCTCACCTTCAGAATGCAGGTCCGGAGGACGCACTTCGCCACCAATTCGCACATGTTCTCGGAGGCTGGGACCAAGCCGCCACCGACGCAACTTGGGCGGCGGGAACTTCTCCCGGCACAGCGGAACGCCGCAGCGCCATCCTTGATTCACTCAATCTGGACACCGCTACTCGGAAGCTCTTCGCCGACCGTTTCCCATACGGTGCCAATATTGCACCAATTGTCATCGCAGATGATTGGGAGGAATGGCGAACCGAGCAGCGGCGCCACGAACATGATTTCTATTGGCCCCACTATCGAAAGTTTCTGCTCGACAAAGGTTGGCATTCGGGGGCGGTGACTGGGCTCGATCTTGCAACCGAGGAGGTAGTACGCCGGCTGTCGGACCCAACTCGAGGCAAAGCATACCAGGCAAAAGGGCTAGTAGTAGGCTATGTCCAGAGCGGCAAGACTGCCAACTTCACTGGGGTTATAGCGAAGGCTGTCGACGCTGGATACCGTTTGGTCCTAGTACTGACAGGGACTACAAATATGCTACGCGCCCAGACGCAGCGCCGCTTGGACATTGAGCTACTAGGGCGCGAGAATCTCGAACTCGAGATATCAGCTCACGATACGCATGGTCACGAATATCAGGACGATCCTGATTGGCTCGGAAATCGCTTTATACGTCACGGCAGCCGCCCTTCCGACGCAGGATTTCCGGATATCCGACGGCTCAGCACTCATGCTTGGGATTATCGCCGCTTAAGGCAGGGGTTCTCCGCGCTTGAATACCACCGTCATGACCGCTCAAGGCGACTTTTCGAGCCGGTGAACCTGTTCACCAGCGACGCCCGCCTGATCGTTGCGAAAAAGAACAAGAACATCCTTGAGGATCTCGTAGCGGACCTAGGCAGGATCAGTGATCGTCTCGGTGAGGTTCCGGTGCTCATAATCGATGACGAGTCGGATCAAGCCTCGATCAATACCACCAGTCCGAAGAAGTGGAAAGCTGACAGCCGTGAACGCACTGCCATCAATCGACTAATTGGCAAACTACTGCAGATGATGCCCCGCGCACAATACGTCGGCTATACAGCAACCCCTTACGCAAATGTCTTCGTAGACCCGTCCGACGTCGAGGACATCTTTCCCCGAGACTTCCTAGTCTCGCTCCCACGCCCGGTTGGATACATGGGCGCTGAGGACTTCCACGATTTCGATGCGGATCCCCTATCTGATAATCGCGGATCTTCCGATTCTCAGGAACGCCGCCACGTGCGTCTACTCAGCGAAGAACCGGATGACGGCGAGCTTCGCGCCGCGCTGGACATGTACGTACTGACGGGCGCCGTGAAGTTGCACCGCCAGCGGCTGGGGCAGGCAAGCTACCGCCACCACACCATGCTCGTCCACGAAGCCATGGGACGTGACACGCATAGGGAGGCAGCGGCGACGATTAACTTCTTGTGGAATAGCGGCGACTACCATGGTCCGTCGGGCTTGCGTCGCCTTCGCCGCCTGTACGAAACCGACATACTCCCTGTCAGCCAGCATTCCGCACCACAATTGGCTACGCCGACCAATTTCGACAGTCTACGGGCTGACGTCAGTGCAGCAGTCGGCAAGATCAGTCCTCCCGATCGGGATGCCGGCCCAGTTATCGTCGTTAACAGTGATCCCGAACTCGAACGCCAACAAGAAAGCCTTGACTTTGACCGTCGACCAATTTGGCGCATTCTTGTCGGTGGCAATAAGCTTGCCCGTGGGTTTACCGTCGAAGGCCTTACTGTGACGTACTATCGGCGCACGACAGCCCAGGTCGACACATTGATGCAGATGGGCCGGTGGTTCGGTTTTCGACCGCATTATCGAGATCTGGTTCGTCTTTACACGACGGAAGAACTACACAGCATGTTTGCTGCAGCGTGTCGAGACGAGGAGTTTTTGCGTACTGAGCTCCGACGGTACGCCCAGCCTATTGACGGCAAGGCACAGATTACCCCACGACAGATACCACCGCTGATCGCCCAACATCGCCCCGATCTACGTCCCACCGGCCGTAACAAGATGTGGAACGCTCGACTCGTGGAGCGCAGTTCCCCAGGCGAGCCCATGGAGCCTGTCGCTTACCCTCACCCCGCCGGCAGAAACGCACGTATAACACTGGACAACAACAAGCTCTGGAGTCCCGTACTGGCCAGCGCCATCAGTCTTGAGGAGTTCAAGACGGTTAGGGTATCCAGTGTTAATGGTGCGCCTTTGGTGCAGGAAACTGGTACCTACTTTGATTCTAAGGTAGCCGAGGTCGAGCACGCCGAGATGCTCAGCATTCTGAGTTCACTCCATTGGAGCAGTCCAGATACCTTCCAACCCGAACTCGCCTGGCTCAGCAACCTCCGTACCGACCAGCTCAACCGATGGATAGTCATTTTCCCATTCCAGACGTCGAACCGTGGGATCGTCCAAGATGTCATGAGTCACGGTCCGTTCAGCATATTTAAACGCGCATGGACGCCGTCCAAAGGCTCGTTGAGAGCCGTTAGTGAGTCACGCCATCGCAATGCCGCCAATCGAATTGCCGGGATATCCACACCGGTCCCCGACCCAGCGGCAGATTCACTCAACAAGCCGGGCACAGGCGCACTGATCATGTATCCGTCCGTGGAGGACACAAGTCGTTATGTCGACAAGCCCGCCCCGGATGACCAGATAACGCTTGCGTTTCATCTTGTGACTCCCATGAGCACCATGCCATTGAATGGCAAGTTGATCAAGTGGCAGACTCGCAGCAGCAGAGACCCAATGGCAGTGGTAGTAGACGCATAAAGGACATGCTGGGAGTTCATTGTCTGACGAATTGAGCAACCATCGTCCGGCTGCGTTGCGTTGAGCAGCACGCGACGCAGAGCGCGACGGTGGTTGGCTCCTTAGTAGACCTCGGAGCCCAAGCCGCGTCGAAGCTGCTCTACTACCGCGATCGCTTCCTCCTCCTCGACGTCGTCATGCCACTGTAGGCGCCAGGCGGATCCGGGAGCGAGAGCGGCGTCGAGTGCGCGCGCGGCTACGTCCCGCAGCTCAGGGCTGGCCTGGATGCACTCCTGCCCTTCCAGGAACCGAGGGCTGTACGCCGACGTGGAGACCGGCTTGCCGGTGAGCGCCTGGAGGACCACAGCTGCGGCCGCGATGGCGCGAGCCGCGTCCTCTGCGGAGCCGACTCCGACGGGCGACGTCACCTCTGCGAGTGCCACGCGCGTCAGCTCGGCACGCTGATCAGGATCGGCGTCCTCCAGGGCGGCGCACCACTCCACCGCTTCATCGTTGTCGAACGGGCCTACCTGCCAGGTCGCCATCGTCCCTCCCTCGAACGCATGTAGACCCAACCACATGTTGGCGGCGGTCAAGCGAGGGTGTCTCCCGCACCCGCCCATCTCGGTCACACCAACTTGCTCCGGCGAGCCGTTCTTCCAAGATCTACAACTCCGCGGTATAGTTCTGCCATGTCTGATCTGCCAGAAGAGCCAGCCGTGGACCGTACGTCGGTGGAGCTCTTCGCTGGCGGCGGCGGTCTAGCCATGGCCGTCCACGGAGCGGGCTTCCGCCCCCTACTGGTCAACGAGATGGTCCGGTACGCCTGTGACACGTTGAAGCTCAACGCCGCCACGACGCGCGGTGAGGTTGAGTGGCTCCCGACGCGCCAGGACCAGTGGCCGCTGGTCGAGGGTGACGTACGCGAGGTCGACTTCGGCTACCTGTGGGATCGCGTCGACCTCCTCGCGGGAGGTCCTCCCTGCCAGCCCTTCAGCCTGGGCGGCGTCGCCAAGGGCGACGAGGACAAACGCAACATGTTCCCGGAGATGTTCCGCGCGATCCGGGAAATCCAGCCCAAAGCCGTGATCTGCGAGAACGTACGCGGGCTACTCCGTCCGTCGTTCCGTCCGTACTTCGACTACATCGAACGGGAGCTGCAGCTCCCGTTCGAGGAACGCGACGAGACCGCGTCCTGGCAGGAGCACGACGAGATCCTCCGTCGCCGACTCGGCGAGACACCTTCCGACCCGAAGCGGCGCTACCAGGTGCGAACCTTCCCGGTAAACGCCGCCGACTACGGAGTGCCACAAATCCGCAACAGGATCATCCTGGTGGCCTTCAGGTCCGATCTCGGGGTCGACCTCGACCGCTTCGAGTATTCGGTCAGACCGACGCATTCGGAGTCGGCCCTGGCGCGGACGATGCTGGATGGGACCTACTGGGATCGGCATCCAAGAGTGCCCAGCCATGTCCGCCGGCGCGTCATGTCGCGGCTGTCCGGTGCGATCACCATCGCTGACGGCACTCTCCCCTGGCGCACGCTACGCGACGCGATCGCTGGCACCGATGGCCAGCCGCCCCTACCTTCGGTGCCCTGGGATCGACTCGACCGACAGGAACATCTGCTGGGGGGGGTCACCGACCACATCGGCTGGCCCGGTGCGCGAATCTACGCCGGCCACACGCCGAACGAGCTCGACCGGCCGGCGAAGACCGTCAAGGCTGGCGTGCACGGTGTACCCGGTGGGGAGTCCGTCATGCTCACAGACGATCTAGACCCCTCGGCGGACGCCTACCGACACCGATACATGACCGTACGAGAGACAGCTCGGGTGATGACGTTCCCCGACGACTGGAAGCTCGCTGGGCCTCGCGGTGAGCAGATGCGACAGCTCGGCAACGCCGTCCCCGTGGTTCTCGGCGAGTTCTTCGCCCGCAAGATTGCCGACGCGCTTGACGAGGCCGACCAGCAGCCATGACCGAGGATCTCCAACAGTCCGATCATCGTTGGGCCGACAAGCTCCCGAGCGCACGTGCGTGGAAGGGCCGAAAGGGTCGGAGTCGGCAGTCGGTCGTCGCCGAGCAGGATCGCGCCGCCGGCGGACACGACCGGCGATGGGTGGATCTTGACGACGGGCGCTGGGCCCGCGCGTCGGTGGAGCTCAAGCTGCTGCCCAAATCCAGGCGCATCCGTGCGTATCTCCGTTGGTCCGACCGCGGCAAGTCTCCCGCCCGCTACCTGGGCGAGGTCAGTCACGCCACCAGGGCAGAAAACCTCGCCGAGGGTTGGCGGCTCGCCTGGTCGCGTGAGCTGCTAGCGGTGAAGGAGACCGCAAGCGACACGTCCTGGGCGTCCAGCCCAGCCGTCCAGGCGATCATGCGGGCCAACAAGGGACGTGACACCCGCCCCGAGAGGAAGGTTCGCTCACTCCTTCACAAGGCTGGCCTGCGGTACCGGGTCAACTTCCGGCCTGTCCCATCGGTCCGCCGCACTGCCGACATCGCGTTCCCACGAGTCCGCGTCGCCGTGTTCATCGACGGCTGCTTCTGGCACGGTTGCCCCGATCACCACCGGCCATCACAGCGCAACGCTCAGTTCTGGCGGGAGAAGATCGAGGGCAACCGGGTACGCGATCGAGAAACCGACCGAATCCTTGCCGAAGCTGGCTGGACGGCAATTCGCGTCTGGGAACACGAGGACCCGAGCGAGGCCGCCGACCGAGTCATGGCCGCTGTGGCACGGTTAGGGTGAGAGTCTGGGACGATCCTGATCAGCCTCAAGCGCAGACTCATCTTCGACAGGCATTTCGTCATCCGTAGCGGTCGTGAAGCTACCCTGTGCGATCTGACCAAGATCATCCAAAAAGTCCGCAAGGATCGACTCAAGCGTCCGATGCGGCGGCAGTCGCGATAGATGTTCAGTAATTTCGCTCCTGATCTGGCTCTCCGACTTTTGATCATCAACCAGGCTGTCAGCCCAGCGCCTGCCAGGGTGGAGGGTGTCCCACGGCGACCGCTTGTTTGCCCGAGTTTTCGAACTGTCCCCGTGCTTGCCGATTCCGAAGCAGATCCTCATTTCGCTATTCCAGATCGGCTTGAAAAAGTTGATCAGATACTGCTCGGCTGCGCGCTGGTAACCCGTCTGAACGATCAAAAATCGACAGGAAAAGTCCTCGGCTCGCAGGGTTGAAGTTGCTTTTTCGATGCTCTTCCGATGTTCGTTAAGCCGGTCGAATAAACTCGTCCCTTGCTCGACGGCGTTCTTTGCCTCGGCGCTTTTTGGATCAGCTTTGCCGACGTAGATCGGCTGTTCGGTATTGGCGAGACCAGAATACGCGTCGAAGGACCCCTTGTAATAGAGCGCATAGACACCGGCGCCGTAAAAGGGCCGGAGCTTGGTCAAGGGGTGGCGGGGCTGGGCAATCGTCGTGAGCGCCACAACACGGCCGGTCGTCTCCGGCGCGCTGGGGTCGAAGATGCTACTCGGCCGCAGGGTCGGGTCAAGGCGGCTGACGGCAAGTTCGAGGCGAGCCACCTCCGCCGCCAGGGCCTCGCGCAGCGAGTTCCGAATGTTGACCCTGTCCGGAGGGGTAGCAGTCTCCAGCTCGTCGACCAGCGCCGCGAGTTGCTTGACTATGCTTTGGCTGCGGTTGTTGCGATTCTTTGGAAGTGGCACGGTCCGAGGCTACCCCAACCTGATGCGGCATCGTGACCCCTGCGCCTCGTGCCTCGATACCCGCCTCACCGATCAGGATTGCGTTGCGAACTCGGTCGCCTCGGCGAGGATCTCGTCTAGCTCCGCGTCGGACAGGTCGCCCTCAGAGAAGATTTTGTACATCGTTGCAGCCTGAATTTTAGTGACCATCTCTGGTGTCAGGTCATAATCGACAGCCGGGTCAAGAACCGACCTGATCAACGCTTCCGCGCCAGTCGGATCAACGTCTGGGCCACCATGGCTCAAGTCCTCGCGCAGCGCGGCGACGAATCTAATGATCTCACCAGCAGGCGCATCCTCGCTGAATCTGCGGTCGACGGCGATGAAGAACAGGGAGGCAAGGAAGCGCGGAAACCCGTCCCAGCCGTCGCGGTCCAGCCTGGCTTCGATCTCGTCGTTCAGATCGTTTTCTCCTCGGACCAGGGTACGGATATACATAGGCAGATCGGGATGTAGGGTCATTGCGACCGCTTCCTTTCTCGGCGTTTCTTTGCACCTTGCCAGATAGACCTAGCAGCAACCGCCATTGCGCCGGCTGCCATTGCGGCAGCTGTGATCGGATTGTCCACCTCGACACGGTCAACGCCGTGCGCAGGCTCGACTTTCACAGGGTTTGAGCTGGTCGCACCCGGCGGCTCCGGAAGACTCTTGAAGATCGCCTTGGCGTGTGTCTCGGCATTCGCGAAAGCATCTTGAATGTCGTCCGCCTTCTGAACTTGACGATTCCAGAAGGCATCCTGCCGACGGCGTCGACGATCAGAGTCCGACAACAGCGACTCGCCCGAGGGCATACCCGACGGCTCGTCGAAGTCGGCCGCAGGTGCGACTCTTGCGAAGTACGCCTGGTAGTGCCGCTGCGCTCGATCGAGTAGATTGGCATATCTGCCTGCTTTGGCTGCGGCCGTTTGTGCTTCCGACGCCGCACGACTGATGTTCGGGTTAGCGGACCCCTCGGACAGCTGGAAATACAACTTGTAGGCTTCGTCAAAGTCCGCCTTGGCCCTCATCGCTGTCACAGCGGCTTCAGCCAACTGGTCCTTGGCTCGTCGCATTTGCGCAATGACTTGCTCCATGCCGGCTGACATCAGAGCGCGTCCCGGTAGGCGTTGGCCAGCTCGACTGCAGCGTTGACCCTGCTGAGCACCCGGTCGACCTCATCGTCAGCCGCCTTGAGGGCCGCTGCTGCCTTCTCGATGTCGTCATCGGCGCTGTCCTGCACCGTGTGCAGCGCCAGGGCGGTACCTTGCGCGCCCGTCCCGGTGGCCTCCTCGAAACCTGCCTTCCCCTGCATCATCAGGGTCCTGGCACGGTTGAGGTCACTCTTGATGTCATCGACGGTCATGTCAGCGGCGCTCAGCCAAGCAAGCTGCTGTAGTTGCGGGTCGCCTCGCCGGCACCATGGACAAGGTATGTCGCATCATTGAGGAGCTTCTTGCTCTGCTCGCAGCGGCTGATCGCCTCGCCAATGGTGGGGTGACCGGTGCCCGCCGCAGCGGCGCGCAGGTTGGCGATCATGCGATCGAGAGCGTCGACTGCTGACCGAATCTGCTGGACGGTGGCATTGCCGTGCTGACCTGCTTGCGCCAGCCCTGCCTTGACTTCCTGGATGCTGGACATGTTGCCGCCTCCCGATGTCCCGCTCGGCTTTCGCCGCGCCGGTCGAGCCTATCGAAGCCGGTCATCCTGCTTCCTGCCCTGTCGTCGACAGTGTCAGGAAACAGTCACTTCGGTTCGGCGACGAAGACGCCAACGCCGGGAAGAGTCTCGGTGAGGCCCTTCACCCGCAGGTTCTGCATCGCGCGGTCGATGACAGGCTCGGTCACGTCGTAGTACTCGGTCAGCTCCCGTCTGCTGGGCAGCCTCGACCCGGGCGGGAACTCTCCCGCCCGGATACGTTCTTCCAGCTCGTCGGCAATCTGCTCGTATCGGTAACGCGGTGGCAAGGTGGTCCCTCCGGTCGGCAGTAAAAGTCAACCACCATCGACTGGCCCTTGACTACCCAAGGGGACCTATGGGAGCTTGAATCGCGCCTCCCTCCGGTCGGCAAACCTGGCAGGGACGCAGAGGAACACCCAGACCGCCACGGGTGCTCCGGTCGGGGCGGTCAGCGGGTAACGCCGTTGGGCGTCCCGGCCCCGAAGGTTTGCCCTGGTCGCCGTACTGCCGAGGAGGGCTGCGGCGATCGGGGTGGGGGTGGCCCCGCCGGGATCGGCAAGCGGCAGGGCCACCCCCCGTCCAGGCACACCCACGACACCGCGAGGCCCGAACACCAGCAGCGAAGGAATGGGGAGGAAGACGTGATGCGAGAGCTCTGGCGACGCTGGCGGCTGCGCCGGCAACGCCGCAAGATGGCCGGCGCGCCACCACGCGACTGGCCGAACGGCAGCGGCGGCTACCGCGTACCCGCCGATGGTCGCGGCCGCAACCAGCGGCCTGCCGCGTACCGGCCGATCCGGCCCTGGCAGATCCGCAGCCACCGCTTCCCGACCGTCACCCGCAAGGCCCACGGACCCGGCCTCGACCCCGGCGAAGTCGCCGCCTTCCTCGAACGGGTCGCCCACGACCTCGGCGTCGTCTACGCCGAGCTTGACCGCACCTACGAGCAGAACGACCGGATCAAGGACGCGCTCCGCCGCTGGCAGACCAGCCAGGCCCGCGCCGCGCAGGCCACCGTCAACCTGCCCGCCTGGACCGGTGCCGGCACCACCACCAGGTACGCGGGGCAGTCGTGACCCACGACCCGACCCCGCACCACACCGTCACCGTCGTCAGCTGCCCCCGCTGCGACGGCAGCCCCGCCGCAGCGTGCCCGCGCTGCGGCGGGGCCGGCAAACGCCGCGCCCAGTTCGTGCTCACCGTCGCCAACATCGACACCGCCGCCGTCGCGTCGGCGAACGTCGTACCCGGCGCGGTCACCCCGACCCGCACCGACGACGGCCGCTTCTGGTGCCTCGACCTGGCACCCGTCGTCGACGACCTCGCCGCCCAGGTCGGCGCCGCCCACGTCTACGACCCCGAACTACCCGGCGAACCGATCTTCGCCCCGTGGGCGGAGCTGCCCGCCGGCTGGCAGCCCGACCTGCCCGACCACCAACGCCACTCCCTCGAAGCCGGGCCGATCGCCGGCGAAGGCTACGAACCATGGCGAATCTGGTACGGCCGCACCGCCGCCCCACCACCACCCGACCCGGCCCGCCGCCTCGGTGAACTCTGCGAAACCGCCGAACTGCTCTGCCTCGACCTGGTCGTCGAAGCCCGGCGCGACTCGTTCGCCCCCGACAGCGACCGCTTCCGCTGGGACGTCCGCTTCGAACTGCCCGGCAGCCCGGTCCCCGCCGGCACCGGCCGCTACGGCAGCTTCGCCGAGGCCGCCACCCGGGTCAGTGTCGCCCGCGCCTGCTACCAGCTGGTCGACCGCGGCCAGCACGCCCCCGCCCACTACGTCACCCCGCGCCCGGCCAACGGCATCAGCCTCGGCCCGCCGCCGGTCGACGTCGACCAGCTCGAACGCCGCATCGTCGCCGACTGCACCGCGCTGCTCACCGGCGAACCGACCCCCGGCGCGCACGCCATCTGGCGCGACGGCCGCTGGTGGCACACCACCCTGCGGACCGCCAGCACCGACACCAGCACCAACACCGACGCCGGCACCGATACCGCCGTCCGGCTGGTCCGCTCCTGGCAGCCACCCCCACCATCGTGGCAGGGACCACCGATCCCGCACCGGCACTGCCCCGACTGCACCCACCTGCCCCACTGGGAAGACTGCGACTGCGAACCGATCGGTGGCTGCCGCACCTGCGGCGGCAGCCACCGCATCTACCAGGGTGCGACCGTCACCATCGCCGCCGGCCGCCGCCGGGTCCGGCACCTCAACTGGCCGCCCCTCGGCGGTACGCCGCCAGCCACACCGCCGTGGATCGGCTACCACCCCAACGGCAAGGCGATCCACCAGCTCCCACCCGACTACCAGCTCACCCACCATCTCACCGAACTCGGCCTCGACCCGACCGAGCTGGCCACCCTCGACGGCCTCACCATGCACCTGCGCGACCACGAACTGCTGCACGGCTACGCCACCGTGCACCGGCCCGGCGGCGACCCAGTCACGGCGTACCTCGAAAATGTCACCAACGGGCACCCCGGCGGCCGGATCCTGCTGCGCGCCACCCCGCCGAAGGTGCCGCCCCTGGCCACAGTGGTCAAACTGGCGTACGCCCTCGGTCTGGCCCTGATCGTCTCCGTCGCCGACCACCGCCGCAACGACGGCATCCCGTACCAGGTGCAGGGCCTGCGCTGGGGGATCCGCTTCGCCCCACCCGACACCACCACAAACTTCGACCGCTGGAACCCCGGGGCACACCAGCCCAGCCTGCCGAAGGCGATCGCGCAAGCCCTGGAGTTCCTCCCCAACGCCACCGACCAGACCGTGCCCGCCGACCCGACCACCCCGATCCCGGTGCCGACCAACCTCCACAACAATCCAGGTGAGCCCGACAGCGCAGGCGATGCCCAGCCCGACAACGGCCTACCCGACCCGGTGCCAGCGCTCACCGCACTCGCCACCCACCACCCCGGCACCGCCGTCACCGTCCTGCTCACCCCACAGCGATGCGAAGTCCACCTGCCCGACGGCCCGCACCACACCAGGCTGATCGCCACCGCCGCCACCCTCGACGGAGCAGTCACCACCGTGACTGCCGACATCTGACCCGACGCCGCCGGATCGGCGCCACCAGCGGGAGACCGCGCCGACCCCACCCGCAGGCGGGGCAGTCACCAGTCACCGTCATCGACTGCCCCGCCTGCACCAAACCACCGCCGGCTCCCGCCCCTCCACCGTCCTCACCGGGCCGGAGCCTCCCAGCAGCCCACTCCCCCTCACTCTTGAGTCGGATTCGCGACCAGATCGACAATCGGGGCAGCGAAGCATGCCGGTGTGCCGGCAAGCTCTGCCGGATGGCCCGCCCCGTCAAGGTGCCCCGCGAGTTGACCGTCGAACCGTTCGCCGGCAGCCAGGCAGTCGCCGCCGGCCTGCTCACCAAGCGGATGCTCGCCGGCCCGACCTGGCGCCGCCTGCTCCACGACGTCTACGTGCATGCCGACGCGTACCACCCGAACGACCACCGGATGTGGTGCCTCGCCGTCGCGGTCCGTCTCCCACCCGTCGCGACTATCTACGGACTGAGCGCCGCCTTCCTCTGGGGCGTCGACTTGCTGCCGCACAAGGGCACGGTGCCAGCACCCGTGCACGTCGCCGTACCGAGCAAGGCTCGACCGGACCCGCACCCCCGCATCCGGTACGCCAACCTGGCCCTCGACTGGGAGCATGACGTCACTTCCCTCACCGGGATACCCATCACCACCGGGGTCCGGACCGCCTTCGACCTGGGTAGGAGGCTGCCAAGGGCCGACGCGCTCGTCGCCCTGGACGCGCTCCTGCGCCGCCGGACCTGCACCAAGGCCCAACTGTCGGCGTACGTCGACGCCCACCCGGGGCTACGGCAGGTCAAGCAACTCCGCGACCTGCTGAACCTCGCTGAGCCGTTGAGCGAGTCACCGATGGAGAGCCGGCTCCGGCTGCTGCTGCACGACGCCGGCCTGCCGAAGCCCACCCCGCAGTTCAAAGTCGTCACCCCGACGACCAGCTCAACAGACTCAACAGGTAGCGGGAAGTTCATCGCCCGGGTCGACCTCGCGTACCCGCAGTGGCGCATCGCCATCGAGTACGAAGGCGACCATCACCGGGAGCAAACCACCTTCCGCAAGGACGTGTACCGGTTCAACGCTTTGCGGGCCGCCGGTTGGCTGGCGCTACGCTTCACCGCCGACGACGTACTCCGGCGAAGCGAACAAATCCCCCAAACAGTACGGCAGGCGATCGCCGAGCGGGCCGGGTGACCGCGTCTAGTGGAGGGCTGGGGTACGTCATTCTCCCGGAGTTACGTACCCCAGCCCTCCACTCGCGGGTCTCACCCGCCGTACTGCGGCGGGTACCAGGCGGCGGCCTTCATGTCGACGAAAACGCCGTCGGCGCGCAACGGGCAACCCTCGGCACGCAACAAAGCCCGAGCGCGCTCCTCATGTCCCGGCGGCAGCCGGCCGGCCGACGTCACCACCCGGTGCCAGGGGACGGCAGAGCCGTGCCGCGCCATGATGTTCCCGACCAGGCGGGCAGAACAACGCCGACTGCGCTCAGAAAGCGCGTCGGCGACCGCGCCGTACGACATGACCTTCCCAGGTGGGATGCGTTCGACGAGCGCCAGCACTTCCTCCACGTACTCCTGCGGGGTCACGCGCGCCACGATATGAGATCTCGCGCCAGGCGTCGCCGGGCAGGGAAGCAGAATGGGGATCGTGCGTGCCGCAGTTACCCAGGCGAAGCGGGTCGTCGTCAAGATTGGCTCCTCCTCCCTCACGACAGCGGGCGGCGGCCTGGACGGCGACCGGGTCGACGCCCTCGCCGACGTCCTCGCCTCCCTCACGGCGCAGGGCAGGGAGGTTGTGCTCGTCTCCTCCGGGGCGATCGCGGCCGGGCTCGCGCCACTCGGGCTGACCCGACGCCCGAATGACCTGGCCACCCAGCAGGCGGCGGCCAGCGTCGGGCAGGGGCTGCTGATCGGCCGGTACGCCGCCAGCCTGGCCCGGCACGGTCTGACGACCGGCCAGGTGCTGCTCACCGTCGACGACGTGACGAGGCGGGTGCACTACCGCAACGCGTACCGGACGTTGCGCAAGCTGCTCGACCTCGGCGCGATCCCGATCGTCAACGAGAACGACACCGTCGCCACCGACGAGATCCGGTTCGGCGACAACGACCGGCTGGCCGCCCTGGTCGCCGCCCTGGTCCACGCCGACCTGCTGGTGCTGCTCTCCGACGTCGACGCGCTCTACACCGGCGACCCGGCGAAGCCGGCCAGTGAACGGATCACCGAGGTACGCGACGCCGCCGACCTGGCCGGGGTGGCGATCGGCAAGGCCGGGCGGGCCGGGGTCGGCACCGGCGGCATGGTGACCAAGGTCGAGGCGGCCCGGATCGCCACCGGCTTCGGTATCCCGGTGGTCCTCACCGCCGCCCCGCTCGCCGCCGAAGCACTGCGCGGTGAAGCGGTCGGCACCCTGTTCCACCGGGTGGAGCGCCGGCCCGCTGCCCGGCTGTTCTGGCTGGCGCACGCCACCGCACCCCGTGGCCGACTGCACCTGGACCCCGGCGCGGTGCAGGCGGTGGTGGCCCGCCGCAAGTCGCTGCTGCCGGCCGGGATCACCGCCGTCGACGGCACCTTCACCGCCGGCGACCCGGTCGACCTGGTCGACGCGGCGGGTGCGCCGGTGGCCCGTGGGCTGGTCAACTACGACGCGGTGGAGTTGCCGACGCTGCTGGGCCGGTCCACCGGCGAGCTGGCCGCGGCGCTGGGGCCAGGATACGAGCGGGAGGTCGTGCACCGTGACGACCTGGTGCTCCTATGACCACACGACATTCGAGTGACCACACGACATTCGAGGAGAAGCTGACCATGAGCGTGACCGAGCAGGCCAAGCGGGCGCGGGTGGCCGCCGACGAGCTGGTCACCGCGACCCGGGCGGCCAAGGACGCCGGGTTGCTGGCGATGGCCGATGCGCTCGTCGCCCGTACCGCCGAGATCGTGGCCGCGAACGCGGCCGACCTGGACGCCGGACGGGCCAACGGCCTGTCGACGGCGATCCTGGACCGCCTCGCGCTCAATGAGAAGCGCATTGAGGACATGGCGCAGGCGTTGCGGGAGATGGCCGGGCTGGCCGACCCGGTCGGCGAGGTGGTGCGCGGTTCGACGCTGCCGAACGGTCTGGAACTGCGGCAGGTGCGGGTGCCGTTCGGGGTGGTCGGCATCATCTACGAGGCGCGGCCGAACGTGACCGTCGACGCCGCCGGGATCTGCCTGAAGTCGGGCAACGCGGCGCTGCTGCGCGGCTCGTCGTCGGCGGCGCACTCCAACGCGATCCTCGTCGAGGTGCTGCGGGACGCACTGGCCGGCGTCGGACTGCCGGCCGACGCGGTGCAGCTGCTGGACGCCTCGTCGCGCGACTCGGTCAAGGAGCTGATGCGGGCGCGCGGCCTGGTCGACGTGCTGATTCCGCGCGGCGGGGCGGACCTGATCCGCACCGTGGTCGAGGAGTCGACGGTGCCGGTGATCGAGACCGGCGTCGGCAACTGCCACGTGTACGTCGACGCCGCCGCCGACCTGGACAAGGCCCTCGCCGTGGCGGTCAACTCGAAGACGCAGCGGCTGTCGACCTGCAACACCGCCGAGTCGCTGCTGGTGCACGTGGACGTGGCGGCGGCGTTCCTGCCGAAGCTGCTGAAGGAACTGCGGAACGCGAATGTGACCGTGCACGGCACCCCGGAGGTCGCGGCGTTCTCGGCCGACGTGGTGCCGGCCACCGACGACGACTTCGCCACCGAGTACCTGTCGGCGGACATCTCAGTCGCCGTCGTCGACTCACTCGACGCGGCGGTGACGCACATCAAGCGGTACGGCACCGGGCACACCGAGGCGATCGTCACCGACTCGGCGAGCGCCGCCCGTGAGTTCGTCGCCCGGGTCGACGCGGCCGCGGTGATGGTGAACGCGTCGACCCGGTTCACCGACGGCGGGCAGTTCGGCTTCGGCGCGGAGATCGGCATCTCCACGCAGAAGCTGCACGCCCGTGGGCCGATGGGGCTGCCGGAGCTGACCTCGACGAAGTACGTGGTCACCGGCGACGGCCACCTGCGCGGGTAACCCCACCCGACGGCGGGCGCGCACCGGGAGGCCGGTCAGCGGCAGGCGCGGATCGCGGCCAGGACGACGTGCACCTCGAACGGGTCGCCCGCGTCGCTGTCCCAGCCTCCGTCGCTGCGCTGGGTGGCGGCCAGCCGACGGCGGGCGTTGGTGAGCAGCCAGTCGTCGTCGGCCAGGCCGGCCCGGCGTAGCGCGGCGGCCAGCTGGGCGACGTCGCCGGGAGCCATGGTGGCGAGCCGGTCGTTGAGCACCACCTGCATCCGGGCCGACTCGTAGAACATGGTCTGCCGGTAGAGGGTGGCGGCGGCCAGCCAGCCGGCCAGCAGGTACGACGGCCAGGTGCCGTCCGGGCGCATCTGGGCAGCCAGGTAGTGGGCGGCGCGCTGTGCGGCGGCGCGGTGGCCGGGGTCGCCGGCGCCGTCGGTGTCGGCGACGCTCAGCCAGTAGCCGGCGTTGGCGGTCAGGTAGTAGGTGGCTTCCGGGTCGCCGGGCCGTGCCCAGTCGGGTGCCTCGGCGGCCAGGCTCTCGTCCTCTTCCCAGCTGCCGTCGGCCCGTTGCCGGCCGGCCAGCCAGTCGAGCGCCTTGCGGGCCGGTGGCCGGTCGAGCGCACCGAGGTCGTCCAGTTCGGCGAGCCGGAAGCAGGTGGCGTCGACCGAGGCGACGTCGCCGGCCCAGAAGGCGGGCCAGCCGCCGTCCGGTGCCTGCCCGACCTCGGCGCTGGTGAGTGCGTCGGGCTGCGGGGCGGTCCCGGTCCGCAACCAGGACAGCCGGGCCCGGTCCACGGTGTCGCCGTGCGCGACGACGAACCCGATGGCGGCATCCATATCGACCACGGACGACAGGCTACCGCCGGGTCCGGCGGTCCGCCTCGGTAACTCAGTCAAGGTCAACTAGCCGGCCGGTGACCGGTGACCGCCGGCCCGGGAGGGCGGGCGGCCACCGGACGCTGGATCAGTAGCTGGGCAGCGACGGGTCGATCTGCTTGACCCAGGAGAGCACCCCGCCCTGGACGTGCACGGCGTCGGCGAAGCCGGCGGCCTTGACCGCGGCAAGGGCCTCGGCCGACCGTACGCCGGACTTGCAGTGCAGCACGATCTGCCGGCCCTGCGGCAGCTTCGCCAGGGCCTCGCCGTTGAGGAACTCGCCCTTGGGGATCAACGTCGAGCCGGGGATCTTGACGATCTCGTACTCGGCCGGCTCCCGGACGTCGATCAGGAAGAAGTCCTTGCCGGCGTCCTGCCAGTCCTTCAGCTCGCGGGCGGTGATGGTGGAGTCGACGACCGCCTCCTCGGCCTCGGTCGACACCGCGCCGCAGAAGTCGTCGTAGTCGATCAGGCCGGTGATCGGCTCGCCGTTCGGGTCCTTGCGGATCTTGATGACCCGGTAGGTCATCTCCAGGGCGTCGTAGACCATCAGCCGACCGAGCAGCGGATCACCGATGCCGGTGATCAGCTTGATCGCCTCGGTGACCATGATCGACCCGATCGAGGCGCAGAGCACGCCGAGCACGCCGCCCTCGGCGCAGGACGGCACCATGCCGGGCGGCGGCGGCTCCGGGTAGAGGTCCCGGTAGTTCGGGCCGTGCTGGTCCCAGAAGACGCTGACCTGGCCGTCGAACCGGTAGATCGACCCCCACACGTACGGCTTGCCGAGCAGTACGCAGGCGTCGTTGACCAGGTAGCGGGTGGCGAAGTTGTCGGTGCCGTCGAGGATCAGGTCGTACTGGCCGAAGATGTCGAAGACGTTGTCGTTGTCCAGCGACACGTCGTGGATCTGGATGTTGACGTACGGGTTGATCTCCCGCACCGACGAGGCGGCCGACTCGGCCTTGGACCGGCCGATGTCCGACTGGCCGTGGATGATCTGACGCTGCAGGTTCGACTCGTCGACGGTGTCGAAGTCGACGATGCCCAGCGTCCCGACACCGGCCGCGGCCAGGTACATCAGGGCGGGTGAGCCGAGCCCGCCGGCGCCCACGCAGAGCACCTTGGCGTTCTTGAGGCGTTTCTGGCCGTCGACCCCGACATCCGGGATGATGAGGTGCCGCGAGTAGCGGCGGATCTCATCGACGGTCAGCTCGGCGGCGGGTTCGACGAGCGGGGGCAACGACACGGTGAACTCCCCGGGATCGGCAATGCTGGCTGCGCTATTGTTGCTCGCTCCGCGCCGACTCGGCCATGAGTAGCGACACCGCCCGCCATCCGGGATCCGGGAATAGCCGTTCCCCGTGCGGATCGGCACCTGGCACTGTCGCCCGGTCACGGTCATCGGTCAGGTCATCGGTGGTCCGGTGTACCGCTCGCCGTCCAGGTACGGCCAGCCGTTGGCCACACAGCCCTGCATCCCGTACGTCTGCTGCTGCATCACCGGAGCGGGGCGGCCGGGTGCCGGGCACAATTCGTGGCCCATGCCGAACTGGTGACCGACCTCGTGGTTGATCACGTAGGCGCGGTACTCGGCGAGTGTCCCGTCGTAATGCGGCACCGCCTCCAGCCAACGTGCCAGATTGATAATCACCTGACCGGGCAGCCGGCACGAGGTGTACTTCTCGGTGGTCAGCCCACCGAGCGCGCACATCTGCTCCGAGGTGCCCGGGGTGGCCAGGTAGATGGTGAACTCGGCGGCGTCGACCCGGGACACCCGCTGCAGCCGGAACTGCCGGGAGGCGATCCAACTGCGTCCGTCGCCGAGCGTCGCGTCGACGATCGCCGCGAACTCGTCGACGCGCTGACCGGTCCCGTCCTCGACGGCGACCCGGAACCGGCGGAGTTCCCCGGCCCAGCCGAGCAGCGGGCCGGTTCCGGTGAGGTAGCCGAACGTACCCGGCCCGGTCTCCGGGTAGCTGGCTGGCGACGGGGCCGGTGGCAGACCGGCGCCGTCCGACGGTGCGCTGCCGGCGGGTGCCACCCCGCCGCCGGGGCCGGGCTCGTGTACCGCCGCCGCCAGCAGCCCGGTGGCGCCGGAACCGGCTCGTAGGACGTCGGTGACGATCAGCGCCGCCGCCATCGTCACCAGGATGAGTGCCCCGGCCCGGCGACGTCGGCGACGCGCCGCCCGTCGACGCTCCGGCCGGTGATCCCGCTGACGGTCCGGCCCCTGGCGGTCCGGCCGGTTGCCCG
This sequence comes from Solwaraspora sp. WMMA2065, assembly GCF_030345075.1. NCBI lineage: Bacteria > Bacillati > Actinomycetota > Actinomycetes > Micromonosporales > Micromonosporaceae > Solwaraspora > Solwaraspora sp. WMMA2065. The sequence continues at coordinate 4,066,292 of NZ_CP128361.1, forward strand.
GCCGGCGGTCCGGCTCCTCGGTGACTCGTCGTCGGTCGTGCATCGTGGCCCGCCCCTCATGGCGTGCTTCGCCACCCGCGCCGGTCGGACTGGTGCACGACAGGGGGCGAACCGGCGCGAATCCCTGGCCTGACCTGCCCAGATTGTCACGGCATGTCGGTAAGGCCCGAACGACGCGCGGGGACCATCGGTTCAGGGATTCAATCCGACCGTACGCCCCGTGTCCTCCGACGATCCGCCGAGCGGCCCGCTCACAGCGGCGGACCGGCGTACCGCTCACCGGCCAGGAACGGCCACGGGTTGGCCACACATCCGTTGAGGAACAGCGTCTGCGGCATCATCACCGGGGCCGGCTCGCCCTCACCCGGACAGCGCTCGTGGCCGTGGCCCAGCTCGTGGCCGACCTCGTGATTGATCACGTACGCCCGGTAGACGTCGAGCGGGACCTCACCGCTGACGTAGTGGTCGACCGAGAACCGCCAGCGGTCCAGGTTGATGATTGCCTGGCCCTGCGCCCGACACGAGGTGTACGGCTCGCCGTCGATCCGTATGTCCACCCAGCCGGCCTGGCACATCCGGGCGGCGGTCTGCGCCGTGGCCAGGTAGACCGTGAAGTCGTGGCCGGCCTGGTCCGGCACCCGCTGCAGGCGCAGCTGACCGCCGCCGATCCAGCTCCGTTCGTCGGAGAGCAGCTTCTCCACCGCGTCACCGAACGCCTCGACGTCCTCCTCGGAGCCGATCTCCACGGCCACCCGGTAGCGGCGCAGGGTGCCGGACCGGCCAGCGATCTTCCCCTGCTTGGTGCTGAAGTCGAACTCGCCGCTGCCGGCCGACGGTGCCGTGCCGGACAGCCGCAGCACCGGCGCGGGTGGCGCGGTGGTCGGTGGCGGGCCGGTCGTCGGGGGCGGTTCGGCGCTGGGTGTCGCCGCCGTGGTGTCGCCGGGTGGCGCGGCCACCGCGTCCCGATCGCCGCCCACTCCGACCCGGGGCAACGCGAACCCGATCGCCGCCAGCCCGAGCACGGTCACCAGCACCGCCGCCAGCACCGGCCACCGCAGCTGCCGCCGACGGGTACGCGACGCATCCCGCCGCTGCCGGCGGTGCGCCGACCGGCTCCGTGCCCCGGACGGGTGGTCACGGCGGGTCGGGCGGGTACGGCGGTCGGACATCGCTGACCAGCGTGCCACAGCCGACGCCGGTCCGGGCACCCCGGACCGGCGCGTCGGTCCGGGCACCCCGTCCCGCCGACCGGGCCACTGAGCGACCAGTCAGCCCGCCGGACGGTGCCGATCAGGCCGCAGGACCGTGCCGAGCAGGCCGCGGATGCGTGCCGAGCAGGGGCGGTGGCCGTGCCGATCAGGCCAGCAGAGCGTCCAGTCGCCGGTTGACGGCGGCGAGTGTGGCTCTCACCACAGCCTGCCGCGGATCCCCCGAGACGACCGCCGAACCGGCCAGCTGCTCCACCCAGCCACCACAGGCGAGCAGTACGACGACCACCGCCACCTCGCAGCCGCCCATCGGCACCACGGCCGCGTGCTCGACGATGCACCGTCCCCGGTCCGCCGCGCCGGCCGGGCCGGTCAACAGCTTCTCGATCGACGAGGCGGCGGCCACCGCGCACAACCGCAGCACGTACCCGTCGACCGCCGGCCCGGTCGCCACACCGGACGTGGTCCGCTGGCCGGCGGTCAGTCGCACCTCGACGGTGGCGTCCACGCCGAACGTGCTGACCTGCACATGGTCCAGCACGACCCGGGGGCCGGGCCGACCACCCGGGTTCAGCGGCCGGGGCGGCCCGCTCTCCGGCGCGGTGCCGCCCGGCTCCACGCACGGCACAGCGGATGTCGCGGCGGTCGCGCCCGCGCCCGCGTGCCGGGGCGGCGGATCGTCCTGGCCGGGGCGGGGACCCAGCGGCTGTCGGCGGCGGCGCGGTACGTCCGCCGGTTCCGGGGCGACCCAGCCAGGTACGCCACCCGGAGCCGTCAACGGCGGAGCTGTCGAGCCCGGCGGCCGACCCGGCGCCGGCAGATCGGCGCGGCCGGGCAACGCCGGCAGCCCGTGGTCGGGTTCGCCACCCGGCAGGTTCTGCGGGGCCGCCGCCAGGCCCATCCGTTCCTGGAGCAGCCGCGCCACCAACCGGCTCACCTCGGCCGGGTCGGCACCCTCGGACAGGTCGAGCCGGAGGCTGTGGGCACCGGCGTCGGTGGTCCGCAGCGAGGCGTCGCGGACTCCGCCGACGCCGCGTACCGCTGCCAGGATCGCTCCGACGTCGAAGCCTTCCGGCCGCTCCTGCGGCTGGTCGACGACGTCGCCGCGGCGCAGGTGGGACGCGATCCGCGCGAGTTCCGGCGTCTCCGCCGCGTGTTCGACCGGCGGCAGTTGCTGCGGCACGGTCGGCACGTCCGGGTCGGCGGGAACCCGCTGCGGCAACGAGTCCAGCGCGGCAGCCGCGATGGGGGTGGTGGACAGATCCGCCGGGTGTTCGACCGGCGGCAGCGCACCACCGGCCGGCTCGGCGGTGGCCGGTGCCCCAGGCGGCTCCGCGGGGACCGACGCACCAGTCGGCCCGGACACCGTTGCCTCGCCAAGCTCGTCGTCGGCGCGGCGGGAAACCGCCCGGCGGCGGGGCATCAGGCCGTCGGCGTCCCCGCCGCTGTCACCCTGGCCGGGCCGCCCCGGTCCGTACTGCCCGCCGGCGGGAGCCGTCGGCTCGTACTGCTCGGCGGGAGCCGTCGGCTCGTACCGGGGCTGGCCACTGACCGGCCGGTACCCGGCGGCCTGGCCCAGGTCGGCCGGGCGGTCGGGACGCCACGGCAGCTCCTCCGGCACGGTCGGCGGATCCGGCATCGCCCAGCCCGACTCACCGCTCGCCGCGCCCGGCCAGCCACTGCGGTCGTCGCCGCCCCAGCTCGGTGGTGGCGGACCGGACCAGCCGCTGTCAGCCGGGGCGGTCCGGTCGTCGGACCAGCCCGACGGCTCGGCGTCGTCCCGTTCCACCGGGCCGCTCGGCCCACCGGCGGCTTCTGCCGCCCACACCTGACCGCCAGAGTCCGTAGCCGCCCAGCTCGAATCGGTCGGCCCGTCCGTCCAGCCCGGCTCCGGCGCCGGCCAGCGCTGCCCGTACGACCAGTCCGGCTCACCGGCCGGGGGCCCGGACGCCGGCCCGGATGGCGACCCCTGGCCACGCTGGGTCCGATCGCCCGGCACGTCGTCAGCGGGCCGGTCCCAGGCGGCGGAGCTGGTCGGTCGTGGCCATTCACCGGTGGCGCTCTGTCGGTGCCACTGGTCAGCGGCCGGTGCGGCGCTGGTCGGGACCGGCCGTCGCAACTCGTCGGCGGTGCCGGGCCGGGGCCATTCGCCGGTCACCTGCCGGGACCACGGCCCGCCAGCACCTGGACCGGGCCGTTCGCCGGTCGGCTGCCGGAGCGGACCAACGTTGGACGGCTGCCCGGCGGGCTGCGGCGGTGTGGGGGCGAAGTCGTCGCGCCGGGCAGGTTCGTCACGTCCGGCTGCGTCCGCCGTACGGCCGGCGGGGCCGGCAGCGGACCGGTCGGCCGGCGTACCCGGGAGGCCGGACCGGTCGGGCGACATCCCGGACCGGTCGGGCGGGAGGGCTGGCCGGTCTGGCCGGTCGGGCGGGAGGTCGGACTGCGCGGAGCGCTGCCGGTCAGGCTCGACCGGGCGGTCGTCGGGCTCGGATCGTTGCGCGCCCGGCCGACCGGTCGGCGGCGGCTGGAAGCCCGGTGGGGTGCCGGGGCGGGCCGGCCGGGCCGGCGACACCGGTGCCGCCGAGGCCACCGGCACCGCGCGCAGCGGCGCGGTCGGCACTACCCGGGCCGTCTCCTGCCAGCGCGGCGGCGGGTTGACCGGCGTCGGGGTCGGGCGTGGGTTGTCACCGCCACGACGCTCGGCCGAGCCACCGGGTGGGGTGGGGTCGTCCGCAGGTCCACCGGCCATCCTGGCGGTCGGCTCGTTGTCGGCCCGTCCGGTGTCCACGCCGCCCGGCTGGATCGACTCACCGGCCGGCGCGGGGCGTGGGGTCGGCACCACGGTCTCGGCCGGCCCGGAGACCGGCCGGCCGTTGACGGCTGTGGCACGGCCGTTGTCGGCGCTGCGGGAACCACGGGTGACTGAGCCGCCGCGCGGAGTCCGGGTGAACGGCAGCACCTCGGCGTACCGGGACGGCGGGTCAGCCCAGTGCGGGCCGCTCACCGGTTCGTCGCGGGCGCCCCAGCCGGCATCGGCGCGGTCGGCGTCCGGCCCGACACCGGAGCCGTCCGACCACCGGGTCGGCGACCCCGTCCAACTGCCCATGCCCTGGTCACGACGGTCTCGCGGATCCGCTCCGCCGTCCTCTGGTCCCGGTGCGGCCCCGCGGGGTTCACCTGATTCGTCCACCGTGCGCTCCTCGGTCGCCCCCGCTGAGGCTACCGTGTGCTGACAGTGGCGATAAGTTGCAACGTCGGGCCAATTGACCGGCCAGGTGATATGCACTGATCGTTTCGTTTCTTCGCCGACCAGATGGCCGCGACCGGACTCGGAGGTTCGACATGACCGCTGCGTCGAGCGACGCACAGACAAGCGGCCGACCGGCCCGGATGCCACGGTCCGCCCGCCGCAAGCAGCTGCTCGCCGCCGCCCAGGAGGTGTTCGTCGCACAGGGTTACCACGCGGCGGCGATGGACGACATCGCGGAGCGGGCCGGCGTGTCGAAGCCGGTGCTCTATCAGCATTTTCCGGGCAAGCTGGAGTTGTATCTGGCGCTGCTCGACACACACTGCGACGCCATCATCGCCAAAGTCGCCGCCGCGATGGCCGCGACCACCGACAACAAGGAACGGGTCAGCGGGGCGGTGCAGGCCTACTTCGACTTCGTCGACGAGGAGAGCGGCGCCTTCCGGCTGGTCTTCGACTCCGACCTGCGCAACGAGCCGCTGGTACGGGCCCGGGTGGAACGCGTCGAACGGGAGTGCATCGCGTCGATCACCGACACCATCATCTCGGACACCGGGGTGAGCCGGTCCCGGGCCGAGCTGCTCGCCTCCGGGCTGGTCGGCGCGGCCGAGACCGCCGCCCAGTTCTGGCTGGCCGGCGGTCGACAGGTGCCCAAGGACGAAGCCGAGTCGTTGCTCGCCGCACTCTCCTGGCGGGGCATCGCCGGGTTCCCGCTGCAGGGTGAGGCATCCTGACCACAGCGCGTCCGCATCGGCTAACCTTCGCGTTGGCGTTGTTTTCGCCCACCTCAAGGAGGACCCGTGGAGGTCAAGATCGGCGTGCAGTACGCGCCGCGCGAGCTCGTTCTGGACAGTGCCCAGTCACCGGCTGAGATCGAGCAGATCGTGACCCAGGCAATCACGACCGAGGGGACTCTGTCACTCACCGACGAGCGCGGCCGCCGGGTCATCGTCCCGGTCAGCAAGATCGCGTACGTCGAGATCGCCGAGGCCGCTCCCCGTTCGGTCGGCTTCACCGTCCGCTGACCTGGCCGGACCGGCCCCGAAGCTGCCGAGTCGGCCGCCGGCTCCCAGGGCCGACCGCACCGATCCGGATCGGTTCAGCCTGATCCGGATCGGTCCGCCCGGATCACCCGCCAGATCACCGCGCCGGTCGCGACCGCGGCCCGGTCGCGACTCCTTCGGCCGACACCGTTGACGACCGTGCCGTTCGTCACTGCCGCCGTGCCCGCACCACCCCGGCGGCGTGACAAGAACCACAGCTGAGTCGTCGGTCCGGCCGCCGTCGCCGAGGATCTCCACGTCTGCGCGGACCGTCAGCTACCATGGTCAGCAATGCTGCGGCCGTCGAGGATGCTCGAGCGGGGTTCGCGGCGCGCGTGCGGCCCGCGACCTGTCGATCGCGTGTGGCCAGCGCCGTCAACTGACGCACTGCGGCACGCCGCAGACAACGCGTCGCCCCGGCATCGCGGCGGCACTTCGCAGCACCCGCACCGCACCGACACGACGTCGGTGCCGACGACCATCGGACGCGCCGGCTCGGCGCGCCGCACAACCGGCGCCCTTCTGGCACCGACCACAACCGGCGCGCACCCTGCGCGCCGCACAACCGGCGCCGTCGCGGCGCCGCATCCGACACGCGCCCTCAGGAACAGGCGGGGCGCACCACGAGAGGCACCCCCGACACCTGATGACTGACATTTTCGACCACAACGCCGGCGACGAGCCGGCGAAACGCCCACCGGCACGGCCCGACAGCCCCACCTTCGCCGACCTGGGTGCCCGCCCGGAGACGGTGACCGCGCTTGCCCAGGTCGGCATCGTCCACGCCTTCGCCATCCAGGAGTACGCCCTGCCGATCGCGCTGCGCGGCAGCGACCTGATCGGCCAGGCACCGACCGGGACCGGCAAGACGCTCGGCTTCGGCGTACCGCTCATCGACCGGGTGCTCGCCCCGACCGAGGGCGGTGACGGCGTACCGCAGGCGCTGGTCGTCGTCCCGACCCGCGAGCTCGGCCTGCAGGTCGCCAAGGACCTGGCCGCCGCCGGCAGCACCCGCGGCGTGCGGGTGCTGCCGATCTACGGTGGCGTCGCGTACGAGCCGCAGATCGAGACGCTGCGTTCCGGCGTGGAGATCCTGGTCGGTACGCCGGGTCGGTTGATGGACCTGGCCAAGCAGAAGAAGCTGCGGCTGGACCGGATCCGGGCGCTGGTGCTGGACGAGGCCGACCGGATGCTCGATCTGGGCTTCCTCGACGACGTCGAGCGGATCCTGGCGATGCTGCCGGAGGACCGGCAGACGATGCTGTTCTCCGCCACCATGCCCGACCCGATCGTGGCCCTGTCCCGGCGGTTCCTGCGCCACCCGGTGACCATCCACGCCGGGCACACCACCGAGGCGGGCGTCCCTCCGCTGACCCGCCAGGTGGTCTACCGCACCCACCCGATGAACAAGATCGAGATCGTCGCCCGGATCCTGCAGGCCGAGGAGCGCGGGCTGACGATGATCTTCACCCGTACCAAGCGGGCGGCCGACCGGGTCGCCGAGGACCTGGACTTCCGTGGCTTCGCGGTGGCCGCCGTGCACGGCGACCTCGGCCAGGGCGCCCGGGAACGGGCGCTGCGCGCCTTCCGTACCGGAAAGATCGACATCCTGGTGGCCACCGACGTCGCCGCCCGCGGTCTGGACGTCTCCGGCGTCACCCACGTGATCAACTACGACTGCCCGGAGGACCAGGACACCTACACCCACCGGATCGGTCGCACCGGCCGGGCCGGCGCGACCGGGGTGGCGGTGACCTTCGTCGACTGGGAGGACATCACCCGGTGGCGGATCATCGACAAGACCCTCGGGCTGGAGATGCCCGAGCCGCCGGAGACGTACCACACCTCTGAGCACCTCTACGCAGACCTGGACATCTCCCGCGACGTCTCCGGCACGCTGCCCAGCGCCGACCGTACCCGCGCCGGGCTGTCCGCCGAGGTCGAGGAGGACCTCGGCGGCCGCAGCGCCGGCCGGCGGCGGCGCGGTGACGGCGGCGGCCGCGCCGAGCGCGGAGCGCGCGGTGACAGCCGGGGCCGGCGGTCGTCGAGGTCCCGTCGCTCCGCCGCGCCGGACGACGCCGACCGGTCCACCGCCACCGCGACGACCGCCGGTGAGGACGGTCCCCCGGCCAGCCGCCGGCCGCGTCGTCGACGGCGCGGCGGTCAGGTCGTCAACGGCGGTGCCGGCACCGACTCCGGAGCTGCGTCCACCGACGGTACGGAGATCGCGGCCGCCGCCACGTCGGACGGCGGCTCGGGCGGTTCGACGCGCCGCCGCCGACGCCGCCGGGGTGGCTCCGGCGGAGCCGGCCGGGCCGAGCAAGTCGGCGGAGCCGGCCGGGCCGAGCAGGGCAGCGGCGGCGAAAACTGACTCGATCCCTCGCCGACGCCCTCGACGACGTCCGGGCGCTGCTGCTCAGCCCGCAGCTCACCCGGGCGGTCGCCGCCGGGCGTCGGCGCAACGCCGCCCCGTCGGTCGTTCGGGCCGAACTCCGGCCGGTCGCCCTGCGGGCCGGTACCCACCTGCAGATCGTCACCAACGACGGCACCCGTCCGGTGACCCGTAACCTGCCGCCGGGTGCCCCCGCCGAAGCCGCAGTCGACCAGCTGCTCGCCGAGCCGTTCGGCAACTGGCACGTCGAGACCAGCACCAGCACCCTGCAGCTGCGGGTGACCAAGAAGGGCACCGCGCAGGTGCACCGGTCGACCGCCGACCGGACCGACACCGGCCCCGGCGACCACGACCGGGCCAAGCGGTACCTGCTGGATCCGGACGACCCGCTGTTCGCCGCGATCGGCGCAAACGCTGCGAAACGCCGCCAGGTCGACGCGTTCCTGCGGGCGCTCGCCGCCACCCTGCCCGACCCGCTACCCGCCGGGCCGCTGCACGTCGTCGACCTGGGCTGCGGCAACGCCTATCTGACCTTCGCCGCCTACCGCTACCTGGTCTCCCGCGGCGGGCAGCCGGTGGTGACCGGCGTCGACGTCCGCGAGGACCAGCGGCGGCGCAACACCGCGCTGGCCGACCAGCTCGGCTGCGCCGGGCAGGTCCGGTTCGTCGCCGGCACCATCCGGCAGGCACCGGTCGAGCCGGCGCCGGACCTGGTGCTGGCGTTGCACGCCTGCGACACCGCCACCGACGAGGCGCTGGCCCGGGCCGTCGACTGGCAGGCCCGGTGGGTGCTGGCCGCGCCCTGCTGCCACCACGACATCGCCGCCCAGCTGCGCCGGCAGCCGGCACCGCAGCCGTACGGGCCGCTGGTCTCCGCCGGCATCCTGCGGGAACGGTTCGCCGACGTGCTCACCGACACGCTGCGGGCGACCCTGCTGCGGGCGTACGGCTACCGGGTGGACGTGGTCGAGTTCATCGACTCCCAGCACACGCCGCGCAACCTGCTGCTGCGGGCCCGGCGTGGCGGCGTACCGGACCGACGCGAGCAGCACCGGGCCTACCGGGCGCTGGTCGACCAGTGGGCGGTGACCCCCCGGCTGCAGACCCTGCTGCCGGCGCCGCCGGACACCGCCGGGTCCGCTGTGTCGGACGCCGCCGGGGCGACCGTGGTCAGTCGACCGTGACGGTGAACTCGGCGGTGTGCACCTCGCCGGCCACCTGGAAGTCCAGGAACATCCGGTAGTCACCGGGGCTCGGGGCGGTCAGCCAGAACTTCACCGCGCCGTCGACCAGCTCGGCCTCCGGATGCACGTGCAGATAGCCGAGGTCGCCGTCGCGCAGCGCGACCAGATGCCCGTACGCGCCGAGGTAGGGCTCCAGCGTCGGAGACTGGCCGGCCTGGCCCACCTCGAACAGCAGCGGCGTCACCACCCCGCGCTGTGCGACCCCGCGCATCCGTACGGTGAAGTCGTCCACCTCGGTGGTGTCGGCGGCGGCCGGCAGGTCGGTCGGCAGGTACTCGCCGGCCACCACGAGGTCGACGCCGAGCGTCAACGCGACCGGCGTACCGTCGGAGTCGCGCAGGGTGAAGTCGGTGTAGAGCCGCCAGATGCCGGCGGCGGCCAGCCGGACCGGGACGCTCCAGGTGCCGTCCGGTGCCATCGTCGGGTGCAGATGCTGGTACCCGGTCAGATCCCGGCGGGCGATGATCAGGTGCATCGGCTTGTCGTGCACCACGTCGAAGGCGGTGACCGGCCGCTGATCGGCGTCGACGATCTGGAAGCGCAGGTCGACCTGCTCGCCGACCGGCAGCTGCCGCCGCACCGGCACCAGGGTGTAGCCGCCGACGCTGACCGACAGGCCGGACACCTGGTCACCGCCGTCGGTGCCGTCGGTGCCGTCGTGCACATGCGGTGTGGTCCCGGGCGGGTGGGTGTGGTCGGCGGCGCCGGCCGCGTACTGGGTGCCGATGCTGGTCGGGGCGGTCACCGCCCGACCCAGGGCGAACCCGGCGAGCATCGCGAGCACGACGGCGGCGACCCCGGTCGCCAGCCGCACGGTGGACGTCCCCTGCCCCACCGGGTCTGTCGGGCCCGTCGGATCGCCGGCACCGGTCACTGTTTCTCCCACCTCGCCGACGGTAGTCGCTGCTGGCCGGCAACGCCTCGGCCGGGTCGTCGACTGGTCGTCGACTGGTTGTCGGCTGTGTCGTCAGCCGTGGCTTCCGCAACGCACCGTCGTTGTACCATCCGTGACCGTTAATAGCTTGGCAAGTAGGGCAGCCGCCCTCGTCACCGCTGTAACCGCCACGTTGCTGCCGGCTCCGGCCCAGGCGCAGGCCTCGATCGCCGAGTTGGACCGGCGGATCGACCAGGCGGCCCACCAGTTGGAGACGGTGGTCGAGCAGTACAACGAGATCCGGCTGGATCTGCGCCACAACCAGGAACGCGCTGGTGGACTCAGCGAAACGATCACCGAACTGGACCGGCAGCTCGCGTTCCGACACGACCAGGTCGGTCAACTCGCGGCCAGCAACTACCGGGTGAACGGTGCCCGACCCGTCGCCACCCTGCTGTCCACCGCGTCGGCGGAACACTTCGTCGACCAGCTGCTCATCGCCGACGTGATCAACCGCGACAACGAGCGGACGATCGCCGAGCTGCGCGACACCCGCGACCGCAGCGAAGCGGCGCGCCGGACGGCGAACGCGCTGATCGAGCAGCAGTTGCTGCAGCAGGAGCAGCTGTCCGCGACGCAGCGGCAGATCGAGTCGGACATCCGGGCGCTGACCGAGCTGCGGGACCGCCAGCAGGCGCTGCTGAGCCGGTCCGGCGCCGCCACCGCCGACCGCAGCCCGGCCGACCCACTGCCCGAGGCGGCGACCGGCAGCGCGGCCAGCGTCGTCGCCTTCGCCCACGCCCAGCTCGGCAAGCCGTACCGGTGGGGGTCGGCCGGGCCGCACTCGTACGACTGCTCCGGGCTGACCTCGGCGGCCTGGGCGACGGCCGGGGTGCAGCTGCCACACAACGCCCGCCGGCAGTTCGGCACCGTCACCCGCATCGGCCGCGCCCAGCTCCGCCCCGGTGACCTGGTCTTCTTCTACAGCAACGTGCAGCACGTCGGGATCTACATCGGGGCCGCCCAGATGATCCACGCGCCGCGGCACGGTGAAGTGGTCCGCGTCGACAAGATCGACCGGATGCCGATCAAGGGCTACGGCCGGCCGGGCTGACTCGGATCAGGCTGACCGGGCCGGGCGACCCCGTCCCGCTCGGACCGGGTCAGTTCGTGGTGGCGAGGGCGAACGGCAGCACCGCCGGGGCGCCGGAGCGCCGCAGCAGCCGGGCCACGGCGGTCAACGTCCAGCCGGTGTCGACCAGGTCGTCGACCAGCAGCACCGGGCCGGTCAGCCCGGACAGCGCCGCAGCCAGCTCCGGCGGCGCGGCGAACGCGTCGTGGACGGTACGGACCCGTTGCGCGCTGTTGCCCCGGCCCTGAGCCGACGGCGGCTCGGCCCAGGCCGGCTCGACCGAGCCGAGCAGCGGCAGCCGACCGACCTCGGCGATCCGTCGGGCGGTGCTGGCCACCAGCTCCGGGTGGGTCCGGGAGGCGACCGCCACCACCCCGACCGGTCGGGCCGGCCACGGTTGGGTGCCGCGCGCCCACTCGCGGAGCACGTCGATCACCGCACCGGCGACGTCGGCCGGCAGCACGGTGTCCGGCCGGCCGGCGGCGAGCAGGTCCCGCAGCCGGCTACCCCACCCCAGGTCGGACAGCCGCCCGACGGCCCGGCCGGGCAGTGCCTGCTCGTCGGGGCCGATCTTGCCGCGCAGCGGTACGCCGACCGCCTCCAGCCCGGTCGGCCAGAGCTTCTTCGGGGGGATCTCCACTCCGGCCCGGCCGAGGAAGGTCTCGGCGGCGCGCAGCGCGTCCGGGCTCACCTCGGACGGCAGCCACCCGCCGGCGCAGCGGTCGCAGCGCCCGCACGGCTGGGCCTGCGGGTCGTCCAGGCAGTGGCGGAGAAACTCCATCCGGCAGCCGGGTCGGCCGGCCGGCGGGGCGGTGTCGGCCGGTACCGCGTACTCCTGCATGATCTGCTGTTCGGCGGTGCGGGCCTGGGCCACCCGGTGCAGCCGGGCGGCGTCGTAGTGCCACGGCTCGCCGGTGGCGACCCAGCCGCCGCGCACCCGGCGCACCGCGCCGTCCACGTCTAGCACCTTGAGCATCAGTTCGAGCCGGGTGCGCCGCAGATCGACGATCGGCTCCAGGGCCTGGGTGGACAGCGGACGACCGGCGTTTTCGAGGGCGGCGAGCACCGAGCGCACCTGTTCCTCGCGGGGGAAGGCCAGTGACGCGAAGTACCGCCAGATCGCCTGATCCTCGGGGCCGGGCAGCAGCACCACGTCGGCGTACCGGTCACCGTCCAGGGCCCGGCCGGCCCGACCCACCTGCTGGTAGTAGGCGATCGGCGACGGCGGCGCGCCGAGGTGCACCACGAAACCGAGGTCCGGCTTGTCGAAACCCATGCCGAGCGCGGACGTCGCCACCAGGGCTTTGATCTTGTTGTCCAGCAGGTCCTGTTCGGCGGCGCGGCGTTGCGCGTCGTCGGACTGGCCGCTGTACGCGGCGACGGCGTAGCCCCGGGAGCGCAGGAACTCGGCGGTCTCGGCGGCGGCCGCGACGGTGAGCGTGTAGACGATGCCGGAGCCGGGCAGCGTTTCCAGGTGGTCGGCGAGCCAGCCGAGCCGGTGCGCGGTGCCGGGCAGGTCGAGCACGGCCAGCCGCAGCGACCGGCGGTCCAGCGGACCGCGCAGCACCAGCGTGTCGCCGAGCCTGCCGTCGGAGGCGGCGTGGTCGTCGTCGGACCGGCTGTCTGCGGTGTCGCCGAGCTGTTCGGCGACGTCGTCGGTGACCCGGGTGTTGGCGGTCGCGGTGGTGGCCAGCACCGGCGTGCCGGGGCGCAGCTCGCGCAGGAAGGTCCGGATCCGCCGGTAGTCGGGGCGGAAGTCGTGCCCCCAGTCCGACACGCAGTGCGCCTCGTCGATGACCAGCAGGCCGGTGGTAGCGGCCAGGCTGGGCAGCACGTTGTCCCGAAAGTCCGGGTTGTTCAGCCGCTCCGGACTGATCAGCAGTACGTCGACGGCGCCGGCCCGGATCTCCGCGCTGACGGTGTCCCACTCGTCGAGGTTGGCGGAGTTGATCGTGCGGGCCTGGATCCCGGCCCGTTCGGCGGCGGCGACCTGGTTGCGCATCAACGCCAGCAGCGGCGAGACGATCACCGTCGGCCCGGCCGGTGCGGTCGGCACCGACCCGGTCGGGGTGGCCGGGTCGGTGCCGGACGAACCGGTGCCGGCGCGCAGCAACGCGGTGGCGATGAAGTAGACCGCCGACTTGCCCCACCCGGTGCGCTGTACGCAGAGCACCCGCCGCCGGTCGACGACCAGCGCCTCGATGGCCCGCCACTGGTCGTCGCGCAACGTCGCGCCCGGCCCGGCCAGCCTGTGCAGCGTCTGCTCGGCGCGGTCGCGCAACTCGGCCCGGTCCACGGTCATGTCGTGGACCGTAGCAAGGACCGTTCAGCGGGTGGCGACGCGGACCGCCACGGCGGTGTCCGGATGGTCGGCGAACAGTCCGTCCAGCCCGAGTCCGTAGAACAGTTCGTACTCTGCGGTGATGTCGCCCCGGGCAGCCGGGTCGGCACCGATGCGGTGGTCGGCCGGCAGGAACTGGTTCTCCGCCCGGAACGTCCAGGCGTGCACCGCCAGCCGGGCCCGGTGGGCGTCGCGGATCAGCGAGGTCGGGGCCAGCAGCGCGCCGTCGGCGTCGCGCGGCACGATCAGGTCCTTGGTGGGCCCGATGGCGTCGGCGTACCGGCTGATCCAGGCGAGCCCGTCCGGGGTGGCCAGGTCGGCGTAGCCGCGCGGGTCACCGGCCACGACGAAGTCGTACGGCCGGCCGCTGCCGCCGAGCAACTGCACCAGCCGCACGTTGGTCATCCGGCTCAGCTTGCGCAGGTTGGCGGTCTCGAAGGACTGGATGAACACCGCATCGGTACGCCGGGTCAGCTTGTTGCGTCGCAGAGTGTCGACCAGTGGCTCCTCCAGCGGCAGCCCGATCGACTGGAAGTAGGTGGGGTGCTTGGTCTCCGGGTAGATGCCGATGGTCCGGCCCAGTCGCCGGCCCTCCGACCGGGCCAGGTCGATGACCTCCTGCAGGGTCGGCACCGTGAACTCACCGTCGAACGCCGTGTTGGTCGGCCGGACCTGCGGCAGTCGCTCCACGGCCCGCAGGGTACGCAGCTCGGCCAGGGTGAAGTCCTCGGTGAACCACCCGGTGACGGAGCGCCCGTCGATGGTCTTGGTTGCCCGCCGATCGGCGAACTCGGCGCGGTCGGCGACGTCGGTGGTGCCCGAGATCTCGTTCTCGTGCCGGGCGACCAGCACCCCGTCGGCGGTCGACACCAGGTCGGGTTCGATGTAGTCGGCGCCTTGACGGATCGCCAGCCGGTACGCCTCCAGGGTGTGTTCCGGCCGGTAGCCGCTGGCCCCGCGGTGTGCGATGACCAGTGGTTTCGGCTCGGCCTGCGGCGGCTTGCCGCGGGCCGCCGGGTCGGTCGCGGTGGCGGCGGACGGGATCGCCATGGTGGCCAGCAGGGTGCCGGCAAGCAGCATGATCGGCAGAGTACGCGACAACGTCATCTCCTCACAGGGGTGTCGCAGGGCGTCGTCGGCGTCAGTGAAGACGCCCCGGGCGACGGGCGGGAGACCGGTGGGCGACGGGCGGTCGGTGACCGGCTGACCACTACATGAATGCCGATCAATCTCTGATATTTTCGGCTTTTGCAGTGGTATGACATCTTTGATGCGCCGGCCGCTGCGAAACCCCGCCCGGATCGTGCCGATCGCGTTCCTCGGGGCGATCGCCGTGGGCACCGTACTGATGATGGTGCCGGCCAGCCGCCAGGGACCCGACGCGGCGCCCTTCGTCACAGCCCTGTTCACCGCCACCTCGGCGGTCTGCGTGACCGGGCTGGCCGTCACCGACACCCCGGCCTACTGGTCACCGCTCGGCCTGGTGCTGATCACCCTGCTCACCCAGCTCGGCGGCTTCGGGATCATGTCGCTGGCCACCCTGCTCGGCCTGCTGGTGTCCCGCCGGCTGGGGCTGCGCAGCCGACTCACGGCGCAGGCCGAGACCAACAGCCTCGCGCTGTCCGACATCCGGCGGGTGCTGCTGCGGATCGCGGCGACGATGCTCGGCGCCGAAACAGCGATCGCCCTCGTCCTGGCCGCCCGGCTGTGGCTGCACTACGACTACCCGCCGCCCCGGGCCCTGTGGTACGGGCTGTTCCACGCCGTCCAGGCGTTCAACAACGGCGGCTTCGCCCTCTACTCCGACGGGCTGGTCCAGTTCGTCGGCGACTGGTGGATCTGCCTGCCGCTGATCGTCGGCGTGGTGGTCGGCGGGCTCGGCTTCCCGGCCCTGTTCGAGCTGGCCCGCGAGCGCAGCCGGCCGCGGCGCTGGTCGGTGCACACCCGGCTGACCGTGTGGGGCACGTTGGCGCTGATCGGCATCGGCTTCGTCAGCATGCTCACCTTCGAGTGGGCCAACCCGCGTACCCTGGGCCCGCTCGACCTGCCGGAGAAGCTGTTGGCCGCGCTGTTCCAGGACGTGATGACCCGGTCCGGCGGGTTCAACACGGTCGACCTGGGAGAGCTCAACCCGGAGACGACGGCGGCCTCCATCGGAATGATGTTCATCGGCGGTGGCAGCGCCAGCACCGCCGGCGGGATCAAGGTGACCACCTTCTTCCTGCTCGCCTTCGTCATCTGGTCGGAGCTGCGCGGCGAGCACGACGTGGTGATCGGCCGACGCCGGATCGCGGCGGCCAGCCAGCGTCAGGCGCTGACCGTCGCGCTGATCGGCGTGGCGTTGGTCGGGGCCGGCACCCTGGCCCTGATCAGCCTGACCGACGACATCGGCGGTGAACAGGCGCTGTACGAGGTGACGTCGGCGTTCGGCACGACCGGGCTGTCCACCGGGATCACCGGCGACCTGCCCGACCCTGCTCAGGTGCTGCTCGTCGTGCTGATGTTCGTCGGCCGGATCGGCAGCGTCACGTTGGGCTCGGCGATCGCGTTGAACACCCGGCGGCGACGGTTCCACTACCCGGAGGAGCGACCCATCGTTGGCTGACCGTACCGGCACCAGGTCCACCCGGACCGTGGTCATCATCGGGCTCGGCCGGTTCGGCGGCCAGGTCGCCGACTCGATGCTGCGGATGGGTTTCGACGTGCTCGGCGTCGATTCCAATCCGGCGGTGGTCCAGCGGTGGGCAGACCGGCTCACCTACGTGGTGCAGGCCGACTCGACCGACACCGAGGCGCTGCGTCAGCTGGGTCTGCGGGACTTCCAGCGGGTGGTGGTCGGCATCGGCTCGGATGTCGAGGCCAGCGTGTTGACCGTGCTCAGCCTCGCCGAGATCGGCGTCACCGAGGTCTGGGCCAAGGCGGTCTCCGGCAAGCACGGCAAGATCCTGCGTTCCGTCGGCGCCCGGCACGTCATCTACCCGGAGGCCGCGATGGGCGACCGGGTGGCGCACCTGATCACCAGCAAGATGCTCGATTTCATCGAGTTCGACGACGGCTTCTCGATCGCCGAGACCCGGCTGCCGAGTGGTACGGCGGGCCGGCGGCTCGGTGAGACCGACATCCGGTCGCGGTACGGAGTGACCGTGATCGGGGTGAAGATGCCGGGGGAACGGTTCACCTACGCCGACCGGGAGACCGAACTTCGTGACGGCGCCCTGCTGATCGTCTCCGGCACCACCGAACAGGTTCAGCGGTTCGCCGCCGCCACCTGACCCGTACCCGCACCGGAGCCGTACCGCCGACGGGGTGCTACCGGACCGGGGACGTGTCGGTGGCAGGCTGACCGGTCGCCGTTTCCAACAGTTCGGTCGTCGCGCCCGCCGCCTGTCCGGCGACCGCCGCGACGGACACGTCGCAGATCAGCTCGTCGAGGTGGAACTCCAGCGGCAGCGTGTTGACCCCGTCGTAGTCACCCGCCAGCTGGAGCTGTGCGGTCGCCCCCGGGGCCAGGGTGGTGGCGTCGGCCGCAGGCCGCAGCCGTACGTCGCCGCCCTGCTGTTCCCACTGCCCGCCCCGCACCGCGGTGAGCCGTTGGGTGCCGGGGAAGGCGAAGCGCAGAGACCAGTCGGTCAGCTCGGCGGAACCGGTGTTGGTGACGGTGGCCGCAGCGACAAACTCCCGTCCGGAGTCGCCGCGCACCGTGTATTCGACCCGGCAGGGCGCCGAGGACTGGGCGGCGAGCCCGAAGTCCGGCGGCGCGGCCACCGCCTCGCGGAACCGGTCGGTGGCGGGTGTGGCACCGGCTCCGGCCCAGACCAGGGCGCTGAGCATCATCAGGCCGACCCCGATCACCACGGCTTCCGCGCGGCGCTGCACCCATGAGGTCCGCAGCCGGCGACGCCGGCCGATGCCGGTCGGGACCGGCAGATCCAGCCCGGTGACCTCGAGCCCGCAGGTGACATCGACGCCGACCGGGGGCGGGCCGTCGTCGGCGGCAGTGTCGGTGTCGGAGCCCGGCCGGTTCGGCAGCGGCGCGACCATCGACGGCGACAGCCCGGCGGCGACCCCGACGGCGGCGGCCAGCGTCTTCGCCACCTCCTCGCTGGTCGGCCGGTCCGCCGGGCACTTGGCCAGGCACCGCAGGGTGAGGTCGACCACCTCCGCCGGCAGTCCGGCGACCGGTGGCATCGGGTCGGGCACGGTGTGCAGGTGTGCCCGCAGCATCTGGGTGACGCTCGCGGCCTGCCAGGGCAGCCGGCCGGTGAGTGAGCGGTAGAGCAGCAGGCCGACGGCGTACACGTCGGTGGCCGGTGAGACCTGGCCGCCGTTGAGGCGCTCCGGCGCCAGGTACGCCGGGGTGCCGAGCAGGTTGCCGTCCGGGCCGACGTCGCTTTCGCCGGCCAACGCGGAGATGCCGAAGTCGACGACCTTTGCTCCCGTGCTGGTCAGCATGACGTTGGCCGGGGTGACATCGCGGTGGACGACGCCGGTGGCGTGCGCGGCGGCCAGCGCCGAGGCGACCTCGGCGCAGGCCACCACCGCGTCCCGCCAGGACAGAATGTGTTCCCGACGCAGCCGGGCGGCCAGCGACTCGCCGTCCACCAGTTCCATCACCACGTACGGCAGGGTGGCTGCGTCCCGGACGGCTTCGCCGTAGTCGTAGACGTTGGTGATGTGCGGGTGGCACAGCCGGGCGGCGGCCTGCGCCTCCACCCGGATCCGGTGGCGGAACACCTGGTCCGGGGCGTACTGCGGAGCGAGGACCTTGATCGCGACCTGCCGGTCGAGGATCTCGTCGTAACCACGCCAGACCACCGACGTCCCGCCGGTGCCGAGCCGTTCGATCAGCCGGTACCGGTCACCGAGCAGTTGCCCGCAGTCGTTCGCCACCCCACCCATGACTCCCGAGTTGCCCGATCTGGCCCGAGCTACACCTGCGGAACCGCATCAGGGGGCGACGAGCAGCTGGTCGACCGGGGCATAGTCGTCGGTGAGCGGCTGCGCACCGGCCACGAAATCGGTCAGCTCGTCCCCGGCGAGCAGATCGAACTCGGCACCGACCGAAGCGGTCAACCGGGCCCGTACCTCGTCCAACGGCAGTGGCCGGTCGGCGGCGAGGATGACGAAGTTGCTGCCGCTGAGCCGGGTCGCCGCCCCCGGCCGGGTGATCAGCGCCACCTCGGGGAACTCGGCCGCGACGGTGGCCACCTCGGCCTGGATGAACCGCAGCGGCGGGTAGTCGATCACGTTCTGCAGGTAGCTGCCGCCTGGTCGGACCACCCGGCGGATCTCGGCGGCCATCTCCCGGGTGGCCAGGTGCCAGGGCACCACCAGGTGCCCGAACGCGTCCCCGACGACCACGTCGACGCTGTCCGTGGGCAGGTCGGTGACCAGGATCCGGGCGTCGCCGACCACCACGGCCAGGTCGGGACCCGGCTGCACGTCGAGCTCCCGCACGCCCAGGTCGACCAGTCCACCGTCGATCTCGTAGACGGTGTTGCGGGTGCCCGGCCGGGTGGCGCTGAGGTACCGGGGCATGGTGAAGCCGCCGCCGCCGAGGTGCAGCGCGTCGAGCGGTTCCCCGGGTGGGGCGGTCACGTCGAGGGCGGCACCGATCCACCTGGTGTAGGCGAACTCCAGGTGGGTGGGGTCGTCGAGGTCCACGTACGAGTGGCGGGCCGAGTTGAGCAGCAGCAGCCGGCCGGAGCCGCGGTCCGGATCGGCCTGCACGGTGGCGCAGTGGTACTCGGTCTCCACATCGCACGGGTCGGGTGCGGCAACGGCGAGGCCGACGGCGAGCAGCCCGATCACGGCGACGGCGGACCGCGTGGCGGTGCCGGTCCGGCCGCCGGGCGCTGCGCCGCCGTCCGCGCCACCGCCGGTGGCGGTGGCGGTGGCGTCGGTGGGTGGCCGGGTGCGGTGCAGGTATACCCCGAGGGCGATACCGCTGCCGCCGAGCAGCAGCGCCAGCGTCATCATGATCACGCTGCTGGGTAGCGTGGCGACCAGGAAGAAGCCGGTGCCGAGGGTGGCGGTGATCGCGCCGAGCGTACCGATGCTGGACAGCTTGCCGACCACCTCGCCGGTGCGGTTCAGGTCGCCGAGCTGCAGTTTGATCACCAGTGGGGTGACCGCCGACAGCAGCGCGGCCGGCAGCACGATGGCCACCATGGTGAGCAGCAGGATGCCCACCACGGCGCTGCCGCGCAGCAGTTCACCGGCGTACCGCACCAGTGGGAGGGTGATCGCGGTGGTGATCCCGGCGAGGACCAGCGCGGCCGGCAGCAGCGGGCGGGGGTCGCGCCGGTCTGCGATCCGGCCACCGATCCAGGTGCCGTAGGCGATCGCGGCCAGCGCTACACCGATCACCGCGCTGTTGGTCTGCAGGGTCACTCCGATGTACGGCCCGACCAGCCGCAGCGCGACGATCTCCAGCACCAGTACAGCGCCGCTGGAGACGAAGACCAGCGCGGCGGCCAGGCCGGGCCGCAGCGGCGTGTCCGGTGGTGGCGAGTCCATCGCTGTGATGGTACGCATCCCGCCTGCCGTCCGACGGGCGGTCGAGCGGGATGCAGGGATGGTGGTTCAGAGCATCGACAGATGCACGTGGTTGGGTCAGAGCATCGACAGATGCACGTGGTTGGGTCAGAGCATCGACAGATGCACGTGGTTGGTGTGGTCGCCGGCCGGGCTGCCGCCGCCGTTGTAGGCCCGCCAGCCGGTGCCGGGCATCCAGATCTGCCGGTACCAGATGACGTAGAGCACACCGAGCCGGTCGGCGTTGTTGATGTAGTACCCGGCGAGATTGTTGCCGTACGTGCGGTTGCCCCCGGTGGCGGCGCGGTTCTGGAATCCGCCGGCTTCGGCGGAGAAGTCGCAGGCCCGACCCTTGGGGTGCTCGCCGCTGCCGCCGTTGCGGAAGCAGGAGACGTACCGGGTGAATCCGGCGGACTTCGCCTGGTTCAGGGCGTGCAGGGTGCGCGGGGTAATGCAGCCGGAGGTGGTGGGGTCGTCGACGTTGCAGGATTCGGAGGGCCAGGAGCCGTCGGAGTTGCGTGGCGCGGGTTTTGCGGCGGCCGAGGTGGTGCTGACGAATCCGCCGCTTGACTGGCCGCCGACGGCCGCCAGGGCGCGCTCGGCGTCCTGCTTCTTGCGGGCCATGATGGCGACCTGCTTTTCCTGCTCCCGTACCTCGTTGTCGATCGCGGCCTTGGCCCGGGCGGCCTGCTCGTGAGCTTCGGTGAGGGCTCGCAGGTTGCGGCCCTCCCGCTGGGCCATGACCTCCAGCCCGGCGGCGCGGTCCAGCATGTCGGCCGGGGAAGCGCTGTTCAGCAGCATGGTGACCGAGGTCAGCCGCCCCACCCGGTAGGACTCGGCCGCCATCAGCCCGACCTCGTCGGTGAGCGAGACGAGCCGCTCCTGTACGGCGTCGTACTGGGTGGTCAACTCCTTCTGGCGCTTCTTGGAGTTGTCCAGCTTGGCTTTCGCCTCGATGTGCCCCTTGGAAGCGGCTTCCAGGACCTCGCGCAGGCTCTTGTTGTCGCCTTCGTCCGGGGCGTCGGGCGCAGCCGAGGCGACCGGCGCGCCGATCACCAGCGCGATCGCGGTGACCAGCGCAACGAGTGACGCCGCCGCACCGGAGCGCCGCCGGGATACCGTCGTGCCGACCACAGTCGCGTCCTCCTGGATCACATTGTCAGGTCGCGGTCCGTAAACCGGGCACAGCTTACCGGATTTCACCGTTGCCACTGGAACGTCGGCGAGTCGAGCGCATTACCACATCATGCAGATGGCGCGCAGCCAGGCCTGAACTATTACCTGCAGCAATGAACCAATCACGCAAAATCAACACGATTACCGGGCGTGACGCCTGGCGTGTCGCACAGCCATCTCGGCGATGCCGCAGGGGTCAATAAATTAAGCTAGCCTAACCTTATTCACAGTCTCCAGTGAGGATTTCGGTGCCACGTTCCGAGGCTCACGTCCGGACCCCACGGTCGCAACGCCACCTGACCCACCTGTGCGAACATTTCGCCACCGCCGTACCGGTCAAATGGACCGCCGACCAGGGGCTGATCGACTTCGGCTTCGGTACCTGCCGGATCGACGCCACCAACGACAGTCTCACGCTGCACGCCGACAGCGACGACGACATCGGGCTCGCCCGGGTGGAGTACCTCGTCGGCGAACACCTGGAGCGCGCCGGTGCCCGGGAGAGCCTGGCCGTCGACTGGCAGCCGACCGGCGGCGGCTGATCACCCGGCCGGCAGCAGCGCCGCCCGTACCTCCTGCCAGGCCGCGTCGGTCCTGGCCACCAGCAGCCCCGACCGGTCGTCGGTGAAGTCGTACGGGCTGCCGTCCAGCCGCATCGCGACGCCGCCGGTCTCCCGCACCAGCAGCGTGCCCGGCACGTGGTCCCACGGCAGGGTCCGCCAGAACATCGCGAAGTCCTGCTCCCCGGCGGCGATGTCCCAGTGCTCCCGGCCGGCGCAGTGCTGACCGGGCAGCACCGCACCCAACCGCTCACCGCCGGCCTCCACAGCTGCCCGCACCGGCACCGGCAGGTACTCCAACGGCACCGCCCCGCGCAGCCGGTCCACCGGGGGCGCGGTCGTCGGCGGTGCCAGCCGCACCCCGTCCACCCAGCAGCCGGACCCATGCTCGGCCACCACCAGCGACCCGCCCACCGGGTCAAGGATCCAGCTCGCCACCGGCTCACCGGCGGCTAGCAGGGCCACCATCATCACGAACGGCCGACGGCCGGCCGCGTAGTTCGCCGTACCGTCGATCGGGTCGACCAGCCAGACCCGGCCGGCGTCGCGCAACCGACGTAGCAGCCGCGAATCGACGGCGACCGCCTCCTCACCGACCACCACCGACCCCGGTGCCAGCCGCCGCAGCCCGGCCGCGATGAACTCCTCGGCCTGCTGGTCGGCGACGGTGACCAGGTCACCCGGGGCCTTCTCGGTGATGTGTTCGGCGGACAGCTGGTTGAACCAGGGCAGCACCGCCCGCGCCGCCGCTTCCCGCAGCAGCTCACCCACCTCGTCGATCATGTGTCAGCCGCGCGGGGGCAGCTTAACCACGCTGACGAAGAACTCGTCGATCTGCCGGATCACCGCGATGAACCGCTCGAAGTCCACCGGCTTGGTCACGTACGCGTTCGCGTGCAGCTGGTAGGAGCGCAGGATGTCCTCGTCGGCCTGCGAGGTGGTGAGCACCACCACCGGGATCCGGCCCAGGTCGTCGTCCTTCTTTATCTCCTCGAGGACCTCACGGCCGTCGCGCCGGGGCAGGTTCAGGTCGAGCAGGATCAGGTCGGGCAGCACCGCGTCGGCGTACTTGCCCTCCCTGCGCAGGTAGGCCAGGGCCTCGGCGCCGTCCGAGACGACGGTGAGCCGGTTACGGACCTTGTGTTCCTCGAACGCCTCCTGGGTCATCAGCACGTCACCCGGATCGTCCTCGACCAGCAGGACCTCTATCGGGCTCTTGCCGTCCGGTTCGGTCATCACACCTTCGTCTCCTTCTCGGCGCCGCCGTCGGCCGACGCGGCGGACACCGGGTCCGGGCGGGCGGTCACCGGAAGCGTAAAACGAATCGCCGTGCCCTGGTCGACCTGGGTGTCAACCCAGATCCGGCCGCCGTGGTACTCGACGATCTTCTTGCCGATCGCCAGCCCGATCCCGGTGCCCGGGTAGGCGTCCTTCGAGTGCAAGCGCTGGAAGATCACGAAGATCTTGTCAGCGAACTCGGCTTCGATCCCGATGCCGTTGTCCCGACAGGTGATCTCCCACTCGCCGGCCAGCTCACGGGCGGAGACCTCCACCCGGGGCGGCACCTGCGGCCGACGGAACTTGAACGCGTTGCTGACCAGGTTCACCAGCAGATTCGTCAGCAACGGCTCCTCGCCGGTGACCACCGGCAGCTCCGACCAGGTCAGCTCGCCGCCGGCGTACTCCCGGCTCGCCTCGGTCTGACCGGCCACCTCGGTCATCACCTTGTTCAGGTCGACGTCGGTGAAGCCGGAGGTCATCCGGCCGATCCGGGAGAACGCCAGCAGGTCGTTGATCAGCCGCTGCATCCGTTGCGCGCCGTCGACAGCGAAGGCGATGTACTGGTCCGCGCGGGCGTCCAGCTGACCGGCGTACCGGCGCTGCAGCAACTGGCAGAAGCTGGCCACCTTGCGCAGCGGCTCCTGCAGGTCGTGCGACGCCACGTAGGCGAACTGCTCCAGGTCACGGTTGGACCGGACCAGCTCCTCGGCCTGCCTCTGCAGTTGGCCGTTCACCCACTCGACCCGTTCCCGGGCCTCACGCACCTCGGCCAGATCTGCGGCGATCTTGCGTCGCATGCCGTCCACGTCGCTGGCCAGCGCGGCCAGCTCCGGCGGCCCGACGTTCGCGATGTCCCGGTGGTACTCGCCGTTGGCCACCTGCCGCACCTGCGCGGCGAGACCGGTGACCGGGCCGATCACCAGCCTGTTCAGCGACATCAGCAGCACCACCCCGGCCAGAACCACCACCGCCGCCGCCACGGCCAGCAGACCCGCCAGGGTCCGGCTGGTCCCCCGGGCGTCCGCCGCGACCCGGTCCCGGACCGTCAGAATGTCCGCCTGCAGCTGGTCGACGTCAACCCGTAGGTCGTCGAAACGTTCCCGGGCAGCGTCGCCGAGCAGCGCCTGCCCGGCATCGGTCCCGTCCGTCTCGACGGCGGCGATCGCCGGCTCGGCGACCAGGTCGCGCCACTGCCGTGCCTGGTCGGCGATGGCCTCGATCTGGCCGCGCAGCGGATCGTCCTCCGCGATCAGACTCAGCATGTGGTCGATCAGCTGCCGTTCCTGCACCGCCCCCTGACGGTACGGCGCGAGATCGGCCGGGTCACCGGACACCGCGTAGCCACGTACCCCGGTCTCCTGGTCGACCAGCACGGTCAGCAGGCTCTCCGCGTCGGTCCGCAGCGGGCCGATCCTGGTGAGCATGGTGTCGATGTGGTCCTGGTTGGCTCGGGCGACCAGCGCCGCGCCGCCGGCCAGGGCCGCCAGCAGTCCACCCACCACGACGCAGAGCAGCGTCACCCGGGCACGCAGCGTCAACCGGCTGGCCCGGGACACCCCGGCCGGTGGCGGAGCGGCGGTCACCGGCCACCGCCCCGGCTGACCAGCAGCATCGCCACGTCATCGGCGAGCGGACCACCGTTGATCTCCTCGGCCCGGCCGACCAGCCAGCCGGGCAGCGCCGGCAGCGGCACGTCCCGGGCCGCCGGCTCGGCCACCAGCCGTTGCAGGCCGGCCACGTCCAGCCGTTCGTCGGAGTCACCGAGCCGCCCCTCGATCAGACCGTCGGTGTACATCAACAGGGACCACTCATCGGCGTCGAACTCCACATCGAAGGCGCGGGGCGGGCGGGGGTGGACGCCGAGCAGCAGGCCGCCCGGGGCGGGCACCGGCGCGACCTGACCGTGGCGGAACAGCAGCGGCGGCGGATGTCCCGCCAACCGTACAGTGGCCCGGTTGGCGGCCAGGTCCAGCCGGACGGCGGCCACCGTCGCGAATATTTCCCGCAGCCGGCGTTCGCTCATCAGCACCTGCTCCAGCGCCGGCAGCACCGCGTCGTCGGCCACCCCGGCGAGCACCAGCGCCCGCCAGGCGACCCGCAGCTCGACCCCGAGCGCGGCCTCGTCGGCGCCGTGCCCGCAGACGTCGCCGACGATCAGGTCGATCCGCTCGGGCGTGGTCTGCACCACGTCGAAGAAGTCCCCGCCGATCAGCGCGGCGTGCCGACCCGGCCGATAGAAGGTGTGCACCGAAACCTCGTCGGTGTCCATCAGCGGCTGCGGCAGCAGCCCGCGCTCCAGCCGGGCCGACTCGGCCTGCCGCAGCTCGACCTCACGCAGCCGGCGGGCATTCTCGTCGGCCCGCTTACGCTCCACGGCGTACCGCAGTGCCCGGCTCAGAAGTACCCCGTCGACCTGACCCTTGACCAGGTAGTCCTGGGCGCCTTCGGCGACCGCGCCGATGCCGAGGTGCTCATCCTGCCGGCCGGTGAGCACGCAGACCGCCGCCCGGCCGGCCACCCCGAGCACCCGGCGCAGACCGTCCAGCCCTTGCGCGTCCGGCAGCCCCAGATCGAGCAGGACGCAGTCAACCCCGGCGATCCGCTCCCGGGCCTGGTTCAGGCTGTTCGCCACCACCAGGTCGACCGCCGCCTGCGCCTCCGCCAGCAACTCGCCGACGAGGAACGCGTCGCCCTCGTCGTCCTCGACCAACAGCACCCGCAGCCGCTCCGTCGGTGCGACAGCCACCGGCGGGCCCGGCTCGGACCGAGGATCGGAACGGGGCGGAACGAGTGACGAACCGGTCATGCCGGCCTGCCGCTGGTCCGCCGCCGCGCCAGGTGAGTGTCGATGGTGAGCTCCTTTTCGATGACCCGCTGATCGTCTCCCAGCCGAACAGGGCACACAACAGCAAGCACTTGCACAAAGTAGGCCACCCGGCCGATGCCTGGTTACCCGGCCAGCCCGGATTGGGCAGGATGTAGCCACCCTTACCCACGCAGCGCAGGAGAGCACCATGGGCGTACCCCTTGTCGCCGCCGCCCACCGGGCGTTCGCCCGGCCCCACCGGCGGCCGGCCGCCGCGCTGGCCGCGCTGGCCGCCCTCGGCCTGGTGGCCGCCGCCGCGCTGGTCGACCTGCGTCCACCCGCGCCGCGCGGCGCCGGCGCGCCGGCCAGCGAGTTCAGCGCCGACCGGGCGCACCGGCACATCGAACGGATCGCGCAGCGGCCGCACCCGACCGGCAGCGCCGCCAACGACGACGTCCGCGACTACCTGGTCGACACGCTGACCGCGCTGGGGCTGGCCCCGCAGACCCAGGACGCGGTCGGCGGCGAGGCCGGTCAGCTCAGCGGCGCGGCCAGCGGCGCCACCCTGGCCCGGGTACGCAACGTGGTCGCCCAGATCCCGGGGACCGACCCGACCGGACGGATCGTGCTGGTCACCCACTACGACTCGGTCCAGGTCAGTCCGGGTGCAAACGACGACGGCGCCGGCGTCGGCACCCTGCTGGAGGTGGCCCGTGCCATCACCGAAGGTGACCGGCCGCGCAACGACGTCGTGCTGCTGTTCACCGACGCCGAGGAGGCGTGCCTGTGCGGCGCGGCGGCGTTCGTCGCCGCGCACCCGCTGGCCGACGCCGACGACACCGTGGTGCTCAACCTGGAGGCGCGCGGCAGCAGCGGGCCGGTGGTCACCTTCGAGACGTCCCGCGACAACGCCGCCCTGGTCGACGTGTTCGGCCGCGCCGCCCCGCACCCGATCGGCACGTCGTTCGCCGTCGAGGTCTACCGGCTGCTGCCCAACGACACCGACTTCACCCCGTTCCTGGACGCCGGTTTCGCCGGGCTCAACTCGGCGTACATCGACGGCTCGGCCATCTACCACACCCCGCAGGACACCCCCGCGTCGATGGACCGGGCCAGCCTGCAGCACCACGGCGACAACACCCTCGGCCTGGCCCGCGGGTTCGGCGCGGCGGACATCCCGGCGCTGGCCGCCGACTCCGACGCCACCTACTTTCCCACCCCGCTCGGGCTGGCCCGCTACCCCGGCACACTGACCTGGCCGTTGGCGGTGCTGGCCGCCGTCGCGGTCGGCGTACTGGCGTGGGCGACCCGGCGACGTGGCCGGGCCGACTGGCCGCGACTCGCCGCTGGGTTCGGGTTGGCGGCGATCCCGCTGGTCGCCGCGCCGGCCACCGCGCAGCTGCTGTGGACCGTCGTGGTCCGGCTCCGGCCGGAGTACGCCGACCTGCTCGACCCGTACCGGCCGGTGCCGTACCGGATGGCGGTGCTGGCGCTGACCACGGCCGTGGTTTTCACCTGGTACGCGTTGCTACGACGGCGGGTCGGCCCGGCGGCGCTGGCCGTCGGCGGGCTGGCCTGGCTGACGCTGATCGGCCTGCTGCTCGCCGCACTCGCCCCCGGCGGGTCGTACCTGGCGACGCTGCCGGCCCTGGCCGGCACGGCCGGTTGCCTGGTCGCGCTGTCGCTGCGGACAACCGGTCCGTGGCCGGTGGTGGCGCTGGCCGCCGGGGCGACGGTCGGCGTGCTGTTGCTGGCACCGACGGTGGTACTGCTCTTCCCGGCGCTGGGCATGGGTCTGGCCGCAGCCGCCGCGTTCGTCGCGACGCTGCTGGCGTTGGCTGCGCTGCCGGTGCTGGACCTGCTGCTGCCGCAGGCCGGCGGGCAGCGCGGCGTCGCCGCGGTCCGGGCCCGCCGGGCCGGGCCGGTGCCAGCGGTCGCCGCCGGGCTCGCCGCGCTGATGCTCGCCGTGGTCGGCTTCGTAGTGGACCGGTTCGACGCCGACCATCCGGTACCCACCCAGCTGATGTACGCGCTGGACACCGACACCGGCGAGGCCCGCTGGTTGAGCTGGGAGACCCGGCCGCAGCCGTGGACCGCCGGGTACGTCGACCAGGCCGCCTCGGTGGCGGACGAGTTTCCGCTGATCGGCGACCATCCGCTGCGTACCGGGCCGGCCGAGGCGGCGGACCTGCCGGCGCCGGCGCTGGACCTGCTCGACGACAGCGGGGTGGCCGCCGACGGGCGGCGTACCCTGCGGTTGCGCCTGCTGCAGCAGCGGCCGGTCCGGCTGGTGGGGCTGCACGTGGCGGCCGGCGGGCCCGAGGTGGTGTCGGCGACGGTCGCCGGCCGGGAGGTGCCGGTCGAGTCGACCGGCACCTCGTCCGGTGACGGCTGGAGCTTCGGGACGGTGTTCCACGCCCCGCCGCCGCAAGGGCTGGAGGTCGTGCTGGTGCTGCGGGCCGGCGACGGCGCGAACGCCGCCACCGGCCCGGTCCGGGTGCGGGTGGCCGACGGCAGCGACGGCCTGGCGGACCTGCCCGGCTTCACCCCCCGGCCGACCGGGGTCGGGGTGGCCGGTTCACACACCAGCGAACTGGTGACCGTCGCCCGGACCTACACGTTCTGACCGCCACGCCCCTGCGCCGCCCGGGCGGCGCAGGGGCGGTGGATTCAGCCGCGGCCCTGGTCGGCGATGAAGGCCGCGATCCAGGACAGCGGGGCGTTCCAGTTGATGGTCAGCTCGTTAGTGGCCCAGGACTCGATGTCGTCGACGTAGCAGAACTGCGGCGCGCAGCCGGTCAGCAGCCGCTGCGCCACCGGGTCCTGGATCGACGAGTTCGGACCACCGGCGAGCGTGCCGCGCGGCGGGTTCGGCAGCTCGGGGTTGAGCTGGCGGGCGTACCAGCGGGAGTGCTGGTTCTGCGACGACACCGTGCCGTAGCCGGTGACGTAGGAGATGTTCAGCGCGTTGCGGCCGAAGATGTAGTCCATCGTCTGCAGCACCCCGTCGCGGTACTTCTCCTTACCGGTCAGGTCGTACGCGGTGGCGATCACGATCGCGTTGTTGACGATGACGCTGTTCGAACCCCAGTCGTAGAGGTTGCCGACCGGGGCGTACGGGATACCGTACGGGTGGGCATCGAGCGTGGCCAGGTAGCGGTCCGCCGCATCGATCACCGACGCCCGCACCTGCCACCAGCCCGGCAGGCTGTTCGGCGTCGTGGCCAGCGCCATCCGGCCCAGCGGAGCGGTCCACTGCCAGCCGAAGGCGCCCTCCTTGAAGATGTCACCGGTGTGGTGCGGCGAGGCGAGCACGAAGTCGCGGAACTCGCGCTCCCCGGTGGTCAGGTACAGCTCGGCCGCCGCCCAGTAGAACTCGTCGGTGACGTCGGTGTCGTCGTAGGGGCCGCCGCCGATGGCGTCGGCCGGGTCGGCGTACATCTGCGGGTTGGCCTTGGCCGCCGCCCACGCGGTGCGGGCCGCGTCCAGGTTGCGGTCGGCGAAGGCCTCGTCGTACGGCTTGAACACCCGCGCCGCCTGGGCGGCGGTGGCCGCCAGGTTGAGCGTGGCGGCGGTCGACGGCGGGTGCAGCTCGCGCAGCTGGGAGTCGAGGTGCGGCAGCAGCGGTAGGCCGGTCCACGCCGCGTCGTGGATCTTGTGGTGGGCCATGCCAGCCAGCGGCTGCCCGGCCGGGACCTGCATCCTGAGCAGGAACTCCTGCTGCCAGCGCACCTCGTCGAGGATGTCCGGCAGCTTGTTGCCGCTCTCCGGCAGGTCGAGCACGCCGTCACGCTGCAGCCACGGCTTGCCCCGGTGCACCCGCAGGGCCCGCTCGTACTCGTTCATCAGCTGGTAGACGGAGATGCCACCGTTGACCACGTACTTGCCGTGGTCGCCGGCGTCGTACCAGCCGCCGGAGACGTCCAGGGTGTAGTCACAGACGCCGGGCTGGCACGGCACCTCCAGGTCACCCTGGTTGGGCGCGACGCCGACGTGCCCGGCCGGGCGGCCGTAGCCGGGCCGCAGCTCGTCGGAGATCTCGATGCCGCTGCGCTGGGTGTAGTAGAACTTCAGCGCATCGGCGCGCAGCTGCGTGTAGAAGCTGGTGCCGATCTCGAACGGGAAGCTGGTTTCGCCATCGGCGACCAGGGTGTAACCGGTGCCGGGTCGGACAAAGCGGCTGAACGTGATCGAGTGGACATTCTGCCCGGAGGATTCGTCCAGCCCACGCGGCTTGGTCTTGCCGTTGACGACGACCTTGCCGCCTGAGTCGTACAGTCTCCACGGCAGCGGGTCGGTGGCGTCGGTGACCAGGGTGGCGTTCTTCGGCCCCTTCGGCAGGTAGCCGACCTGGTTGACCCGCACCCGGGGTCCGGTGTCCGGCACGTACTCCTCCGGTTCGGCGCCGCCGCGCAGCGACACATCGTCGAGGCACAGCCGCCATGGGTCGGCGCTGCCGCCGACCTGGAAGGCGACCTGGGCGTTGGGCAGGTCGGTCGGGGCGGTGAAGGTGTACGTGTAGTTGTTGCCGGAGACGCTGACCTCGGGGTTGGCCGCCATGAACTGGGTCCACGGGTCGACCGGCAGTTGGATCAGCGCCCGGATCACCTTGTTGGGGGTGGCGGTGGCGAAGAACTTGTATTCGTACGTCTCACCGGCGACCAGCGGAACGTCGTCCTGGCCGATGATGACGTCCCACGGGTTGACGGTGCCACCGGGGATGTCGGCGCAGAGCTGCTGGCTGCTGGAGTCGAGGGTGATGTTGGCGGTGCCCCACCAGGGGGCGTGGCCGTCGTCGAAGGTGCCGTTGACGATCTGTTCGGGTGCCTCGTCCTGCGCGTGCGCAGGAGCAGCGGCGGTGAGTGCGGTGGCGGTCAGCGCCGCCACCGCGGTGACGGCGAGCGGAACGGTCCGCCGCCGGGAGAATATCGACACGCCGGGTCCTTCCGATGGTCGTGCGGCGCGGGCGAGGCTCTGCCCGGCGCGCCGTGTCAGCGGTCATGCATCGAAAGCAGCGGATGGGAGCGCTCCCACCCGCAGTACTCGAATATTCTCAGCGTGTTTCGAGCATGTCAATAGATCTATGCAGGCGGCCTTCAGCGCGGGCGCAGCGCCGACACCCGGTCGTAGACCTCGTTGCGGGCCAGCCCGGTCAACTGGCCGGCCAACGACCGTACCGTCCGGGTGTCCAGCCCGGCACCGAGCAACAACTCGATCACCCGGTCCGGGTCGAGGCTGCCGGCCCCGACCCCGCCGCCGTTGGTCGACTCACGCCGCCGTATGCCCTCCACCACCACGGTGATCTCGCCCCTGACCTCGTCGCGGGCGGCCAGGTCGGCGTGCACCTGGGACAGCGGGCCGCGCAGCCACTCCTCGTGCGACTTGGTCAGGTTGCGCACCAGCGCCGCCGCCCGGTCACCGAGCACCTCGCGTACGTCGGCGAGCATCTCCACCACCCGGTGCGGCGCCTCGAAGAAGATCAACGTGGCGGACAACGGGGCGAGCTCGGTCAACGCGGTACGTCGCGCCGCCGACTTGCGGGGCAGGAAACCGACGTACAGGAAACGGTTTGCCGGCAGCCCGGAGCCGACCAGCGCGCTCAGCGCGGCGCTCGCCCCGGGCAGCGGGTCGACCCGCAGCCCGTCGGCCAGCGCCGCCCCGACCACCAGGTAGCCGGGGTCGTTGACCAGCGGCGTACCGGCGTCGGAGATCAACGCGACGTCGGTGCCGGCGTTCAGCACGGAGATCAACTCGGCGGTACGGGCCTGCTCGTTGTGGTCGTAGCAGCTGACCACCCGGACGTCGATGTCGTGCGCGTCGAGCAGCCGCCTGGCCCGCCGGGTGTCCTCGGCGGCGACCAACCCGGCGGTACGCAGCACGTCCAGCGCCCGCAGGGTGATGTCGCGCGGGTTGCCGATCGGCGTCGGCACCACCGACAGCGTGCCGCGCCGCTCGTCACCCCGGCCGCTCGGGTCGACCTGCTCACCCGCATCGCCCTGGTCGCCCCTGCTGCCGCCGGCTGCCTCGTTCACCCGGCGATGGTAGCCACCCGGCCGACAGCTCTGCCGCCTCACCTCGATCAGGTTTCAGGCACAGCAGGTGTCGCCGCGCCAGGCCTCCCGGCCTTCCCTGACGGCGACGGCGGCGATGACCAGAGCGGCGGCGGGGTCGGCCCACCACCAGCCGAACAGCGAGTTGACCGCCAGCCCGACTAGCAGGACAGCGGACAGGTAGGTGCAGAGCAAAGTCTGTTTGGAGTCGGCGACGGCCGACGCCGAGCCGAGCTCCCGCCCGGCGCGGCGCTGCGCGGTCGAGAGCACCGGCATGACCGCCAGGGAGAGCGCGGCGAGGATCAGCCCGACCGTGGAGTGGTCCGGGCGGTGCGCGCTCAGCAGCGCCCGTACCGATTCGAATCCGACGTAGCCGGCGAGGGCGAAGAACGACACGGCGATGACCCGTAGCGCGGCGCGTTCGCGGCTTTCGCGGCGCTCGTGGTCGGCGCCGGTGAACTGCCAGGCGACTGCGGCGGCGGAGGCCACCTCGACCACCGAGTCGAGGCCGAACCCGATGAGCGCGGTGGAGGAGGCGACGGTGCCGGCGCTGATCGCGACGATCGCCTCGATCACGTTGTAGGCGATGGTGGCGGCGACGAACCATCGGATCTGCCGGGCGAGCGTCGCCTGCCGGGCAGCGGACAGGTGGGCGGCCGACGGCTTGACGGCGGACGGCTTGACGGCGGACGGCCGGGTCGGGCCGATCGGGATGAGCGGCAGCTGGGCGGACATCAGCAGCAGCCGTCGGTGTCAGCCGACGGGCAGGCCGCCGGGTCGACGGCCAGCACCAGGCCGAGCAGGTCACCCAGGGCGTGGGCGAGCCGGGGGTCGGCCAGCTCGTAGCGGGACCGCCGGCCTTCGGGCACGGCCACGACCAGGCCGCAGCCGCGCAGGCAGGCCAGGTGGTTGGAGAGGTTCTGCCGGCTGGTGCCGAGCAGGTCGGCCAGCTCGGCGGGATAGCCAGGGCCGTCGCGCAGTGCGAGCAGCAGCCGGGCCCGGACCGGGTCGGACAGGGCGTGCCCGAAGCGCGCCAGCACCTGCCCGTACGTCAGCGTCTCCATGGTTCACGACGGTACATCGAACGCTGAATAAAGCAAAGACTGAACCGTTGCTCCGGTCGCTCTGGCTGACCTGGGACGACCTGGATCGAGCTGGCCGCTCGGGTTGCTCCGGAGCAGGATGTCTCCGCCGGCCTGATGCCGCAGGTGCATCTCGATGCACCTCTGGCATCAAGCTGCACCAGCACCTCCGATCTCTGGGGTCACTATGCGTACACACTAGGGGGCATGGCGTCAGCGCATCAGGGTCTGCGGCCAGGTCGAGAGGTCGCCCACGTTGGTTGCCACCTGCACCGAATCAAGGATCAGGTCGGCATCCTGGATGCTGAACCCCTGGTAGTTGCCCTTGCCGATGCGGGCGCTGAGATTCAGGTTCGGCAGACCGAGCAACTTCATCTCGTCTCGGCCCGGGTACAGGAATGCCTGCCGTTCACCGACCACGTGATTGGCCTGCCGAGCATTACCCGACCGGACCAGCGCGTACTGAGCTTGCACCTCCATCCGATCGTTCCCTCCCCGTTCCAGCACGACCCCTCCGTCGGCGTACCGGCCGTCGATGAAGCCCACCGATGCGCGGACCATCCGGGTGCCGTCCGGCAGGGTGCCGAGTTGGAACGGCAACACGATTCGCTGTGCCCGGTTGAGATCGAGAGCGGCGATCACCTGCCGAGCGGATGCGTCCTCCGGGGCCTGCACCCGCAACCAGAGACCCTGCACCGGCTGCTCTCGGATGACGACGCCCAGGTCATTCTGGCGCTCAACACTGTCCAGGACGGCCATGTCGTGTCCGATCGCGGCGTAGACCAGATCCTGCTCGCCTACGCCTACCTCCAATTGCTCGTACCCGTCGCCGCTGGTCCAGTCGAAGTGACGCGCTGTGGCGATGAGCCCCGGCGCGTCGAAGTGGACCAGATTGGCGTCGGCACCGACGCGGGTCGGGTCGGTCCGCGCACCGGGTTCACCAGTCGCCTCGGGCAGTGCGCTGATGACTCCGCCTCCGGGTGCGAAGGTGTCGCCGCCGACCGGCCAGCGAGCTATCCCGGCGGATACACCAGCGACGACGATCGCCGTGACCGTGGCGAGCCCCGTTCCGACCAGGAAACGGCGCCGACGCCGGTAGGCGCGACCACGCGAGCTGGCCCGCTCCAGCAGAGCCGCCCCGTCCACCTCGCCAGCGGCGCGGCTACGCAGGCTTTCGGCGAGAAGTTCCTCAACGCCATTCATAGCTTCGACCTTCCTCGTCAGCTGTTGACCGGATGCTGCGTGCGCAGCGCCGCCAACGCCCGCATCGTGTGGGTCCGGACCGTGGTCTTAGTACAGTCGAGGATCTCGGCGATTGTGCCGTCGTCCAGATCCTCGTAGTAGCGGAGCACCAGGACAGCCCGTTGTCGTGGCGGCAGGGCCGTGACAAGCCGCCACATCGCGTCGCGTTCCGCGGCAGCGGTGCCCATGTCGCCGCTTACCCGGCACGCAGCCGAGTGGTCGAGCGCGGCGGTCATCAGCTCCGACGTCACCGGTGTTTCGTGACTGGACCGGCGTCGCCACCAGGACGAGTTCACGTTCAGCAGGATGCGCCGTACATAGATGTCCGGCCGGTCCATCCGGCTGATCGACCACCAACGAGCGTACGCTCGACCGAGGGCTTCCTGTACCAGGTCCTCTGCGCGATGGGAGTCACCGGTGAGCAGCCGCGCCAGGCGAACCAGCGCTGGACCACGCGCCACCACATAATCCTCGAACGTCATCGCTCTGGTATCCCTCCGAGTGCCTACCACTCCAAACGCGGTCACCGAGCCGATTTGTTGACCACCGCCGGTCCCTCCGGGGTCAGGCAGTCCTCGCCGCCATGCATCGGAAAGGGCATGACGTTGCTGGCTTGTCCTGGCCGGACCCGGCCTGTCGTCGCGTCGGCAGCGGCCGATCGAGGTGAGTGTGGTGAGCAGGGCGACCGGGTCTTCGTCCTTGGCGAGCACGCCGGTGGGGTCAGCTACGGCGGGACACCGTGATCATGTTGGTGTGATTGCCGTACAGTTCGACGCACCCGTTGATGCGGGGCCTACAGTTCCCGCCAACTCGGATCGCGCGGATTGTCGATGGTGTATCTCACCGCCGCAGACATGCTCAACGGCGTCGTAACCCTGTTGGCGCACCTGAACGCCAGGTACGTGTTGGCCGGTGCCGGCGGCGGCTGGAGTTTCGCCGTACGCCGTACCCGCCGTCATGGTCTGCGGTTGAGCACGCCCGCTGGCAGGCCGCTTGCCAGGTGCCCGAGGCCGACTACGCGGTGGCCGTCTGGCGCGGCACCAACGCGTTGCTGGCCGCCCGCACCCCGACCGACCGACCGGCTCACTCTGCCGGCGTGACCGCTGTTGCGGCGGCCCTGCGGGTACGCACCGCGACGACGGCAACGGTCGTGCCGGACATCGTCACGCTGCCACCGGCCTTGTCGACAGCGGGTCCGACGCCGTCCAACATCGCCGTCTGTTCGTCCGGTGCCAGCCGGGTGAGGAGGCCCTGGGTCAGCATGAGATCGAACAGCTCGTCGCGGGTGTACGGCTGCGTCCAGTCGAAGCGCAGCTGCTCGGGGGTGCTGAACCCGCCGACCTCGTGCATGCCGTCGGCGGCTCTGGTCAACAGCGGCTGGTACGCGTCGACACCTTGCTTGTCCGGCTCGAAGGTGACCGGCGAGTCGGACACCACCCGCCGGTAGGCGGCGGTGAAGGCTTCCGCCACGAGGGGCGGGAGCTGGAAGACGTGCCAGAAGGGTGCCAGCAGACCACCGGTGCGCAGGACCCGGGCGGCTTTGGTCGCCCCGGCGACCGGGTCGACCCAGTGCCAGGCCGTTCCGGCGATGACGGCGTCGAAGGTCCGTCCGGCGGCCTGCCACTTCTCGAATGTCGCCACTTCGACCTCGGCGCCGGCGCGCCGCGCGAAGTCCGCCATTCGCGGGTCGGGTTCAACCCCGAGCACCGTGCAGCCGGCCTGCTGGAACTGTCGGGCTTCGATGCCGGTGCCGCAGCCGACGTTCAACACCTCGGATCCGGGACTGGCGGCGACGATCCGCCGTACCAGCGCGTCGGGGTAGCGAGGTCTGGCCCGGTCGTAGCGCGGTGCGTCGACGCCGAACGATTCGGCGACGCCCCTGGCAAGATGAGGATCCGGTGGCCGCCCGGACGATGAAGTGGGCATGCGCCCACTCTAGTGGGCAGTCGCCCATTGCGGCGGTCCGACAGGCGAGCTGAGGAGCGCACAGTGCCAACCGGTGTGGCCATCCGCGACGCGCGCGAGCTGTTGTTCGACGCCGCCGAACGCGTCCTTCTCCAAGCTGGGCCAAGTGGTCTGACCAGCCGGGCGGTCACCACCGAGGCGGGGGTCGCCAAGGGCGTCCTGCACCGCTACTTCGCCGACTTCGACACCTTCCTCACCGAGTTCGTGCTGGACCGGATGGCTCGGATCGATACCCAGGCCGCCGCCCTGCAGCAGGCAGCCGGGACCGGCACCGTCGCCGACAATCTGACCGGGCTGCTCACCGAGCTGTTCGGATCGGTGACCCTCGCCCTGATCAGTCTCATCGTCTCCCGCGACGAGCTGCGCGGACGGTTGCGGCAAGCCAGACCGGACCCCCGACTGCCGATCCTCTCCGACGCCACAACCATGATCGCGTCCTACCTGGCCGCCGAGCGGGACCTCGGCCGGATCGCGGTCGACGCCGACATCGACGCGCTCGCGCCGATGCTGGTAGGGACCGGACATCTGCTCTTCGCTGACCGGGAGACCGAACCGCCGGACGGACCGGCGGTGCGCAAGGTCGTGACCATCGCCCTCGACAGCGCAGCACCGGGCCCATCACGTTGACGATCGTTGCTTGACCTCGTCGCGGCGGCAACGACGCCACACCCCGTCATCATGTTCGTCGACACTGCGCTGGTGGCCGTAGCCGACCGGCCGGCAACATTCGCCAGAAGTAGCTTTCGGTGACTGTCTCATAACCGACAGTGCGTCAAATGAGTTATATGTCCGACCCGGCCCGCGCGCTGAACATCGATACTGACGAGAGGATCAACCCAACGAAAGACCTCTGCCGTAGCGGCAGCAATCCAAGGTACCCTCGAACACGAGGAGAACTCACAGTGTCACGCCCTCGTCACAGGCTCGGCGGCGAGTACGAGGAACTCCTCAAGGAGGTCGAGAAGGATGGCTGGTCCGTCACCGGAGGAGGGAACAAGCACTTCAAGTTGAAGTGCCCGAATCCCTGTAAGTGCATGAAGACGATGTCAACGACGCCCTCTAATCCGAACTACTTGCGAGACATGAGGGCTCAGCTTCGTCGGGCGACGTGCTGGGAGGCAACGTGAAAGAGTTCCGTCTCGCGGTCCAGATGACCTTCGTCAGCACCCCCCATGGCACCGATGAGCAGTTCGAAGAATTCATCGATGCGGTCCAGGAGCAATTGGATTCTCTGGACGTCGAGGTCCAGATCGCTGCGAAGCTCACTGACCGGATCGTGGACATCGCCACGTCGACCGAGGCCACCAGCTTCGAGTTCGCTGCCAGCAGGCTGCTGATGGACATCCGTACCGCGCTGCACGCCGTCGGCTGTCACACGCCGGACTGGCCACGGTTCCAGGCGGTCGACCACCACCTCCGAGAACTCCAGGACGCCTGACAGTCTGCGAGGCCGCCACGGCAAGCTTGACCTTGTCGTAACGGCAACGTTTTTACTGGTGGCATGCGGATCGGCGAGCTCGCCGCGCTGGTCGGGGTCTCCACCCGGACCGTGCGCCACTACCACCATTTCGGGTTGCTGCCTGAGCCGGAGCGGCTGTCCAACGGCTACCGGGAGTACCGGCTACGGGATGCGGTCGCGCTGGCCCGGGTACGCCGGTTGACCGAGCTGGGGCTCTCGCTCGACGAGATCCGTGACGTGCTCGCCGACGACCAGGGCCGGGAGCTGCGCGAGGTG
The DNA here is from genome assembly GCF_030345075.1 of Solwaraspora sp. WMMA2065. Taxonomy (NCBI): domain Bacteria; kingdom Bacillati; phylum Actinomycetota; class Actinomycetes; order Micromonosporales; family Micromonosporaceae; genus Solwaraspora; species Solwaraspora sp. WMMA2065. The sequence goes on from NZ_CP128361.1 coordinate 4,104,207, forward strand.
CTCACCGAGCTGGACGCCGACCTGGCCCGCCAGCAGACGGCGATCGCCGAGCAACGGCAACGGCTCGCCGCGCTGCTGGCTGCAGGTGAGAACCTCGACGAGCTGGACGCCGATGCCACGGTCTCCGAGCCGATGGCGGCGGTGCTGCGGCAGCTGCCGACCGACGGCTCCGCGTTCGCCGCCCTGGACCGGGAGATGCTGGCGCTGCTGGACACCGGGGTCGGGCCGGAGCAGCGGGGTGAGTTCAGCGCGCTGTTCCAGCCGCTGACCGAGCCGGCGACGCTGGCCCGTACGCAGGAGTTCTACCGACGGCTCGACGAGATCGCCGACGCGGACCCGGCCGACGCGCGGGTGGCGTCGCTCGCCGCCGACCTGGAAGGCTTCCTGCCGGCCGAGATGACCGACGCGATCGCCACGAACGCCGGCGACGCGGACGGCGTCCAGTGGCTGACCGCGATCACCCGCGAGTTCTCCCCCGCCCAGGCCGAGGTGTTCCGGCTGCTGGTCGCCCGGTTACGAGGCCGACGATGACTGCGCGACGGCTCGGGGTGGTGCTGCGCCGGCTGGTCGGGTTCGAAGCCGCCGGCATGGTCAGCCTCTGGCTGTGGGTACGCCGTCGCCGCCACGGCGTACCGGAGTCGGCGACGGCGGTGCCCTACGCCGGGGCGGTGGCGTCGACGATGGTGATGTTCCTGGTGGTGTCGATCGTGGAGCTGGTCGCGGTGGAGATCCTGCTGCGGGCGATCGGCGCCCCGGACCCGCTACGGCACGCGATTCTGCTGATCGACGCGTACGGCGTACTGATCGCTCTGGCGGTGATCGCCGCGACCGTGACCCGACCGCATGTGATCGGGCCCGACGAGATCCGGGTCCGCAACGCCGCGTTCCTGGACGTCCGGGTGCCCCGTCGGCTGGTCACCGAGGTCCGGCTGGTGCGCAACTACAACGAGCAGGGCACCATCCGGGTCGACGGTGACGTGCTCATCGTGTCGGCGATCGCGCAGACCAACCTGGTGGTCGAGCTGGCCGAGCCGCTGCGGGTGGTCCGCCCGTTGGGCCGCATCGCACACGTACGGACGATCCGGTTCTTCGCCGACGATCCGGTCGCCGCGCTGTCGGCCTGGTCGACCCGGCAGGCCGCGACCGGCCGGGATACGGCGACGCGGTCGGCAGTGGCGACGCCGGTCAGCCGAGCAGCTGCTCCGAACGCTCCCACAGCCGGCGGGCAAGATCAGGGTCGTACGCCTGGGAGTTGACGCGTTTGGCGGGCCAGCAGCAGGTCAGCAAGCCCGTCCAGCGGGTGATCCTGGAAACGCCCGCGCTGCTCGCCGTCTACCTGCGCAAGCTGCAGAGCATGCAGCACGCCGTCGTCGCGGTGCTGCGGGAGCGGGCGGCGGCGGCCGGCGCCCCGTACGCCGCCGACGACCCGACGCCGGGAGCACTCGCCGCTGCAGCCTTCGGCTGCCTGGTCGCGGCGCAGCACGCCTGGCTGGCGTCCACGACCGAGCACTCACTCGCCGACCACGTCGACCGGGCGATGGCGGCCCTCAGCCCGCGCTAGGTGGCCGCGTCGCTACCAACGCAGCGGCGGAGTCGCTACCAGCGCAGCGATGGAGTCACTTCCATCGAAAATGGACGAACAGTCGGCCGAAGTTCTTCGAGTCCTTCTCCACCCGGTGGTAGAGCTGCTTGACGTCCTTCTGGTCGAGGAACCGCAGCACCCGCTTCTTCAGCTGGCCGGAGCCCTTGCCAGGGATGATCTCGACGAGGGTGGCCTTCTTGGCCACCGCCTCGTCGATGACGCCCCGCAGCGCCCGGTCGATGTCCTGGCCACGGTTGTAGATGTCGTGCAGGTCCAGTTTGATCTTCACGACACCCTTCCGTTGACCTTCGCCTCGACCCGGCGCAGCGCGGCCAGGTAGTCCGAATGCTCGGAACGCATGGCAGCGGCGAGCCGCAGGTGCCGCAGCGCCTGCGACGGCCGACCGAGCCGTTCCAGGGTACGACCCAGCACGTGATGGGCGTAGTGGTCACTCGGGTCGCGGTCGATCAGCTCGCGCAACTGCTCCTCGGCCCGGCCGAGCTGCGCCGACTTGAAGTAGGAGCGGGCCAGCAGCTGGCGGACCGCCGAGTTGTCGGGCTCGGCGGCGATGATCGGCTCCAGCAGCCGGGCCGCCCCGGACGGGTCGCCGGACTCGAAGTACAGGTTCGCCCGGCGGTACTCCTCCAACAGATCCATGGCCGCCCCACCTTCCCGGTCGCGATCACCGACACCCTTGACGCTGGCACAACCACCGGCGGAATGCGACTGTTCCCGGACCGGACATCCGCCGGCCACCCAGCCAGCTTCGGGACGATCCGGCACAGACCAGTCAGGGTCGGAATGGTTTCAGGGATCGGACCGGTCACGCGGTCGGACCGGGTTCAGGGTCGGATCAGCGTCCAGGCCCGTACGCCGCCGACGATGCCGGCCGTGTTCGGCACCACCACCACGTCGTCGCCCATCCGGGCCACCTGCTCGGGACGGATCAGCCGCGAGTTGCCGCCGCCGAGGTAGAGCCGGTCCCAACAGAACACTGGTCGCAGACCGTCGACGACGCCGCGTACCCGCCGGGACCAGAACGCGTCGCCGAGCCGGCGGCGTTCGTGCTCGCCGACGTAGGTGTCGTAGCTCTGCCCCCAGCGCACCGGCGCCTGGGACAGCTCCAGGTGCGGGGCGAGCCGGCCGCCGTCGAACAGCGCGCAGCCGAGCCCGGTGCCGAGGGTGAGGACCAGTTCGCAGCCGGCGCCGGCGACCACCCCGGCACCGTGCACCTCGGCGTCGTTGAGCACCAGCACCGGCAGGTCGAAGGCGGCGCCGAGCGCCGCACGGGCATCGAAGCCGGACCATTCGGCGAACAGTCCCGGGTCGACCCTGGTCCGCGGACCGGCCTTCGTCACATAGTGCGGGGTGGCGACCACCACCCCGTGCCGGATCATGCCGGGCATCCCGACGGTGACCCGGTCGGCCGCCGGCAGCTGGTCACTCAACCCGCGCAGGGTGTCGACGAACCGTTTCGGCGGCAGCGGGTACGGGGTCGGCACCCGCAGCGGCCGGGCCCGCATGGTGCCGGCCTCGTCGAGTACGGACGCCTTGATGCCGCCGCCGCCACAGTCGATCGCCAGCGTGGAAATCATCAGCACAGTGTGCCGGTCGGCGGCTACGATCGCCGGGCCATGAGCGCCACATTGATCGCCAGAGACCTGTCCGCCGGGCACGGTGACCGGCAGCTCTTCACCGGGCTGGACCTCGTCGTCGCGCCCGGCGACGTGATCGGGTTGGTCGGCGCGAACGGTGCCGGCAAGTCGACGCTGCTGCGGATCCTGGCCGGGGTGGCGGCACCCGAGTCGGGCGCGGTCACCCGCAACCCGCCGACCGCCACCGTCGGGCTGCTGCCGCAGGAGCCGCAGCGCCGGCCGGGTGAGTCGGTACGCGACTACCTGGCCCGCCGGACCGGGGTGGCGGCGGCGCAGCAGGCGATGGACGCCGCCGCCGAGGCGCTGGCCGCCGGGCAGCCCGGCGCCGACGACACCTATGCGGTGGCGCTGGAACGCTGGCTGGATCTCGGCGGCGCCGACCTGGCCGAACGCGCCGAGCAGGTGGTCGCCGACCTGGGTCTGACGGTGACGTTGGACCAGCCGACGACGGCGCTCTCCGGCGGCCAGGCGGCCCGCGCCCAGCTCGCGTCGCTGCTGCTCAGCCGCTACGACGTGGTGCTGCTCGACGAGCCGACCAACGATCTGGACCTGGCCGGGCTGGCCCGGCTGGAGCAGTTCGTCACCGGGCTGCGCGCCGGTGCCGTGCTGGTGTCGCACGACCGGGAGTTCCTGGCCCGTACGGTGAACCGGGTGGTCGAGCTGGACCTGGCCCAGCAGCAGGTCAACCACTACGGCGGCGGGTACGAGGCGTACCTGGCCGAGCGGGAGGTGGCCCGCCGGCAGGCCCGGGCGGCGTACGAGGAGTACGCCGACACCCGGGCCGGGCTGCAGGCCCGCGCCCGCACCCAGCGGGCCTGGACGGACAAGGGGGTCCGCAACGCCCGCCGCAAGGCCAACGACAGCGACAAGTTGACCACCAACGCCCGGACCGAGGCCGCGGAGAAGCAGGCGGCGAAGGCGCGGCAGACCGAGCGGATGATCGAGCGGCTGGAGGTCGTCGAGGAGCCGCGCAAGGAGTGGGAGCTGCGGATGGAGATCGCCGCCGCGCCCCGGGCCGGCGCGGTGGTCGCGGTGCTGCGCCGGGCGGTGGTACGCCGGGGCGGGTTCACCCTCGGCCCGGTGGATCTGCAGATCGACTGGGCGGACCGGGTGGCGATCACCGGGCCGAACGGGTCCGGCAAGTCGACGCTGCTCGGTGCGTTGCTTGGGCGGCTGTCACTGGCCTCGGGCGAGTCGTGGCTCGGCCCCGGGGTGGTGGTCGGCGAGATCGACCAGGCCCGCCAGCTGTTCCTGCGCGACGAGCCGGTGCTGGACACGTTCCGGGCGGCGGCCGACCTGGCCCCCGCCGAGGCCCGTACGGTGCTGGCGAAGTTCGGGCTGCGGGCCGACCACGTGCTGCGGCCGGCGGCCACCCTCTCACCGGGCGAGCGGACCCGCACGGCGTTGGCGTTGCTGCAGGCGCGCGGGGTGAATCTGCTGGTCCTCGACGAGCCGACGAACCATCTGGATCTGCCGGCGATCGAGCAGTTGGAGTCGGCGCTGGCGTCGTTCACCGGCACCTTGCTGCTGGTCACCCACGACCGCCGGATGTTGGAGTCGGTGCGGCTGACCCGCCGGATCACCCTGGACGGCGGCGGCCCCGCACTCCGGTCGCTGCTGGACCTGTCCCTCGACTAGGAGCAGGACCAGGGGGTACGACCAGGTTGCGGGGTCGCCGCCGGGGCACTCCGGGTCAGCGGCGGTCGTCGTCCGGTGTCGGTTGCGGCAGCTGCTGGTAGATGTCCGGGATTCCGTCGCCGTCGCGGTCCTGCCGTTCCTGTTCGGAGATCCGCCGGTAGACCTTGTTGCGCCGGCTGAGGACGATGGCGGCGAGCATCGCCGCGGTCAGCGAGCCGATCAGGACGGCCGCTTTGACAAAGGCGTCGCGGTCGCTGCCGGCGCCGAACGCCAACTCGCCGATCAGCAGCGAGACGGTGAACCCGATGCCGGCCAGCAGCGACACCCCGAGCAGGTCGACCCATTTCAGCCCGCCCAGGTCGGCGCGGGTGAAGCGGGTCATCAGCCCGGTGGCGCCCAGGATGCCGATCGTCTTGCCGAGGACCAGACCGGCGATCACCCCGATCGCCACCGGATCGGTCAGCACCGAGCCGATGCCGCCGTCACGCAGCGACACCCCGGCGGCGAAGAAGGCGAAGACCGGCACGGCGAAGCCGGCGGAGACCGGCCGCCACCGGTGTTCGAAGTGCTCGGCCAGGCCGTGCTGCTCGCCCTTGCGGGGCAGCACCGGCACCATGAAGCCGAGCAGTACGCCGGCGATGGTGGCGTGTACGCCGGAGGCGTGCATCAGCGTCCAGGTGATGGCGGCCAGCGGGATCAGCGCCCACCACCAGGTCCTGCCGAACCGCAGCAGCAGCGCGAAGGCGAGCAGCGGTAGCAGGGAACCGGCCAGTGCCAGGAAGTTGACCTGTTCGGTGTAGAAGAACGCGATGATGGTGATCGCCAGCAGATCGTCGACGACGGCCAGGGTGAGCAGGAAGGCGCGCAGGCCCTGCGGCAGGTGGGAGCCGATGACGGCGAGCACGGCGAGGGCGAACGCGATGTCGGTGGCGGTGGGGATCGCCCAGCCGCGCAGCGCGCTGTCGCCGGTGTTCAGGTTGATCAGTACGTAGATGAGCGCCGGCATGGCCATGCCGCCGACCGCGGCGATCACCGGCAGCGCGGCCCGGCGTGGGCTGCGCAGTTCACCGGCGACGAATTCGCGTTTGAGTTCCAGACCGACCACGAAGAAGAAGATCGCCAGCAGGCCGTCCGCCGCCCAGTGCGCCAGGTCGACGTCCAGGTGCAGCGGTGCCCCGCCGGGCCAGGGCACGAACTGGCCCAGGTCCGTGTAGGCGTCGCCCCACGGGGAGTTGGCCCAGATCAGCGCGATGACCGCGCCGAGCAGCAGCAGCCCGCCGCCGACGGTCTCGGTGCGGAGCACGTCGCCGATGAACTTGGCTTCCGCCCAGGAGGAGAGCTGGAACGGACGCCGGGACTCCGGCGGCCTGGTTGAGTCCGACTTTTTGCTCGATCCGGACTTGTCGCCGGATCCGGAGGCCTTGGTGGGGGTCGGGTCGGTCATGTAGAGAACTCCACCTCCACGTACATGCAGCAGGTACAGCGACGCCGGTCCTGGTTGACCGGCGCGTCGATGATGATCACACTATCCGTTCCGGCACGGTTACCGAAGGTCTCCGGTTGGCGATGCCGCCGCCGGACAACCTCCGGCGCCAGTTGTGCCGTACCCCGATTCTTCCAAGGTCATGTCGCGCTGACCAGCAAGTGCGGGGTCTCTCACCGACCCCGGCCGGTGCCGCAGCCAGAGTTCGAGTTGAAGCACCGTGTAGATCTCGCCGGCGTGGTCCACCCCGGCCTGGTGCTCGTCGAGCAGCCGGCGGACCGCAGCCGGCTGGAACAGGCCACGGTCCTGGAAGGTCCGGTCGGTGAGCAGGTCCCCGGCGAGTTCGCGCAGCTCGGCCCGCAGCCAGCTGGCCAGCGGTGGCCGGGCGTCCACCGGCTCGGACGTGACCGCCCGGCCCGGCAACCAGCCGGCCGCCGCCCGCCGCGCCAGGTTCCGCCGCCGCCCCGGCACCTTCCACGATGCCGGCAGGCCGGCCACCCACTCGAGCAGTCGGTGGTCGAGCAACGGCGCCTGCAGCCGTAGTCCCGCGCCGGCCGACACGGTCGACCACCGGGCGAGTACGTCGCCCGGCAGGTATCCGTGCAGGTCCGCGTCGGTCATCCGGGTCGCCTGGGAGTCCCCTGACGAGGCGAGGTAGGCCGCCTCAGCCAGCAAACCGCTGTCCACGTTGGCGAGTTCGTCACGCAGCCGCGCCCCGTAGAGGGCGTTCTTCTGCTCGGCGCTGCACTCGGCGACGATCCGTGCGTACCGGGTCGGTGGTGGGCAGCCGGCGACCTCCAGCAGCCGGCCGAGCCGACGCACCGGGGTTCCGGCCGTGCTCCGCCGCACCAGCGCGGCCCCGGCCCGCTGCAACCCGGGCAGTCCGGCCGGCCGCTGCGGCCAGCCGTTGAGCCAGCCGAGCAGCAGGTGGTGCGGGAACCCGCCGTACAGCAGGGCACCGCCGAGGCCGCAGAACGCCTCCGCCCGCCGCACCCCGGCGTACCGGGCGACCAGGTAGGCGGGGATCGCGGCCGGGCTGGCGAACGGTTCCTCGAACAGGCCGGCGATCTGCTGCGGTACGGCCGGGTCGAGCCCGGTCACCCGATACTCCTGGTGCTCGGTGCCGAGCGCCCGGGCGACGCCTCGCGCCGCCGCCCGCTGGTCGAGCCGGGGGTCGCCGAACCCGACCGAGCAGGTGTGCGCCCTGACGCTGGTGCTGCGGGTCACGGCGGCCGCGACCAGGGTGGCGCCGATCCCGCCGGAGAGCAGCACCTGCGGCGACCCGGTGGCCGGCAGCCGGGAGCGCACGGCGTCGACCAGCCGTTCGCGTAGCTGTTCGGCGGCCTGGTCGATACCGGGTGCCGACGGCCCGGCAGCGGCGTCGAGTGTCCAGTAGCGACGGGTGGTGACCCGCCCGTCCGCCCAGATCAGCGATGTGCCCGGGGGAAGCTTGCGAATGCCGGCGTAGATCGTCCACGGCGCGGGGACGTACCGGTAGGTCAGGTAGTGGTGCAGTGCGACCGGGTCGAGCTCCTGGCCGGTACATGGATCGGCCAGCAACGCCCGCAGCTGCGAGGCGAAGATCAACTGGCCGCCGCTGAGCCGCCAGTACAGCGTCCGCTCGCCGGTCCGGTCGGCCGCCAGTATCAGCTGGTTCCGGTCGCGGTCCCAGACCGCGATCGCGAAGTCGCCGGTCAGCCTGGTGACGGCCGCCGTTTCGTGCCGACGATACAGGTCGAGCAGGTCGGGTTGGGCGGTGCAGCTGACCGCGACCGCGTCCGTCGTGGCCGTGTAGTACGGCGACCGACCCGGGTAGCGCGGCGACCGGGCCACGGCCCGGTCCTCGTCGGACCAGCGGGCGACGATCGCCGCCCGGTCGTCCAGGTAGCGACCGGTCCGCTGAAGGTCGTGCGGGGTGCAGGCCAGGGCGAGTTGGTCGGCACTCTGGCTGCGACCGCCGGCCTCACCGACAATACCGACTATTGCTGACATATTGTGACGCTAAACCGAGTTGGCTGTGCCGGGTGCCGAGTTGTCGATCCGGTTCACCCGACGACGCCGGCCAGCCCGAGTCTCGTCTTGATTTTAGCCGATTGGCGTTATAGATCCGTAATGTCTGGTTAGCCTGGGTCTCTCAGCGATCGAGCCAGAGGTGATCACATGACCGGGCGACCTGACGATCAGGACAATCCGGCACCGGCCCGGGAGAACTGGGTTGATGCGCCCGCGCACGACCAGGGCCAGCACCGCCCCGCCACGGCGGACGACGACTGGGCCGAGTCACACCAGTGGACCATCGACCAGCAGCACGACCAATGGGCCACCACCGACCAGGCGTACGGCCAGTGGGCCACGACCGCGGACCAGCCGCAGCGGTCCGACCGGCAGCCGGGGGTCTCAGCGACCAGCCCGGTGACGTTGACCCGATCGGGCGCCGGCACCGGCCGGCACCGGCGGCCACCGGCCCGGCACGGCCGTCGCCGGCTGCGCCGCATCGCCCTGCTCGGCATCACCGGCCTGGTGGTCGCCGCCCTCGCCGGGGTGGCCGGGGTGGCCGTCGTCAGTCACTACTACCTCGGCGAGATCAAGCGGATCCCCGACCCGTTCGCCACGATCCCGGCCGACCAGCGGCCGGCACCGACGCCGGAAGGGCTGACCGTGCTGCTCGCCGGCATCGACAGCCTCGCCTCCAGCGCCACCGGCGCGGACTCCCCCGCCGGGCCGTACGGCCGGACCGACTCGCTGATGGTGGTCCGGATCACCGCCGACCGGGAGCGGGCGTACGTCGTCTCCATCCCCCGCGACTCGTGGGTGCCGGTCCCCGGGCACGGCAACCTCAAGATCAATTCTGCGTACGCGCTCGGTGGTGCCAGCCTCGCCGTACAGACGGTCGAGAACGTGACCGGGCTGCGCATCGACCACGTCGCCCTGATCGACCTCGTCGGGCTGCAGGACCTGACCGACGCGGTCGGTGGGGTGACCGTGGATATCCCGGCCGGGACGCCCGGACCGAGCCTGCAGTCGACCTGGCCCGCAGGACTGCAACGGCTCAACGGCGAGCAGGCCGTCCAGTACGTTCGCCAGCGCCACGGCCTGCCGGAGGGCGACTTCGACCGGATGCGCCGCCACCAGAACTACCTGCGCGCGCTGCTCGACGAGACCCTCGACCGGGACACCCTGACCAGCCCGCGACAGCTCGGCGCGCTGCTCGACGCAATCACCGCGACCGTCACCGTCGACGACGGCCTGACCAACGACAAACTCCGGCAGCTCGCCTTCGACCTGCGCAAGATCCGCAACGACGTCCGGTTCGTCACCGCCCCGGTGGCGGACACCGGGTACGTCGGCGACCAGTGGGTGATGTGGCTGGACCCTTATCAGGGTGTCGGCTTCTGGACCGCGGTGCGCGACGACACCTTGGAGCGGTACATCGAGCGGTACGGCGCCGAGCAGCTCGACTCGGTCGTCGTCCGCTGACCGGCCCGACCCACCGTCGGCCGACCACACCTACACCCGGGTCGTCTCGCCTGACGGACGGACCGTTGGTGCCCGGTGCGACCACCACCGGGCCAGGGCCGCGCAGACGATCAGCTGGATCTGGTGGAAGATCATCAGCGGTAGGACCAGCAGGCCGAGCAGTTGCGGACTGAACAGCACGGCCGCCATCGGCAACCCGGTGGCCAGGCTCTTCTTGGCGCCGCAGAAGACCGTCGCGGCCCGGTCGGCGTGGTCGAAGCCGAGCAGCCGGGTGACGCCGAACAGCAGCCCCATCACCACCGCCAGCAGGGCACCGACGGTGGCGCCGAGAACCAGCAGCTGACTGACGGCGATCTGCTGCCAGATCCCGGCGACCACACCGGCGCTGAACGCGGTGTAGACCACCAGCAGGATCGAGCCCCGGTCGACCACCGAGGTCAGGCTCTTGTGTCGGCCGATCCAGTCAGCGGTCCACCGCCGGGACAGCTGACCCGCGACGAACGGTAGCAGCAGCTGCCCGACGATCGAGCCGATCGAACCTGCGGTCAGCCGCAGGTCACCGGTGTTCTGCATGAGCAGCACGGCGAGCAGTGGGGTGAGCGCGACCCCGGCGATGTTGGAGAACGACGCGCTGAACACGGCGGCCGGCACGTTGCCCCGGGCGATCGAGGTGAACGCGATCGACGACTGCACCGTCGAGGGGACCACGCAGAGGAAGAGGACCCCCTGGTAGAGCTCGGCCGGCAGCAGTTGCGGGCTGATCAGCGCAACGGCCAGACCGAGCAGCGGGAAGACCACGAAGGTGGTGCTCAGCACCACGGTGTGCAGGCGCCAGTGTCGGGCGCCGGCGAGCGCCGCCGCCGGGGCGATCCTGGCCCCGTGCAGGAAGAACAGCAGGGCGATGCCGACGCTGGCGACGACACCGGCGACCGAGGCGGCGGTGCCGCGGACCGGGAGCAGCGCGGCGAGCGCCACGACGGCGAACAGCATCGCGATGAACGGGTCGATGATCAGCCAGCGGGGCCAGCGCATCCGGGTGCTCCAGGTGGACAAGGGGTTGGTCCACCCATTCTGAGCGGCTGGCCGATCAGCGGGAAAGCTGATCACCGCACTGACTGTCATCGCGTAACGCGATAGCATGCAGGTCGTGTACGAGCCTGTCCAGCTGCGCAGCTTCCTGGCGGTGAGCCAGTTGCTGAGCTTCACCCGAGCCGCCGAGCGGCTCGGTCTGCGGCAGTCCACGGTCAGCGCGCACGTGCGGCGGTTGGAGGAGGCGGCCGGACGGCCGTTGCTGCTGCGCGACACGCACACCGTGCAGCTGACGGTGGACGGCGAAGCGATGATCAGCTTCGCCCGGGACATTCTCGACGCGCACGACCGGGCCCGCCGGCATTTCAGCACCACGGTGGTACGCGGCAAGCTGCGCCTCGGCGTCTCCGAGGACCTGATCTCCAGCTACCTGCCGGACGTGCTGCAGACCTTCCGCCGCCGCAACCCGCTGGTCGACGTCGAGCTGACCGTGGCGCTGAGCGGCACACTGCACCAGTTGCTGGACGCCCGGGCACTCGACCTGGTCTTCGCCAAACGCCTGGCGGGTCAGTCCCGGGGCACTCTGGTCTGGCGTGACCGGCTGGTCTGGCTGGGCGCGGCGGATCAGCCCACACCGCCACGGCGCACCGCCGGGGAACCGGTGCCGCTGGTGGTCTACCCGCCGCCGAGCATCTCCCGGGCGCAGGCGCTCGCCGCGCTCTCGTCCGCCGGTCAGCCGTGGCGGATCGCCTGCACCAGCGGCAGCCTCGGCGGGCTGGTGGCCGCCGCCCGCGCCGGTCTCGGCCTGCTGCCGCACTCGGCCCGGTTGGTGCCGGTCGGCCTGACCCCGGTGGCCCCGGCCGATCTGCCGCCGCTGGGCGAGGTGGAGTTCATCCTGCTGTCCCGTCCGGACGCCGACCCGGCGGTGGTGGCGGCGGTCAGTGAGGCGGTCGGGGCCGCCGGCCGGCCGACCGGCGGTGGCCGGGAGCGGGCTCCGCGGACCGCAGGCTGACCCCAGCCCGGATCCCCAGAGCGACAGATCCTGCTGCAAGAGGATGTCAGTTCTTGCGGCCCTGTCGGCGGGCACAGCTCGGAGCACCCCAGCCTGGCGGCCGAAACAAGCTGTTCACAGCGAGACGTCTGATTGTTACCCTCACCACATGGCTGAAAGTACTTGCGATCCTTGCAGGTTCTTTCAGAGCCCTGACCTGTGCCTCCTCGCAGGCAAGCCGTCACCAGCATTGGAGCGCTGATGTCCGTACCCGGATCGACCGTGTCCAGACCGATGGCCGCCGCCGTGGCGGCCGTCATCGGAATCCCGTTGGCCGTCACCCTGCCCGCGCCCGCCACCGCCACTACCCCCGCAGCGGCCCTCGCCACAGACCCGGCAGCGGCCCCGGTCACGACCGCCGAGGCGACCGCCACCGCCGTCGGCAACGGCGACGCGATCGTGCACCTGTTCCAGTGGCGGTGGAACTCCATCGCCGAGGAGTGCGAGGCAACACTCGGCCCGGACGGCTGGGGCGGGGTCCAGGTATCCCCGCCGCAGGAGCATGTGCTGCTGCCCAGCGCCGAAGGTGCCAGCTACCCCTGGTGGCAGGACTACCAGCCGGTCTCGTACCGGATCGACCAGACCCGGCGTGGCGACCGGGCCGACTTCGTCGACATGGTCGAACGCTGCCGCGACCAGGGCGTGAAGATCTACGTCGACATGGTGCTCAACCACATGAGCGGCACCGGATCGGTCGGCAGCGGGCCGGGCAGCGCCGGCACCGTCTACAGCAAGTACGGCTACCCGGACCTGTTCGGCGACGGCTCCGGCGACAGCTACGGCTACGCCGACTTCGGCCCCTGCTACCGCACCATCAGCAACTGGGGCAGCAAGACCGAGGTGCAGGACTGCGAACTGCTCGACCTGGCCGACCTCAACACCGCCGATCCGGAGGTACGCCGCAAGATCGCCAAGTACATGAACTCGGTGATCGCGCTCGGCGTCGCCGGGTTCCGGGTGGACGCCGCAAAACACGTCCAGGAAGCCCACCTGGCGGACATCATCTCCCGACTCGACGACGTGCCCGGCTTCGGCGGCCGACCCGACCTGTTCCACGAGGTGTACGGCGACGGCACCATCCCGTACACCGCATACGCGCCGTACGGCAAGGTCACCAACTTCGACTACCAGCGGGCGGTCTCCGCGGCCTTCCGCGACGGCACCATCGCCCAGCTGGCCAGCGTGCCGCACTACGGCGGGCTGACCGGCGACCGGGCCGTCGTCTTCATCGACAACCACGACACCCAGCGGGCCACCCCGACGCTCACCTACCAGGACGGCGACCGCTACTACCTGGCCGACGCGTTCATGCTCGCCCACCCGTACGGGACCCCCCAGTTGATGTCCAGCTATGCCTTCGGCCCAGTGGTCGCCCAGGGGCCGCCGAGCACCGGCGACGGCACCACGCTGCCGACCGACTGCGCCAGCGCAGAGTGGATCTGTGAGCACCGCGACGAGCAGGTCGCCGGGATGGTCGGCTTCCGCAACGCCACCGCCGGCGCCGGCATCAGCGCCGTGCTCACCGACGGCAACGGCCGGCTCGGCTTCGCCCGCGCCGACCGCGGGTACGCCGCGTTCAACGCGACCGGCAGCACCTGGAGCCGCAGCTTCACCACCAGCCTGCCGGACGGCTGGTACTGCAACGTGGCCCGGGGCACCTACCGGGCGGACAGTGGCACCTGCACCGGTGGCACGATCGCCGTCACCGACGGCGGCTTCCACGCCGACATCCCGGCGAACCGGGCGGTGGCACTGCACGTCGCGGCGCGGCTCGACTGCACCGACCCAGCCGGCTGCGGCCCGGTCGATCCGCCCCCGGGCGACGGCACCCCGGTAACGGTGACCGTGCAGACCACGCCCGGCCAGCAGGTACGGGTGGTCGGCTCGCTGCCCGAACTCGGCTCCTGGAACCCGGCCGACGCGGCACCGCTGGGCACCGACGCGGCCAGCTACCCGACCTGGACCGGCTCCGTCGACGTCCCGGACGGTACGGCGTTCGAGTGGAAACTGGTCAAGGTGGCGTCGAACGGCGCGGTCGAGTGGGAAGCTGGCGCCAACCGCAGCGGCGTCGGCGGCACCCCGCTCACCGCCACCTGGGGCCAGCCCGGCTCCGGCGGAGAGCAGCCGGGCACCGTCGCGGTCACCTTCGACGTCACCGCGACCACCTGGTACGGCCAGGACGTCCTGGTCGTCGGCTCGGTCCCGGCGCTGGGCTCGTGGGACCCGACCCGGGCGGTCGCCCTCGCTGCGGACGACTACCCGGTCTGGTCGGGCAGCGTCGCGCTGCCGGCCGGTGAGTCCTTCGAGTACAAGTACGTCAAGCGGGCACCGGACGGCACTGTCGACTGGGAGTCGGGCGGCAACCGCAGTGCCACCCCGGCCGGCGACGCGACGACCCTCACCGACACCTGGCGATGACCAAGCGGTGTACGGCGGACCGGCTCCGCGCGGTCCGCCGTACACCCGGCGGCCGAGCTGATAGCCTCGGCCCGGGTGGACGGACCGGCTGCGGACGCCTGCCGTTCGGGAGGTCACCGGTGCGAATCGGGCCGCGGGTAGCAACCGTCGTAGTCAACTACCGGCACTACGACGACACTGTCCGTTGCCTCACCTCGCTGCAGGCCAGTGACACCGCCGACCAGCGGGTGATCGTCGTCGACAACACCGAACGGGAGCACCACGGGCCCGATCTCACCGACCTGCTGGATCCGGCCGTGGAGGTCGTCTCGGCCGGCGACAACGTCGGCTTCGCCGCCGGCTGCAACATCGGGATCCGGGCCGCTCTGACGTCGTCCGCCGAGTTCGTCTGGCTGCTCAACCCGGATGCGGTCGTCAGCGCGGAGACGTTGACCCGCCTGCTGCGCACCGCCGAGGAGCATCCGGACGCCGGGATCGTCGGCAGCCGCATCCTCGACGGCGGACACCCGGCCCGCATCCTGTTCAACGGCGGCGTGATCAAGGGCCACGGGTCCACGTACCACGCCGACGCCGGGGTGTTCGATCCGTCCGTGCCGGACGGAGCGGTGCGCGACGTCGACTACGTCACCGGCGCGTGTTTCCTGATCCGGCGGGAGACGCTCCGCCAGATCGGTCTGCTCTCCGAGGACTACTTCCTCTACTACGAGGAGACCGACTACTGCCTGCGAGCCCAGCAGGCCGGCTGGCGCACCGTCCTCGCGCCCTACTCCCGGGTGTGGCACTACAAGCGGTCGGCCGGCAGGTACCCGCCGCCGTACTACGTCTACTACATGTGCCGCAACCGGATGCACTTCAGCAAGCGGTTCTTCACCGCCCCGCTGAGCGAGATCGAGTCGGAGCTCGAGGCGTTCGTCACCTGTTGGCTCCGGCAGGTCGACACCCACGCCCCGCAGTTGCGCGGCGGCTACGAAAAGCTCGTCGAACTGGCTCTCGCCGACGGCCGGGACGGTCGACTCGGCCGCCGCGACGACATCGACGCACTCGTCTCGGGCTAGCCGCAGACGGGCGGTTCGCTAACCGGGCCGGGTCGGCCCGGTAACCGGACTTGACGTGGTTGCTGTCGCTTCGCCGCCAGTCACCCCGTTGATCCAGTAAAGTTGCTGTTCAGCCACCCCCTGCGCCCCCACTACGCACCGCCCGGCCGACGAGGCCCACGGCGCACCCGCGGAGACGGCAATGAGCAGATACTCCTACAGCTTCGAGCCGGAGGACACCAACAACACCGCCGCCGCCGTCTACCGGCTGGCGGCGAGCGGCGGTCCCCGGGTGCTCGATCTGGGCTCGGGGCCGGGCATCGTCTCCGGCATGCTCGCCACCGTCGCGGGACGTACCGTCACCTGCGCCGACGTCGACACCGAGGCGCTCGCCGAGGCCCGGGCCGGCGGCGTACAGGAGACGATGGTCGTCGACCTGCGGGAACCGGACTGGCCCGGTGCGCTGGCCGGCCGCGAGTACGACGTGGTGATCCTCGCCGACGTGCTGGAGCATCTGATCGAACCGGGTTCCGTCCTGCGCGCACTGCGGGACGACAAGATCCTCGCTCCGGACGGTCTGCTGGTCGTCAGCTTCCCGAACATGGCGCACGAGTCGATCATCATCGAGTTGATGACGGGCAACTTCGAGTACACCAGGACGGGCCTGCTGGACTCGACCCACCTGCGCTTCTTCACCCGGACCAGCATGCAGACGCTGCTGGAGTCGAACGGGTTCCTGGTCAGCGCGACACACCGGACGATCCGGTCCGCCGAGCAGACTCCGCACCGCGCCCGCGCCTTCGAGATCAGCGCCGAACTGCGCCGGATGGTGGCCCAACTCGGTGCGGAGGCCGAAACCTACCAGTACGTCGTGGAGTGCCGGCCGTCCACCGAGGCGGTCCGGATCAGCCTCGCCGAGCAGCGGCTCACCGCCGAGCATTCGGCCCACCTCGACGCGCTGGCCGTCAACGAGCGGCTGACCGCGCAACTCGACGACCTGCAGCACCGGCACCGGCAACTGGACGAGCAGTTCCGCCTCGCCCAGGACCTGGTCGGCCAGGAACGACTCGACGCGCTGCAGGCCCGTGAGACGCTGCGCCGGGCCGAGCAGGAACGGACGCAGTTCCAGGCGAAGCTCAAGGACTCTCAGCAGAAGGTCAAGGAGCTGCAGGAGACGGCCACGAGGCTGCAGACCCGGATCAACAAGATGACCAACAGCAACACGTACCGGGCCGGAAAGATGGTCCGGTACGTGTTCCGGCCGAACGAGGGCCTGCGGGCCGTCAAACGCCGACGGAGCCGGTCGACCAACCGACGCGCCACGGCCGGCACCGGTGCCAGCGCCGACAGCTCGGACGGCCGAGGGGCGCCGGCCACCAACGTGCCGGCCCAGTTCCACGGGCTGACCGCTGATCCGGTGCTGTGCGACGCCTACCGGCGGGCCTGCGCAAAGGACCGGTTTCACCGCTCGGACGCGGTGCGGGTGGCGTTCTGCGTCTCCACCGTCGACCTGGACGCCGGCCGTGGCGACCTCTACGTCGCCGTCGGGATCGGCCGCTACCTGCAGCGGCACGGCTACGAGGTCGCGTACCTGCCGGCGGAGCGCTGGGCGGAGCTGCCACCGGAGACCGACGTGGCGCTCGCCATGATCCCGACGTTCGACCCGCTGACCGTGCCGGACCGCTGCCGGATCGTCGCCTGGGTCCGCAACGAGACCGACCGCTGGCGAGAGCATCCGCACCTCGCCCTGTTCGACACGGTGGTCGCCTCCTCCTCCGCCTCGGTCAGCCGGCTGCGCGAGCACTACGACGGGCCCGTCGGGTTGCTGCCGCTCGGGGTGGACACCGAGCTGTTCACCCTGCCCGGTGCCGACCAGGTCCGCGGTGGAGCGGTGACGACGGTCAACTCGTGGGGCCGGGAGCGGCACCTGTACCAGTGCCTGCGCGGGGTGGACATCACCTTCCCGTTCGTCGTCTTCGGCGAGAAGCGCGGGCTGAACTCGTACTTCTCCCGGTACGCCGGCGGCCCGACCAGCTATTTCAACCTGCCGGGCCTGTACCGGCGGGCGCTGCTGGTGCTCGACGACCTCAACCACACCACCCGGCCGTACGGCAACGTCAACTCGCGGCTGCTGGAGAGCCTGGCGGCGGGCGCGCTGCCCCTGACGAACTGTCGGATCGGGCTCGCCGAACTCGGGCTGGCGGAGCTTCCCACGTACAGCGACGCGGCCAGCCTGGGCGACCTGATCGCCCGGCTGACCGGCGACCCCGCCGGCACCGTCGCGCTGGCCGGCCAGCTGTCCGCGGTGGTACGCGAACGGCACTCGTTCGCCCGCCGGGCGGCGGACCTGCACGCGGTGATCGACGGCCTGGACCCGCAGCCGCGCCGGGCCTACAGCCGGTTCGTCGGCGCGTACCCCTACTACGTGGACAATCCGTACCAGCAGCTGCTGATGTCGGGTCTACCCGACGTCGGGGTGCGGTGGTTCCCGGTCGCCGACGCCGTCCGGGACTCCGCCGCCCCGCACCTGGCCGCCGGTCGGCTGGACAACTACGTCCTGCACGTGCACTGGACCGATCCAATCGTGCACCCGGCCACCGACGACCAGCAGGCGGCGACGCGGCTGGCCGAGTTCCAGAACCGGATCGCCGACCTACGGCGGCGGGGCGGCCGGCTGATCTGGACCATCCACAACGTCTTCCCGCACGAGTGGAAGTACCCGGAGGTGGAGAAGGAACTGGCCCGGTACCTCGCCGCCGAGGCCGACGTCGTGCACCTGCTCTGCCCGGAGACGGTGGCGGCGACCACGCCACACTATCCGTTGCCGCCGGAGAAGGTCCGGATCGTCCGGCACAGCAGCTACCTCGGGGTGTATCCCGACTCGGTGAGCCGGCTCGCGGCCCGTCGCCGGTTCGGGTACGCCGCCGACGACCACGTCCTGCTGTTCTTCGGTGGGATCCGACCGTACAAGGGGGTCAGCGAACTGCTCGACGCGTTCACCGCGGCCGGCGAGCAGGACCCCCGGCTGCGGCTGATCGTCGCGGGGGCGCCGAAACGGCTCGACCCGCGCGACGGGCTGGCCGAACGCTGCGACCGTGACCCCCGGATCACCGCGATGTTCGATCCGGTCCCGGACGAGGAGGTCCAGTTCTACTTCAAGGCGGCGGACACGGTGGTGCTGCCGTACCGCACGGTGCTCAACTCGGGCAGCTTCCATCTGGCGGTCTCGTTCGGCCGCCCGGTGGTGGCGCCAAGGCTGGGTGCGTTGACCGCACTGCTCGATCCGGCGTACACCATCGGCTTCGACCCGGCGGCCCGCGACGGGCTGACCGACGCCCTGCTGGCCTCGACCGGGCTGCGCGGCAGGCACGTGGAGCTGGCTGCCCGGGCCGCCGCCCGCAGCTACCAGTTCGGCGACATGGCCCGCGACTACGCCAAGATGGTCACTGAACTGTTCGAGACCCCACACCGCGACTGAGCCGGTACGCGTGACGGCCGGTCGGACGCACCGGGCCGCACCCTGCCACTGCGGAGGGCACATTGGAGGATCACTAAGATCGCCCGGTGACCATCCGACGTACCGCCCAGGTTGTCCTGATCGGACTATTGGGCGTCATCATCCTGCCCGGAACCCCGCCCGCCGGTGCCGACGAGACCACCGAGAACCTGCGGATGCAGCTGGTCCTGGACGTCAGCGGCTCGATGCGAGAGCCCGACATGAACGGCCAGACCCGGATGGCCGTCGCCCAGCGCGCGTTCAACGAGGTCGTCGACGCCGTGCCGGCGGGCACCGACCTCGGCATCCGGGTCCTCGGGGCCACCTACCCCGGCGACGACAAGGCCCTCGGCTGCCAGGACACCCAGCAGATCGTACCGGTCGGGCCGGTCGACCGCGACCAGGCGAAGGCCGCGATCGCCAGTCTGCGGCCTACCGGCTTCACCCCGATCGGGCTGGCGCTGCGGGAGGCGGCCAAGGATCTCGGCTCCGGTGAGACCGCCCGACGCATCGTCCTGATCACCGACGGCGAGGACACCTGCGCCCCGCCCGACCCGTGTGACGTCGCCCGGGAACTCGCCGCCCAGGGCACCCGGCTGATCGTCGACACGCTCGGCCTCACCCTCGACGACAAGGTCCGCCAGCAGCTGGTCTGCATCGCCGGGGCCACCGGCGGCACGTACACCACCGCGCAGAGCGCCGACCAGCTCGCCGACCGGATCAACCAGCTGGTCGACCGGGCCCAGGACACCTACACCCGGACCCCGGAGCTGGTCACCGGCAGTACCGACTGCACGGCGGCGCCGCTGCTCGCGGCAGGTGTCTACACCGACCGGGAACGTTTCGAGGAGCACCGCTGGTACCGCGTACCGATCCGGGCGGACCAGGAGCTGCGCGCCTCGGTGAGCATCGCGTTGGACCGCCCGGTGAACCGGGACTACGGGATCCTGCTCCGGGCCGTCCATCCCAACGGCCGCGAGCTGGTCCGGGGTACCGACGCCGGCAGCGGCCGGACCGACGTACTCTCCACCGGCCTGCGATGGTCCGCCGGCCCGGACACCGACCGGACCGACGACACCGGCCCGGACGGCGACACCGACCGCGCCGACGGCACCGGCCAGACCGACGACACCGGTGGAACTTCTGACCCGGCCGGTACGCCGTCCGGAACCGTCTCCGCCGCCGCGTCGACGGCCGCCGGCACGGAGCCACCGCCCGCCGAGGTCTGCCTGGTGGTCAGCAACTCGTTCGCCGCCGCTGGCGGGGCCGGTGACGCCCCTGGCATGCCGATCGAGCTCACCGTCGATCTGGTCGCCGCCTCCCCCACCCCGGACAGCCCGGGTCTCGGCCGTGGCTGGCTGCTGCTGGTCGTGCTGAGCCTCGCCGGGCTGGTCACCGGAGTCCTCGCCGGCTGGCTGACCCGCTGGTGGACCACCGTCTGGAAGGAGAGCTGAGTTGACCCGTCGTACATTCCGGCTGACCCGCGCCGGCCTGGCCGTCGGCACCGCTGGCGCCGCCGTCCTCCTTGTCGCGACCCCGGCGGCGGCCGAAGGCCCCACCCCGGCACCGGCGGAGGCCACCCTCACCAAGGCCGGAACGTCGTTCCTCACCGCTGCGGCGGTCCACATCGACCAGCCGGTCCGGGTCTCGGCCGCGACCGGTGAGTACCTGTACTGGTCGTTCCCGGCCCAGGCCGGCCAGACCAGCTCGATCGCGGCGACCGTGACCCTCGCCGATGCGGCGGCGCGCAGCGGCGCGTCGACCTGGACCATCGACGTGTTCGACGGGCTGCGCCGCCGCCAGCCGTGCACCGCGGGCATGCAGTCACCCGTCGGATCCGCCACTGACCGGCAGGTACGGGCGGGCTGCGCACTGCGGCAGGTCCGAGCCTGGGCGGAGCCGTGGTCCGCCGATCCGCTACCCGGCACCTACTACGTCCGGCTCTCCGTCACCGACCTGCCGGAGCAGGACCTCGGTCTGCCGGTGCAGGTCGAGCTACGGGTGAGCGTCGATATCTCGGACGACACCAGCCCGGAGGGCGGCCGGCTGGAGGCGCCGCTGACGCCGACCGTACGGCAGGGGGCGGTGCTCACCAGCGCGACCGGCGACACCGACCCGGCGGACGCCACCGGTCAGGTCAGCGAACAGTCCTGGTGGGACAGTGTTGCCGGCTGGTTCAGCGACTGGTTGCCCGGCCTGACGAGTCGGTGGTTCTGGACGGTGGCCGGTGGCGTACTGGCCGCCGTCGGTGGCGTGGTCGGCTTCGGGCTGACCCGCCGGCCACGCCGCCGGGCCGGCCCCGCCGCAGCCAGCTGACCTGCTGACCGGCTGCGGACTCGGCCGACCGGGCCGATAGTCCGGTCAACCGGCGGCTGCCAGCCGGCGCATCGATCCGGACGGCAGCCGGCGTCCGACCGCCACCAGCTGCCGTCCGGCGGGCGTGCCGTCGCTCGGACCGGCGACGGCCGGGTCGATCTCGGTCAGCAGCCGGCGGAACAGCGTCGGGCGGTCCACCCGGATCACGGTGCTGCGCCCGCTGCGCTCGACGACCGTGTGCGGCAGCGCCAACGCCGGTGCGGCACTTCGCAGCAGCGCCGCAGCCGGGGTGCTCACCGAGATGGCGAGCACCCCGGCGGTCCGGTCCGCCGGAGCCAGCAGCGCGGCCATCCGCCAGACGGCCAGCGCAGCGGGGTAGTGCGCGGCCGCCAGCCCGGGGCTGCCGAGCATCCGCCGACCGTCGCGCCACGCGCCGGCCAGCGCCCGCAACACCCGGTGGTACCCGTCCGAGGACACATCGACCCTGGTCAGCGAGGTGCATGCGCCGACCGGGCTGGTCACCGACCAGGTGATCGTGGACAGCAGGCGGGCGGTCCGGGCCGCGGCCGCGGGCTGCTCGGTCTGTGCCACCGGTAGCTGCCGGTCCGCAGTGGCCGACGCCGGCCCCAGTCGGCGCCAGCCGACCGGCCGCCGTTCGTTCCAGCAGAACGCGGCCTCCAGCAGCGGGTACGCGCCGAGCGGGCCGGCCGCGACGGCACGCAGTACCTTCTCGGTGCCTCCACCGGGCCGGTTGTCCGCCCCGGCGCCGGTGTCGTCGGCACCACTACTGCCAGCCGTGGTCGGTAGGGTCATAACTGAACTCCTCTGCCACGTTCACGCGCGCCCGCCAGGGGCGCGCAGGTCAACTTGTCGGGATGGACCGCTCCGCCACGAACCGGCCCTGCTGGACGCGGAACGCCCAGACCACCACCGACGACGCCACCAGCTCACCGGTGCCGGTCCAGGCGATCCGGGTGGTGACCCCGGGCTCGTCGTAGTCGTCGACGAACGCGGCCATCGCGGTCCGGCCACCGTGTCCGGCCTGGATCCCGGCGAGGAACACCGTCGCCGCGTCGTACGACTCAGCGGAGTTGGTGCCCGGCTCCACCCCGAAGCGTTCCCGGTAGCGCTGCGGAAACTCGGCGCCGGCCCGCTCCGGCGGCAGGCAGGGGCAGGTGATCACCACTGCGGTCTCGGCATCGTCGCCGGCCTCGCGGAGAAAGCCGTCCGCCTTCGCCCCGTCACCGGCGACGAAGGTCGCCGGGACGTCGGCCGCGCGGAGCTGGCGGCGCAGCCGACCGGCTTCCGCGTAGTAGCCGCCGTAGAAGACCACGTCTGCGTCGGCTGAACGGATCTGCCCGACGACCGCGCTGAAGTCGGTCGCTCCGGCGGCGACCGTCGCCCGCTGCACCACCTTGGCGCCGAGTCTGGCGGCCACCTGGTCGGCCAGCCCTTGGCCGTACGCCCCGCCGTCGTCGACGACGAACACCGCCGTGCCGCCCAGTGCCTGGTCGATGTACTGACCGGCGGCACGCCCCTGCGCGGCGTCGTTGCCGACCAGCCGGTGAAAGGTGGACCAGCCTCGTTCGCTGAGTTCGGTCCGGGTCGCCGAGGTGGTGATCGTGGCGACGCCGCCCTGGTCGAGGATCGGCAGTGCCGCTTCGGCCTCGCCGGAGAAGCCCGGACCGACCACCCCGATGATGCGGGCGTCGTCAACGATCTGCTGGGCCAGGGCGGGGGCCTGCTTCGGGTCGCCCTGCGAATCGAACTCGATCAGCTCCACCGGGCAGTCCGGATGCTCCGCCCGGTACTGGTCGAAGGCCAGTCGGGCACCGTCACGGACGTTGCCGCCGAGGTCGGCCGAGTCGCCGGAGAGCGGTCCGAGGACCGCGATGCGGCTGCCGCAGGCGCTGGCCGGTGCCGCCTGCTCGCCACCGGCCGAGACGCATCCGGTCAGCACCGACAGCAGGCCGAACATCGCCGTCGGCCGCAGCAACGTACGCACGTCCACCTCCTGTACCCGGTCGGACCCGCCTATCCTGCTGGTAGGAGCGTGAGGTTTTGATGAGACGGTTGATCCTGGGTGCGGTGCTGACCCTCACCGGGTTGGTCCTCACCGGGTTGGTCCTCACCGGGTGCAGCGATCCCGGGGCGGGGGCCCCGGCGGATGTTTCCGCCGCGCCGTCGTCCACCGCGACCGGCACCGCGCTGTACGCGGTCGATTCCCAGACGCTGGACGAGATCGTCATCGACGCGCAGGGGTTCGTGCTGTACCGCTCCGACCGGGACACCGCGGCACCGACCTGGTCGGCCTGCGAGGGACAGTGCCGGCAATCCTGGCTGCCGGCACCCTGCGAGAGCGAGGTACGGGTGGAGGGGATCGACCGGCAGCTGGTCGGCTGCTTCGACCGGTCCGACGGGAGCCGGCAGCTGAGCCTGGCCGGCTGGCCGCTGTACGGGTACGCCGGTGACCGGATGCCCGGCGACGCGAACGGTCACGGCCAGTCGGGCATCTGGTTCGCGATCCGCCCCGACGGCGACACCGCGGTCTACGTGCCCTGATCGGGGTGGTCCCGGAACGCTGACCGGTCCGCTCGGGCATGCCGTCCTACCCGCCCTGACCGCCGGGCAGCCGCAGCCGGGCCTCAGCACCGCCGCCTTCGGCGTTGACCAGCCGCAGCTGCCCGCCGTGCAGCTGCGCCACCCAGCTGGCGATGGCCAGCCCGAGCCCGGTGCCGTCCTCGGTGCCGCTGCGGAACCGCTGCTCGGGCGCGGCGGCGACAGCTTCGCTGAGCCCGGTGCCGCGGTCACGTACCCGGACGGTCGGCGGTCCGGCGGTGACCTCGAGCCGGATCTCGGCCGGCTGGTCGGCGGCCCGACCGTGCTGGACCGCGTTCTGAATCAGGTTGCGCAGTGCGATCCGGACCAGCGCCGGGTCGCCGTACGCCACCACGGCCTCGGTGACCGGCACCGCCCGGTGCGGCGCGACGACGGTGTCGGTCAGCACCTCCTCGGCCAGTTGGTCCAGGCGGAACGGCTCCCGGCGCAGGTCACGCAGGCCGGCGACGAGCTGGGCCCGGGTGAGCAGGACGGAGACCGAGTCGGCGAGCCGGTCGGCGGAGCGCACCACCTGGCGCAGCGCCGCCGGGCGGCGCTGCGGCTCGGCCAGCGCGGTCTCGGAGACGGCACGGATCACGGTCAACGGGGTGCGCAGCTCGTGCGCGGCGTCGGCAACGAACCGTTCCTGCTGGTTGAGGGCGTCGGCGATGGGCTCGGTGCCGCGGCGGGCGAGCAGGTAACCGCCGGCGCCGGCCAGCGCGGTGAAGCTGACGCCGCCGGCGACCAGGGCCAGGGCCAGCCGCTGGTTGGCGGTCTCGGCCGGCCCGGTGTCGCCGAGCACGACGACGGCGCCGGCCACCGCCCCGGTGACGGCGTGCTGGAACGGTACGGCGAGCAGCGGGGTGGGGGTACCGGCGGTGTCGCCGACTCCGCCGGCGAGCTCGGTGCCGGAGGTCCAGACCGTCCGGGCCGGTGCCAGCAGGTTGTCCGGCGGGACGACCGGCAGCCGGGCCGGGTACGCGAAGACCAGGCTGAGGTCGGCCCGACCGGCCTCGTACACGTAGACGGCGGTGGTGCCGTTGGCGACCGCGTTGTCGAACAGTTTGTCGAGCTGCAGCGCCCCGGACTCGTAGTAGAGCAGGGCGGCGGCGGTGCTGGCGGTACGCCGCAGCTCGGCGGCGACCACCTCGTCCCGCTGCCGCCCGTCGACCAGCAGCGCGACGGCGCCCATTCCGGCCAGGCCGACCACGTTGATCGCCATCACCAGCAGCGTGATCCGGATCCGCAGGTTGCGCAGCCGGTCGGCGGTCTGCAGCGGCTTGCCACCCCGCCGGTCGCGGCGGTTCACGGCGGCGCCCCGCCAGTTCGGCCGGCGGTCACGACGGCGCCCCGCCGACCCGGTAGCCGACCCCGCGTACGGTGTGAATCAACTGCGGCTCGCCGAGCTTGCGGCGCAGCTGGGCGACCACTGCGTCCACCACGTTCGAGCTGGGGTCGGCGAGCTCGTCCCAACAGTGTTCGAACAGGTCGCTTCGGCTGACCACCGCCGGACGCCGGACCAGCAGCATCTCCAGTACGGCGAACTCCTTGCGGGTGAGCGTCAGCAGGACGCCGGCCCGGCGCACCTCCCGACGGGCGGCGTCGACCTCCAGATCCGCCACCCGCAGCAGCGGCGGGGTGGTGGCGCCGCGGCGTCGGCAGAGCGCCCGGACCCGCAGGACGAGTTCGGCCGTGACGAAGGGCTTCACCACGTAGTCGTCGACACCGGCCTGGAAGCCGGCGATCCGGTCCCCGGCGCTGTCCAGCGCGGTGAGCACCAGAGCCGGTGTGGTGAGCCCGGACCGGCGTCGATGGCTGAGCTGGTGCAGTGAGTCGCCTTCCGGAAGGATCCGGTCGAGCACCAGGCAGTCGTAGTCGTTGATGCTCATGCTCAGGTCGGCCTGGCTCCAGTCGGCCGCCTGGTCGACGGCGAATCCGCCGGAGCGCAGCGCGGTGACGACGGCGCTGCGTACCTCGGGGTCGTCCTCGACCACCAGCACCCGCATGCGGGCGAGGCTAGCAAGCCGCCGTCACCAGCGCGTCTTCGACGAGGGTCAACCCGAGGACGCGCAGCGCTCGCCGTTGAGCAGGAAGGTCGTCGGCGGCGGGTTGCTCGCCGAGTACCTGACCACGAAACCGAGCTGTGCGCTGCCGCCGGCCGGGATCCGGCTGTTCCACGTCGTGTTGGCGACGGTGATGTCCGGCGGGACCAGGTCGACCGGTTCGGCGCCCCACAGGTGGCTGGGTCCGCACGGTCAGTGGCTCGGTCGGTGGTGAGGTGTTGCCAGCGTCGTCGTGGGCCCGCACCACGAAGGTGTACGCGGTCTGCGGTTGCAGTGCGCCGACCCGGGCGGTCGGTCCGGTCGGCGGGTGTTGCGGGGCGGTCGCCACCGGGGTGGTGGAGCCGTCGGGGTTGACCCGCAGCACCTCGTACCAGGCGACGTAGACGTTGTCGGCGGACGGCTGCCACCGCAGGGTGACCGAGTCGGTGCCGATCGTGGTGGCGGTCAGCGCGCTTGGCGCGGTGGGTGGTTGGTCGTCGCCGGGCGGCATGGTCAGGCGCAGGCTCGGGCTGGCCGGCGACGGTCGGGGTGCCGGGGGTGGTCGGGATCGCGCCGGATCCACCGGCGGCAGTGGTGTGGCGGTTGCGGCATGGGCATCTCGCTTTCGGTGCGGACGCCGGGACGGACCAGCGGATCGACCGACTGTGAGCTTGCCCACTACTCATCGACGAGCATCGAACCTCCGGTGCCGGTGGAGCGAGCTTGCGTCCGACCGTCGCCGCAGACCGAGCACGGCAGCTCAGCCGCCGCTCCGAGGCCCACACACACAACGAAGCCTGCCGATGCATCGGCAGGCTGGACAGCACTCTCGGACGGACCGACGTCGCGGTCCCGACTTGTCGGCGATTCTCCGCCGTAACAATCGGGGACTAGCGTGGGGACGGGGAGGGCAACCCCCGTCCCCACCATTCAGTTGCAAAACACGCACGAGCGGTTTGGCGTCCAGGTCGTGCGTGACGCGCGGGAGCCGGGCCACGCGAGTGGCTCTGGTTCCACCTCCTCTCGACAGGTGGTGCGCGGGCTGGCGGCGGTGTCCGGGCTTGGCCCGCCGCCAGCCTCGGGAGCTGTGCGGTTGACACGGTGATGTCGCCATCGCCGCGCCACGCGTCGACTACCTCAGCAGGGGCACATCCATCGATGGAAGCGCTCCCATGCAGGGACTGTAGCCTGAGTCACGAGTTTGCGAAAGTGCAGCGGCTGATCAGCTCACGAAATGAAGGTGTGATGAGGCGGTCACGCCCATGTTCACCGGCCGAACTGCTGGACCGCCGCGGTCACCCCGGCGACGATCAGCAGCGCGTCCGGCGGGATCAACGTCTCAGGTTCCGCGTACCGCAGCTGCCGGTCCCGCTCCTTGATCCCGACCACCGTGATGCCGTACCGCTGGCGTAGCCGGGACTCGGCCAACGTCCGACCGGTGGCGTCCGGCGGGGCGCAGACCTTGGCGATGGCGAACCCGTCGTCGAACTCGATGAAGTCGAGCATCCGGCTGGCCAGCAGGTGGGCCACCCGGTCACCCATCGTCGCCTCCGGAAAAATCACATGGTGCGCACCGACCGAGGCGAGGATCCGGCCGTGCTTGGCGGTGATCGCCTTCGCCCAGATCTCCGGGACACCCAGCTCGGTCAGCGCCACCACGGTGAGGATGCTGGCCTCGACGTCCGAGCCGATACCGACCACCGCGCGGGGGTAGTCGGCGACGCCGCACTGGCGCAACGCCTGGTCGTCGGTCGAGTCCGCCTCGACCACCCTCGGCAGCCGCTCGGACCAGCGGTGCACCCGTTTGGGGTGCTCGTCGATGCCCAGCACGTGATGGCCGAGGCGGAGCAGGGACTGGGCGACCTGACCACCGAACCGCCCGAGGCCGATCACCGCCACGCTGTCGGCGTCCGGCGGCCCGACCGGGGAATCGTCATCTCTCACCGAGGATCCGTCCGAGGCTAGGACTTTGCCGCTTTTCCTCATACGCACTGTAGTCAGCCGCTAACCTCGACGCAGCGATATCCGGCCCGTCCCACGACTTGTCGTACACCGACAAACGCAGACAGTGGACATCACCGAAAGTCGTTGTCTGGTAACGGATTATTCCAGCTCAGTCAGGATTGTCGAGGTGTTGATGCCGGTGACCGATCCGGTAAGCTTGCCCGCGGTCTCCGCCAGGCGGCGCCCACCGGCGCCGGCGGTGACCGCCGCCCAATCACCCCTCCGGGGTGAGCCGGGGAACCACGTTTCCACCGGGGTGAATCCGCGCCAGCGGTAGGGATCGTTCCGTCCCGAACCCGTCAGCTAACTCGGTCGGCGGCCAAGGAAAGGAACAGGATGACCGCACCCCTCCGCCGGCGGATTCCGACGGCCGCGGCCCTCGCCGCCGTCGCCGCCCTGCTCGCCGGCTTCGTCGTAGCGTCGCCGGCCGCCGCTCAGGATCCGGACGACGAAGGCGCCCCGCCATTGCTCAGTGAGGTGCTCGAATCGACCGGCCGGGGCTTCGTCGAAGCCAAAGCCGCGGTCGACGAGTCCCGCAAACGCCAGTTGAAGCTCAACCTCGAGTTGGAAAAAGTCGAGGAGCGGATAGCGGCGCTGACCCCGCAGATCGGCCAGGTCGCCTCCAACTCGTACCGTCTCGGTCGGATCACCCCGGTGATGGTCCTGCTCAACAGTGCCGATCCGGACACGTTGCTGGAACGCGCCGAAGGCCTGGACATGATCGCCATGCACGACAACAAGCGGATCCGGGAGCTCAACGAGGCCCGCGAACAGGCCGCTCGGGCGGTCGCCGCGATCGACGCCGAGGTGGCCCGCGAGGAACAGCAACTCGAGGCGATGTCCCGCCAGAAGAAAGAGGCCGAAAAGGCCCTGCAACTGGTCGGCGCGGTCGCCACCAACGGGTTTGTCTCGGCCACCTCGCCGGTCGCCGCCCAGGCTCCGCGTAACTCGGACGGTTCCTGGCCGTCCCAGTCGTGCAGCCTGGACGACCCCACCACGAGCGGCTGCATCACGCCGCGCACCATGCACGCGCTGAACGAGGCGAAGAAGGCCGGCTTCACCCGCTTCGTCTCCTGCTTCCGCCCCGGCGGACCGTTCGAGCACCCCAAGGGACGGGCCTGCGACTTCTCCGCTCAGCAGCAGGGGTTCGGCGGCGACGCCTTCGGCGACGACCGGCTGTACGGCAACAACCTGACCGCCTTCCTGGTCCGCAACGCCGACAAGCTCGGCATCCTGTACGTCATCTGGTACCGGCAGTTCTGGTCACCGACGACCGGCTGGAGTTCGTACAGCGGTGCCGGCGGCGACCCGAACAGCGACCACACCAACCACGTACATCTGTCCCTGCTGTGACCTGACCTCACCTCGTGCGGTGCCGGGGCCGGCCCCGGCACCGCACGAGACGCAGGTCGTCAGCACGAGACGTAGGTTGTCAGTCGGTACGCGCCGACCGGCGTACCGGTGAGCGGCCGGTCGGCTGCTGCGGCGGCGGACTGACCGGGCCGGCCGGCGGGATCGCCCGGATGACCGGCTTGTCCGCAGCCACCGTGATCGGTTCGCCGTGATGGGTCAGGTCCACGGTGGCGTTCTGATCGACATCGCGCAGCGAGTAGGTCACCTCGTCGTGCTGGACAGCCACCCGCAGCCGTAGGCCCCGCCACATCATGGCGAACTCCAGCCGGTTGATCCGCTGCGGCAGCCGGGGAGCGAAGGCCAGCTCCCCGCCGTGGTCACGCATCCCCCCGAAGCCGGCGACCAGCGCGAGCCACGCCCCGGCCAAGGCGGCGACGTGGATACCGTCGCGGGTGTTGCGGTTGATGTCGTGCAGGTCCATCAACGCGGCCTCACCCATGTAGTCGTGGGCGAGCTCCAGATGCCCGGTCTCCGCAGCGATCACCGACTGGGTGCACGCGGACAGCGACGAGTCCCGCACCGTACGCCGCTCGTAGTAGGCGAAGTTGCGTGCCTTCTCCTCCTCGGTGAACGCGTCGCCCCGCCAGTGCATCGCCAGCGCCAGGTCGGCCTGCTTGACCACCTGCTTGCGGTACAGGTCGAAGTACGGGTAGTGCAGCAGCAGCGGATAGTGGTCCTGCGGGGTGCCGGCGAAGTCCCACTCCTGGTGCCGGGTGAACCCGGCCGACTGCGGGTGCACGCCCAGCTCGTCGTCGTACGGAACGTGCATCGACAGGGCCGCGTCCCGCCAGGCCGCGGTCTCCTCGTCGTCGACGCCGAGCACCCAGGCCCGGTCGGCGTAGCGCAGCGCGCAGTCGGCAGCGGTCAGCAGGTTCCGCTGCGCCATCAGGTTGGTGTAGATGTTGTCGTCGACCACGGCGGTGTACTCGTCCGGCCCGGTCACCCCGTCGATGTGGAACCGGCCGTGCCGGTCGTGGTGACCCAGCGAACGCCACAGCCGAGCGGTCTCCACCAGCAGTTCCAGGCCGATCTCCCGCTCGAACTCGACGTCGCCGGTGGCGTGCACGTACCGCCGGACCGCATCGGCGATGTCGGCCGCCACGTGGAACGCGGCCGTACCGGCCGGCCAGTACGCCGAGCATTCCTGGCCCCGGATGGTCCGCCACGGGAACGCCGCCCCGTTGAGCCCGAGCATCCGGGCCCGCTCCCGCGCCTGGTCCAGGGTCGAGTGTCGCCAGCGCAGCACCGAGGCGACCGCCCCCGGCTGGGTGTAGGTCAGCACCGGCAGCACGAACATCTCGGTGTCCCAGAAGGCGTGCCCGTCGTACCCCGGGCCGGTCAGCCCTTTCGCCGCGATCGGCCGCTGCTCGGCGCGGGCACCGGCCTGCAGCACATGGAACAGCCCGAACCGGACCGCCTGCTGGATCTCCGGGTCGCCGTCCACCCGCACGTCCGAGTGGTCCCAGAAGTCGTCGAGGTACTTGCGCTGCTCGGCGCAGAGCCCTTCCCAGCTGGAGATCCGGGCGCCGGCCAACGCCGCGCCGACCTGGTCGCGCAGCGCCGGCAACGAGCGCTGGCTGGACCAGCCGTACGTCAGCAGCTTCACCATCCGCAGCCGCTGCCCCGGCTCCAGCAGGCAGGAGACGGTGGTCCGGACCCAGTCGTCGAATCCTTCGGTGCTGACCGACACCTCGCCGGGCCCGTCGATCTCGTGCCCCATCGCCGCTGCCATCCGCAGCCCGCTGGCCTTGGTCCGGTGGATGAGCAGCCCGCCGTCGGGCTGCACCAGCCGCTCCTCGGCCTGCAGCGGCGTCTCCAGCACCGCGGCGACGCGCGGGTCCTTACTCTGTGCCGGCAGCTCCTCGTTGGCGACCAGCTCGGACTGCACGATGATGCGCAACGGCTCGTCGACCGCCTCCACCTCGAAGCAGATCGCCGCGACCGCCCGCTGGGTGAACGACACCAGCCGGGTGCTGCGGACCCGGGCGGTACGCCCGGCCGGCGAGCGCCACTCCAGCCGGCGGTCCAGCAGACCGGCCCGCAGGTCGAGCACCCGCTCGTGGGAGAGCAGGTCGCCGTAGCGCACGTCGAACGGCTCGTCGTCGATCAGCAGCCGGATCGGTTTGCCGTTGGTGACGTTGACCAGCGTCTGGCCGGACTCGGGAAAGCCGTAGCCGGCTTCGGCGTACGGCAGCGGCCGCAACTCGTAGAACGAGTTCAGATAGGTGCCGGGCAGCCCGTGCGGTTCGCCCTCGTCCAGGTTGCCGCGGAATCCGACGTGCCCGTTCGCGAGGGCGAAGACCGACTCCGACTGGGCCAGGATGTCGAAGTCGAGCCGGGTCTCCCGCACATGCCATGGCTCCACCGGGTAGGCCCGCTCCCGGATCACCGTTCGGCTCCGACCAGCAACTCCCCCAGATCGCTCACCACGATGTCGGCACCGTTGGCGAGCAGTTCGTCACCGATGCCGACCCGGTCGACACCGATGACGCAGCCGAACTCCCCCGCTCGCGCCGCCGTCACGCCGGCCAGCGCGTCCTCGAACACCGCAGCGTTGCCCGGCTCGACGCCGAGCTGCGCGGCAGCGGCCAGGAACGTGTCCGGTTCCGGCTTGCCCCGCAGGCCCTTCTCGCGCGCGATCACCCCGTCTACCCGCACCTCGACCAACTCCTCAATCCCCGCCGCGATCAGCACGTCCCGGCAGTTGGCGCTGGCCGAGACGACGGCCCGGTGCAGCCCGACCCAGCGGGCAGCATGAAGGTAGGCCAGCGAACCGTCGTAGACCTGCACCCCGTCTTCGGCGATGCGTCGCAGCAGCACCTCGTTCTTCCGGGTGCCGATGCCGTACACGGTGTCGGCCTCCGGGGGGTCGTCTGCCGACCCCTCGGGAAGCTCAACGCCCCGCGAGGCAAGGAAGGAACGCACTCCGTCGGCCCGTGGCCGACCGTCGACGTAGCGGCTGTAGTCGGCGCCCGGGTCGAACGGATGGAACGGCTGGCCGGTGTCGGCGGCGCGGGCGCGGAGGAAGTTGTTGAAGGTCTCCTCCCACGCCGCGTTGTGCACTTTCGCGGTCTGAGTCAACACCCCATCGAGGTCGAACAGGCAGGCGGTCACATGAGCGGGTAGACCGAGCACGCAGCCAATCTAACCTGATCTCCGGTCGGCCGGCTCGGTTTCCACCGGCGCGCCAGCCCATGGTGACCAGTCAGTCACTCATCGCCGGCCGCCCTCTCACCGCCATCCGACGTCGATCCGGTCGCCCCGTTCGTCGAAGAAGTGCAGGGCGTCCATCCGGACCGAGACGGCCAGCGGATGGCCGGGGGTGACCGCCGGGTACGGGGCCAGTCGCACGGCCAACTCGGCCGGCCGGCGGTGGTGCCGCCCCGGATCGCTGAGCACGCTCTCCCGGTCCGGGCCGGACTCGGCCGACTGGTCTCCGACGTCCGCCCGCCTGACGGACCGACCGGTGAGGCGCTGCATCACGCCGCCGAACCGGCGCAGCCGGCTACCGGCACCGGCCGGTTCCACCGCCGTACCGGCGAGGTCGTCGACCACGATCGCGGTAGCCCCGATGTCGAGGTAGGCCAGCGACTCGTGGCCGTGGTGTTCGAGGAACCGGATCCGGCCCTGCAGCACGTCGCCCGGGCTGCCGGGGGCCACCGGGGTCAGCGCCTCGGCCCGCAGGCCGACCACGATGCGTTCCCCGTGGTAGTGCGACACGGCCCGGGCCCGCAGATCGGTCCAGGGCAGGTAGATGGTCTGTTCGCCCAGGTTGAGCGCGACGTAGCGGTCGAGATGGACGTAGACCGAGGCCTCCAGCAGGTTCATCCGGGGACTGCCGAGGAACGCGGCGACGTAGAGGGTGGCCGGCCGGCCGTACACCTCGGTCGGGGTGCCGACGTCCTGCAGCACGCCCTTGCGCATGATCGCCACCCGGTCGGCCATGGTGAGCGCCTCGGCCTGGTCGTGGGTGACGTAGACGGTGCTGACGCCGAGCTCGCGGACCAGCCCGGAGATCTCCGCCCGCAGCTCGGCCCGCAACCCACTATCCAGGTTAGACAGCGGTTCGTCCATCAGGAACAGGCCGGGACGGCGGACGATGGCCCGCCCCATCGCCACCCGTTGCCGCTGACCGCCGGATAGCTGACTGGGCTTGCGGGCGAGCACGTCGCCGATGCCCAGCGCGCTGGCGACGTCCGCCACCCGCTCCTGCCGGGACGCCGTCTCCACTCCGGACAGGCGCAGCGGGAAGGCGATGTTGTCCCCCACCGACATGTGCGGATAGAGGGCGAAGTCCTGGAAGACCATCGCGACCCGGCGGTCCCTGGGCGGAATGTCGTTGGCCAGCTCGCCGTCGAGCAGCACCGCACCGCTGCTCGGATCCTCCAGCCCGGCGATCATCCGCAGCACGGTCGACTTGCCGCAGCCGGACGGGCCGAGGAGCACCATGAACTCACCGTCGTTGACGTCGAGGTTGACCTTGTCGACGGCGACGGTCCCGTCGGCAAAGACCTTGGATACATCCTTGAGCGCGACGGTGGTCACCGTCACCTCCCCAGCCATCGGTTGCCGGCCCCCGAATGACTGTGACGAGCGCAATCGCCCTGGCACATCGGGTAAACGTGCCATGTTCGTATTGTAACAGCTCGATCACCAAGAGGTCGGATAGATTACCGAGCGGTTACTTCGGGTAGTCCGACCGGCGACGTACCGAACTCCGGATGCCGGGGCACCCCGTCCCACTGCTGGCCACCCCGACGTAGGAAGTAGTCGAGACCGGCGTCCCAGGTGTGCCCGGCCGCCCGCCGTTCGTACAGGTAGCCGAGCGGATGGGTGCGGTAGATAAGCCCGCCGGCGCGCAGCACCCGGTCCATCAGGCCACGGTCGACCGACCGGGGCACCGGCCGCCAACCACCGACCGCCTCCAGATCTCCGCGCGCCATCAACATCGTGCCGCCGGCCACCGGGGCGCCGTACGCCTCCGGCGGCACCGCCGCCCGGCGGACCGTGACCCCGAGCATCTGCAGCACCACGAACTCGGCTGCCTTGCCGACCAGCATCGCGCCCGAGTACTCCCGGGCCAGCACCAGGTCCCAGATGTGCTCCGGGCCGTACACGTCGTCGTCGTCGACCTTGGTGACCAGGCTGCCCCGGGCCCGCGCGGTCGCCGCGCCCATCACCTCGCCGAAGCTGAACCCGGCGGGCGCGCTGAAGATCTGGATCGGCCGGCCGCACTCGCCCAGCTGCGCCCGCAGGTCCGCCGTCAACTCGATGCCATGCAGGCAGAGCACGATCTCCAACTCCGGGTAGGTCTGCCCGGCCAGCTGCCGCACCACGTCCGGCAGGTACTCGGGACGCCGGGTGACCAGCACCGCGCTCACCGACGGCGGCGCCGCCAGCGCCGGAAATGTGTCGGCGGTGACGTCACCGGCGGCAAACGCGGCGGCGTGCCCACGCAACGCCGCCGACCGCTGCCGTACGCTGCGGATCTCCCACTCCAACGGATCCGCGCCGACCCCGGGCAGGCCGCTACGCAGCACCGCGAGCAACGGCTCGGCCAGCCGGTCCGCCACCGCCGGCGGCAGTTGCGGCACCCGCAGCACGGCACCGGTCGCCGCCAGCTGGGCCAGCAGCGTCGCCTCCGCCGCCGGCGCGATCGCCGGCACGTCGGGGCAGATCAGATGGGTGAACCGGCGGATCGCCGCCAACTGGTCACCGGACAGCGGTACGCCGGCCAACCCGCCGCGCGCCACCGGCACCGCACCGGCTCCGGCTGCCGGTGCCGACCCGGCGGGGGCGGACTCAGCCGGCCGCACCTGCCAGCCGGGCACCGGGTCGGCGGGCAGGAACTCCAACACCCCGGTCGGCTCCGTCGGCCCGTACCGGCGGCCCCGGCTGACCGGATTCGCCACCGCCGAATCGATCAGCACCAGCGGCTGCCGGTTGGCCACCCGGGCACCGGTGCCACTGGCGGTCACCGCCACCCCGACCAGGTCCGCCGCGGCGGCCAGCGTCGCCGCGTCCGGGGCGAGCACCACGTCGTACCCACGGATCTCGGGGTTCGTCGTCAACGCCCCGGTCACCGAATGGTTGGCGGCGACCGGCAACCAGCCGGGCGCCACCCCGACCGCCGCGACGTCGGCGCTGGCTGGTCGGGGCAACGGCCGGACCGGCGCCAGCACCGCCAACGCGGCGGTGAGCAGATCGTGCAGCGGAATCGGCTCGACCAGGTCGACGCTGAGCCGTGCGTTGCCGCCACCGCGCGGCAGCCGCACCCGGTGCCGCCGCAGGCCCGGCACCGGACCCAGCCGGCCGGACCAACCAGCGGTCGGCGGACGCCAACGGCGTACCCGGACCACCAGCTGGCGGGTCGGCGTGGCCGCGGCCGGCTCAGCCAGCAGGCGGCGCAGCGCCGCCACCGAGTCGGCGTCCACCAGCGCCCGGCGGGCCGCCCCGGTGGTCGGCCCGGACACCGGGCGGCCGTCCGGTCGATCGGTCAACCGGACCCGCCACCACCAGCGCCGGTGATCGGGACTCCCGCCGCGCACGACGCCGCCCACCGTATTCTCCGCCACCTGCGCCACCCTGTCGTTCCGGCTCGGAGCACCACGTCGGGCCGACACGCGCGACGCCCGACCCACATCACGGCAGAGGCTACCGGCCGGGCTTCCGGTACGCTGCACGCGTGTCCCTGCCTGGTGCCGTGTCCGCCGCTCCGTCACCACACAACGACTGGACGCTGATCGCCCCCGTCGAGCCCGGTCACCCGGCGCCCACCGCCCAGGTGAGCGTGCTGGTGGTCGGCGGTGGTGGCGACCCGGCGGCCGCTGCCCGTACCGTCGCCGCACTGCGCCAGCAGCGGTACCCTGACCGGCTGTTGCAGATCGTCACCGTTGCCGCCGACAGCGCCTTCGCCGACGAGGTCGGCACCGCGAAGGGCGAGATCATCGTCCGGATTCCGGCCGGGGCGGTCCCGGCACCGGACCTGGTCTCGGCGCTCACCCGCTGGCAGCAGGCCAGTCCGGCGGCGGTCAGCGTCGCCGTACCGATGATCTTCTCTGGCCGGGCCCCGGACCCGGACGTGATCGTGGCCCACGCCAGCGCCGGCACCCTCGGCCAGCTCTTCCCGGGCAGTACGGTCGACCCCGGGCTGGCCCGCCTGCTCGACACCACGCATCAGCTCCGCACCGCCGACCATCTCGTCTTCCTGGCCGCCGCCGGCACCGGTTACGCCTTTCAGCGCGACCGCTACCAGGCCGGCTCCGACCAGTTCCAGGGCGCCGACGTCGAGGTCGCCTACCGGCTGGCGCAGGCCGGGGCAGTGTTCGTGCCGGAGCCGGCGGCGACGCTGTGGACGGCCGCCGCGGCGGATCCGGTCGCCGCCGGGCGGGCCGACGCCGAGCTGACCGACCTGGTGCCGTTTCCCCGCGAGCGTCGCCGCCGTCCCGGCCGGGTCTGGCAGGTGCCACTGGTGACCGCCGTGGTGCCGGTCGACCAGCCGTACCAGGTGGTCCGGTCCTGCGTCGACCGACTGCTCGGCGGCAACGAGCGCGACCTGCACGTGGTCCTGGTCGGCGACTGGGCCGCAGCCGGGACGGACAGCGGCGGGACGGACAGTGGCCGAGCCGACCTGCGGCTGCTGGCCGCCGAGTACCGCAGCGAACCACGGGTACGGATGGTCAGCAGCGCTCCGGTGACCGCCTTCCCCACGCCGTACCTGCTCCGGGTGCCGCCCCGGCTGGGCGTCGGTCCGCGGACCGTCGGGTCGCTGGTCGCGGCGATGGAGAAGTGGCGGTGTGGTCTGCTGCGGGTGCTGCCGGCCGGTGCCGGTGCTCCGACCCACGCCGTCGAGTTGTGGTCCACCGCGGCCCGCAGCCGGGCGGTGCACGGCGGTACCGCCGACGGCGCGCTGGTCGAGGCTGTTGCCGCCAGCCACGGTCAACGGTGGGAGACCGGCAGCGAGTACGACGTCGTCGACCTGACCACGACCGGGTCGGGCGCGGCCGGCGGCCAGGCTACGGCCGGGCCGCCCGCCGGCCGCCGGGCCGGACAGACGGTCACCGTCGGTGGGGCCCGCAGCCTCGGCCGGGCGACCGTCTTCGTCGCCCGCAAGTACGCCCGCGGGGTACGCCGTCGGCTGGTCTCCCGCTGAGCGTCGATCAACCGCCCCAGCCCAAGGGCGATCATGAAAATTCCTTGTTTCGGGCCGCCAGGCACTGCCCGCTGTTCGGGCACGGCACCGCAGGTGGGCGATGATCTCGCCGGTTCCATCGCACCAATGGTATAGACGTTTCGGCATATAACTTCCCAGTGTCGACCCAGATTACTCTCAGCAAGATCGGCGTTCACTGATCAGCTGTCACCGTCAGCGGACTGACGCCTGCCGATCTGATGGGAGGACGGGAGATGAATCTCCCCCGCAGGATCATCATCGTCGGTGCCACAGCACTGGCCATGGTGGCGGCAGTCACCGGACCGGTCACCGCCGCCGAACCGGAGGGAACGATCCGGCACGCCGGTGGACCGACCGCCGTACCGGACAGCTACATCGTGGTCTTCAAGAAGAGCGCGGTCACCCGGGGACAGGTCGCCGCGACCGCCCGCAGCCTCGCCGGCCAGCACGGCCGGACGGTGGCCCGCACCTACACCGCCGCGCTGCGCGGCTTCGAGATCTCCGCCAGCGCGAAGCAGGCGGCCCGGATCGCGGCCCACCCGGCCGTCGAGTACGTCGAGCAGAACCACACCGTACGGATCGCCGACACCCAGCCGAACCCGCCGTCGTGGGGGCTGGACCGGATCGACCAGCGCGATCTGCCGCTGAACGACTCGTACACCTACCCGAACACCGCGTCCAATGTGCACGCGTACATCATCGACACCGGGATCCGGTTCAGCCACAACGACTTCGGCGGCCGCGCGGTCAGCGGCTTCGACGCCGTCGACGGCGGGTCGGCCGACGACTGCAACGGCCACGGCACGCACGTCGCCGGCACCGTCGGCGGCACCGCGTACGGCGTCGCCAAGGGTGCCACCCTGGTCGGCGTCCGGGTGCTGAACTGCTCCGGCAGCGGCACCACCGCCGGCGTCATCGCCGGGGTGGACTGGGTGACCGACAACGCCGAAATGCCGGCGGTGGCCAACATGAGCCTCGGCGGTGGCGCCAACACCTCGCTGGACACCGCGGTGCGCAACTCGATCGC
Organism: Solwaraspora sp. WMMA2065; assembly: GCF_030345075.1. Taxonomy (NCBI): domain Bacteria; kingdom Bacillati; phylum Actinomycetota; class Actinomycetes; order Micromonosporales; family Micromonosporaceae; genus Solwaraspora; species Solwaraspora sp. WMMA2065. Next base: position 4,142,643 of record NZ_CP128361.1, read on the forward strand.
CGCTGGTGTCACCTACAGCCTGGCGGCGGGCAACAGCAACGCGAACGCCTGCAACACCTCCCCGGCCCGGGTCACCGAGGCGATCACCGTCGGCTCCACCACCAGCAGCGACGCGCGGTCCAGCTTCTCCAACTACGGCACCTGCCTGGACGTGTTCGCTCCCGGGTCGTCGATCACCTCGGCCTGGCACACCAGCAACACCGCGACGAACACCATCAGCGGCACCTCGATGGCCGCGCCGCACGTGGCCGGCGCGGCGGCCCTGGTCGCCTCGGCCAACCCCGGCTGGAGCCCGCAGGAGGTCCGCGACTACCTGTACGACAACGCGACGGGGGGTGCGGTGGGCAACCCGGGCAGCGGCTCGCCCAACCGGCTGCTGTACGTGGTCAACGACGGCACCCCGCCGGCGGACAACTTCTCCATGTCGGTCAGCCCGACGTCCGGCTCGACCACGCCGGGTGGTTCGGTGACGGCGACCGTCTCCACCGCCACCACGTCCGGCTCGGCGCAGTCGGTCAGCTTCTCGGCCAGCGGTCTGCCGAGCGGCGCGACCGCCAGCTTCAGCCCGTCGAGCGTCACCTCGGGCGGCTCGGCCAGCCTGACCGTCAGCACCTCGGCGAGCACCCCGGGCGACAGCTACCCGGTCACCGTCACCGGCACCGGCAGCTCGGCGACCCGTACCGCGACGTTCACCCTCACGGTGATCGGCCCGGGCGGCAGCTGCACCGGCACCAACGGCACCGACGTGGCGATCCCGGACAGCGGGTCGTGGGTGAGCAGCAGCATCTCGATCAGCGGCTGCAGCAGCACCCCCTCGTCGTCGTCGACGGTGGACGTCAACATCCAGCACACCTACCGGGGTGACCTGATCGTCGACCTGATCGCCCCGGACGGCTCCTCCTACCGGTTGAAGAGCTGGGCGTTCTTCGACGGAGCCGACAACGTGATCGAGACGTACACGGTGAACCTGTCGTCGGAGACCGCCAACGGGACCTGGCAGCTGCGGGTCCGCGACATCTTCAGCGGCGACACCGGCTACATCAACACCTGGTCGCTCGAGCTGTGATCCTGTCCCAAGCCCGGTCGAGTCGACCCTGACCGGCTCCGACAGGCACTGCACCGGACCGGGGGCGTCGTAGGTCTGCGACGCCCCCGGTCCGGTTGCGCGCCGGGCTCACGCTCGGCGGGCAATCCGGTTGGGTCAGTCGAGGAGGTACGACTCCAACTGGTCAGCCAGCTCCCGGTGGTGGTTGAGCGCCGCCAGATGGCCACCGCCGATCTCGTCGGGCGTGATGCCGAGCCGCTGCGCGACCAGGCCACGGATGAACCCGGCGGGAAAGAACCGGTCGTCGCGGCAGACGACGAACCGGGTTGGCACATCCGGCCAGGCCGGCAGCGGCCAGGGCTGCCCGAACGGCGTGCCGGACTGGTCGCGGTCGCGCCGCAGCACCTCCGCCGCCAGGTCGTCCGGCATCCCGTGAACGTCGCCATCGAGCCTCCAGCACACTCGGCTACCAGCTGCCACAAACGGGACCAGCTGTCACACCGACGCCGGTCGGCGTATTGCAGTTCTCACCAGCGACAGTACAAGTGTCGGGCATCTGACCTGCCGCTACGCCATCCGGCCCGGTCCCACGGACGTCACCTGCATTGCCCGGCCCACCGGCTGGGCAACCCGTCACGCAGATACGCCGACCGGCAGGAGGCCGCTGATGACCGCGATCCACCCAGCCGCCGTGACGATCCGTACCGCCGGAGTGGACGACCTTCCGCAGGCCGCCACGCTGCTCACCGAGGCGTTCCTGATCGCGCCGGTGTCGCAGTGGCTGGTCGGCGACCTGGAGGCACGGACGGAGATCTTCCGGACGCTGTTCACCATCGAGCTCGATCACGCCATCCGGGCCGGCGGCACGGTGCACATCGCCGGCCAGTTCAGCGGGGTCGCGGTCTGGCACCCGCGCGGGCGGCGTACGCCCACCGAGCCGCAGACGGTCAGCAATCACGAGCTGCAACTGCTCACCGCGACCGGACGGTGGCAACCCCGCTTCGCCGCGTTGGGCCGGATCCTGGCGGCGCACCATCCGTGGCAGCCGCACTGGCATCTGGCCTACCTGGCGGTGGCGCCGTGGCGGCAGGGCGGCGGGTTGGGCAGTGCGCTGCTGCGGCACCACCACCGGCATCTGGACGGCTACGGAACCCCCGGTTACCTGGAGGCGACCACGCCCCGCAACCGGGACCTCTACCTCCGGCACGGCTACCGACCGCACGGACCGGTCCGGCTGCCCGACGGCCCGCCGATCTGGCCGATGTGGCGCGAGCCCCGGCCCCGGAGCGTGGCCGGCTGACGGCCCGGCTCGGCTGCTCGTCGGCGACGCGCAGGGCGAGTTGAACACGGGACATCCGCGCCGCCGAACTTGATTAGACCAACATTTAAACAACGAGGTTGCGACCTGACTCGACAATTGTCAAACTAGACGAGTGTCAAGACAAGAGCTGTCGATCGTGCCGGACGCGTCGACCTGCTGCCCCCCGCTGACCGACCAGGCGCTGACCGACGACGCAGCCGCCAGCCTGGCCCGCGGCTTCAAGGCCCTCGGCGACCCGGTGCGGCTGAGACTGCTGTCCCTGATCGCGTCCCAGGCTGGCGACGAAGTGTGCGTCTGCGACCTGACCGACGCGTTCACCCTGACCGGGCCGACGATCTCGCACCACCTCAAGGTGCTGCGCGAGGCCGGTCTGATCGACTGCGAGCGTCGCGGCACCTGGGTGTACTACTGGATCGTCCCGGCCCGGCTCACCGCCCTGTCCCAGCTACTCGACGTCCCGATCGCCACCACCGGAGTCACCCGTTGACCGCCGACAAGGCACCGCCACTCGTCCTCGCCCCGATGACCGACGCACACCGCAACGCCGTACTCGACATCTACCGGCTCGGCATCGCCACCGGCAACGCTACCTTCGAGACCGAGCCGCCTTCCTGGGACAACTTCACGGCCACCCGCCTGCCGGACCACCGCTGGGTCGCCGTCGACCCCGCCGCCGGAGTGCACACCGTCGTCGGCTGGGCCGCCTGCGCCCCTGTCTCGGACCGGTGCGTCTATGCCGGGGTCGTCGAGCACTCCGTCTACGTCCACCCCGACGCCCGCGGGCGCGGCATCGGCCGGCAACTGCTCCAGCAGTTGATCACCGCCACCGAACAGGCCGGCATCTGGACCATCCAGTCCGGAGTCTTCCCCGAGAACACCGCCAGCATCGCCCTGCACCACGGATGCGGTTTCCGTACCATCGGCACCCGCGAACGCATCGGCCGCCATCACGGCCGCTGGCGTGACGTCGTCCTCCTCGAACGCCGCAGCCCGAACATCGGCTGACCTTCCGACCGGCGCGCCCCGGGCCGGGTCGGTCGCGGATGATCGGATCGGGCCGCAGAAGTCGGGCGCCGCCGAGGCGGGTTCGGCCAGGCTGAACGGCGAAGGGAGGCTTCGTGATCTCGGCACTCAATCGGCTGGTCGACCTCGTCGAAGAGCACCTGACCGAGGAGTTCGACGTCGACGCGGTGGCCGGCACGCTCGGCACGACCGAGTACCACCTGCGCCGGATGTTCTCGTCGCTGGCCGGCATGCCGCTGTCGGAGTACGTACGCCGCCGCCGGATGACCGTCGCCGCCGCCGACCTCGTTCGCGGCGACGACGATCTGCTGAGCATCGCCGTCCGGTACGGGTACGGCTCGACGGAGGCGTTCGGGCGGGCCTTCCGGGCCGTACACGGTGTCGGCCCGGGTGACGTGCGCCGTCGCGGAGGCCCCCTTCGCACCCAGTCACAGCTCAGGTTCCGCCTGACCGTCGAAGGGAACACTCCGATGCACACCCGAATCATCGACCGGCCCGCCTTCCGGCTCGTCGGACACGCGGCCCGGGTCCCGCTGATCCACCACGGCGTCAGCCCGCACATCCAGCGGCACATCGCCGCACTACCGGCCCAGGAGCACTCCCGGCTGAAGTCGCTCGGCAACGCCGAGCCGGCCGGACTGCTGCAGATTCTCCACGACCTCGACCCGGACAGCACCGAGGGCACCGAGCTCACCTACCTGCACGGGGTCGCCATCGACACGGACACGGCCATCCCCGCCGACCTCAACTCCGTCGAGGTGCCGGCCGGCACCTGGGCGGTGTTCCGCACCGCCGGACCGCACCCGCAGACCCTGCAGGCGGCCTGGGCCGCGACCGCCACCGAGTGGTTCCCGTCCAACCCGTGGCGGCTGCGGCCGGGTCCGTCGATGGTTGCCTTCCTCGAACGTGCGGCCGACTTCAGCACCGCCACCTGCGACCTGTGGCTGCCCGTCGAACCGGACTGACGGGGCAGGACTGGCGGGCAGCAGATCGTACGGACAGTCAGGTCGCCGGGTCCGGCGCATCCGCCGCGCCCCGCCGACGGCGACGCAGCAGCAGCCGGGCGACCAGTGCGGGCACCAGATGCAGGACGACGACGAGCACGCCGACCGGCACCGCCAGCTGACCGATCGAAAGTCCGTGCAGCGCCAGCACCAGTGCCGCGCATCCGGCGGTGACCAGCGCACCGCCGGATGCGCGGACCAGCACCCGGCGGGCCGGTGGGGCTTCATAGGCACCGTCGGCCGCTGTGGCCCGCCGCGATGTCACCGCCCCGACCACGGCCCAGACCGCGATCAGGGTGGTGAACTGCAGTGCCCAGACGGCAGTCGCCGCGACGCTGGCGTGGTTGGTGTACGCCGGCGCGGCGGTCGTCGCCACCGCGAAGACAACGAAGGCCGGCAGCCAGGTGAAGGCGTAGACGAAGACCGCCGCCCGGACGGCCGCCGCTGGCCTGCTCTGCCGGTCCCGCAGCGGCAGGACCTGCTCGGCGATGCTGACCCGCACCTCGTCGGAGGCCCAGACCAACTTACGGTCCGGACCTGACGGAGGCGCCGGTGGCACAGGGCTCGACATGCCGACAAGACTAGCGACCGATCGATCTACTTAGGTACGCGGTCACGCCAGCGGGTCGAGGTGCCGCCGCAGCTCAGCCGCGAACCGGGCGCTGACCTTGGCCGGGGCCAGGGCTTCGACGTGGTCGCGGACCGCCGCGCGGACCGGCTCGGCGCGGTCCCAGGAACCGCCGGACTCGGTGATCGTCTCGGCGGTCTTGTCCGGGTCGGACAGGTCGAACCGGCGCAGCGCGGCGTCCGGCAGCAGGCCACCGACGGTGGTGCCGGTCGACACGTACGCCGGCAGTCCGAACCCGGCGGTCAGCGCCAGCGCACCGGAGTTCAGCGACGACCGGTACGGGTAGACGGCGGCGTCGGCCGCCCGCAGAAAGTACTGCACGTCGGTGTCGGGTGCGAAGCCAGGGTGGAAGATCACCGCCGGGTGCTCGGCAGCCCGGCGCATGAAGTCGGGGCCGCCGGCCTCCTCGCGTACCTTGCCGGCGACCAGCCAGCGCAGCCGTGGGTCGAGCCGGACCGCGACATCGAGCGCGTCGAGGAAGTCGCCGTGCCCCTTGTACGGCCGGACCTGCCCGAAGGTGACCAGCACCCGGACGCCGAGCGGGATGCCGAGGTGGCTGCGGGCGGCGGGCCGGTCCACCCAGTCCGGGTAGGCGCCGGCGAAGGTGGGGTGCGGGGCGATCACCACGCGTCGGGGCTCGGCTCCGAAGGTCTCCCGCAGGATGTCGAGGTGGCTGTCGTGCATCAGGTGCACCACATCGGCGGCGGCGAGCATCACCTGGCGCAGCCGGGTTTCGGTCGCCCGGTGCACAGTCTCGTGCGGGAGCAGGTTGTGCACCGTCCAGACCAGCCGTACGCCCTGGTCGCGCAGGGTGTCCAGCCGCTTGGCGAAGGCATCGACCGCTGCCTCGGCCTGGCTGGTGGTGGTGCAACCGGAGGTGACGTCGTAGAGCCAGTGCACGTGCAGCACCCGGCCGACGCCGTCGGGCAGCGCGGGCAGCAGTTTGTCCAGTTGGTCGAGGCGGCGGACCCGGATCGGCGTCAAGTTGTGCCCGGCGAACCGGCTGTACAGCAACGACTGGTACGGGTTGGCCCTGTCGACCGGCCAGTGCAGCCAGGCGACCGGGGGGCGGCCGGTGTCGGACCAGTCGGCGGCGGTCAGCGCGCTCAGCGCGTCGTCAAGCAGGTGTCCGGCGGAGGTGCCACGGCGCCAGGGAACGATCACGGCTGCCCACCGTACCGTGCACCGGTGCCGGCGGCGACCGCTCGGGCGACGGATGCGCTGGCCGGGTCGCCGGCACGTACCTCGGTGACGCCGCCGGTCGCCGCGAGTCGGGTGAGGACACTGGTGGTGAGCTGGTCTCGCAGGTCGGACGGCAGCCCTGACCAGGCAGGACGCCAGTACGCAAGCGGTGCGGGTCGGCCGGTGACGGTGGCCTCGATCGGGGCGGCCGGATCGGGTCGGTGCAGGGTGAGCCGGACCGCGTCGCCGGCCGGTCGACCCGCGGGCGGCGGGTCGGCGGCCGGGCCCGGGGCGCCGACGCCGACGGACCGGACCCGCCGCTGCTCGGTCTCGTTCGCCGCCCCGCGCTGCACCAGCCGGAGCAGGGCCGCTGTTACGCCCTGACGATCACCCCTGCGCTCGGCGACGCCGACGAGAAGACGAACGTCGCTCGCGGTAACGTTCGGGCTGTAGAGTTGCGCCGCTGGCCGGCCGGCCATGCGCTGTAGCCGACCAGCCATCCGCCGGGCCGGGCGCAGCACGCGACGTACTCTACGAATCAGGGTCACCGGCCCAGATTACCCAGTCGTGACGTGAGGTGAACGCGGTGCCATCTCCGACGGTCAGCGTCGTCGTGCCGGTCTACAACACAGAGAAATGGCTCGCGGAAGCGCTCGGATCCATCGAAGGCCAGCCTGGTCGGGACCTGGTCGAGGTCATCGTGGTCGACGACGGCTCGACTGACGGGTCAGCCGAGATCGCCCAGCGGTACGCCACTCAGGCCACCGCGGTGCGCTACGTCCGGCAGGACAACGCCGGGCTCGGCGCGGCCCGCAATCATGGCGTGCGCCTCGCCACCGGCCGCTACCTGGCGTTCCTCGACTCGGACGACATCTACCCGGACGGCGCGCTCAGTCACCTGACCGGGCTCGCCGACCACCATGAGGCGGCGATCGCCGTCGGCGACATGCAAGGGCTGCCGCCCCGGCCGAACCCCGCCTGGCGTCGTGAACTGCTCATCGGTGAACGGGTCGTCGAGCACATCGCGCACGCCCCGGATCTGGTTGGCAACCCGTCGGCCTGCAACAAGATCTTCCGCCGGGATCTGGTCGACGCGGTCGGCGTCACGTTCACCGAGGGCACCGCGTTCGAGGACGTGTTGTTCACCATCCCGTTGCTGGCCAGATCGCCCCGGACGATCCTCACCCCCCGGCTGAGCTACCTCTACCGACAGCGGGGGGACAATTCCTCGCTGATGGATTCCCGCAGCCAGCCGGCCCGGATCATGCAGCATCTGACCATCATCGAGCGGCTCGCCGACGAGGTGCGGGACCTGCGCCCGGACGACCGCGAAGCGGTGTACCGGTGGATCGCCTACATGCAGCTGCATTACGCGTGGCGGGCGGCGGCCGGCTGCGACGACGATCAGCTCGCCGAGTTCACCGCCCGAATACACAGCCTCTTCAAGGACATCCCGATCGATGTGGCCAGCGAGTTCGTCGGCAACGCCGGGGCCGGGTTGCGCGCCGTCGCGATCTACGAGCAGGACGCCGCGACCGTACGCCGGCCGCGTTCCAGCCGACCGCTGCGGGTGCACGCCGGCCAGCCGTACCTCGGGCACCCCGACTTCGACACCTACCGCGATCTGCTCCGGGTCCGCGAGATGACAGTCAGTGTCAAGGCGCTGCGTGGCAGTCGGCCGGTCACCGGCCCGGCAGCCGCTGGCCCGACAGTCGCCGTCGAGGGCACGGTGCGCTGCGCCGGCATCGACGGCGAACCCGGTCAGGTCCGCTCCGACCTGCTGCTGGAGGTCGGGGACGGGCTGCTCCGCCAACCGGTCACCGTCGAATCCCGCGAAGGCAACGATCTGCGCTGGTCCTGCCGGCTGGCCGCCGGTGAGCTGGCCCCCGGCCGGTACCCGGTCCGGCTGGTCGTCCGGGACAGCGGCCGCGAGTACGCCGTACCGCCGGGGCCGGAGCGCGGCGGCCGGGGCACCCTCGGCACCGGTCCGACCCGGGTCGGCGCCCGGGTGCTCTGGCTGACGCCGGACGCCGCCGGGCCGACGCTGGTCGTCACCGACGGCACCGCCGGCACCCTGGCCCGCAGTCCGCAGTGGCTGTCCGAGATGGGTGCCCGACAGAGCCGGAACCTGCTCCGCCGGGCATGGCGGACGGCACGGTCCGGTCGACGGCGACTGACGTCCCGCGGTACCGACAGCTGACCGACCACCGTCCGTCCGCCCCGATCCGGGATCAGCGGGCGGCCGGCGGTGCCGGCTCGCCGAGCAACGCGCGGCGGACCACCCGCTCGGCGGCGTGCCCGTCGTCGAGGTGGCAGAACCGCCCCCGGAACTGGGTCCGGGCCTTGGCCGCGGCGTCGTCGTCGACCGCTCCGGTACGGAACACGTCCAGCAGGTGGCCGAAGGTGGTGGCGACCGCTCCCGGAGGTTCCGCGGTGATGTCGAAGTAGACGCCCCGCGCCATCGCGTACGCTGCAGCGTCCGGCGCGTAGATCACGATCGGTCGGTCCAGGATCGCGTAGTCGAACATCGCCGACGAGTAGTCCGTGATCAGCACGTCGGCGGCGAGGTACAGGTCCTCGACCACCGGGTGCGCCGACACGTCCCGGACCCGGCCGCTGGCCGGGGCGTTGGGCGCCCGGCCGGTCCGCTGCCGGTCGTGGAAGTAGTGGCTGCGGATCAGCAGCCAGGCGTCCGGGCCGAGGACCTCGGCGAAGGCGTCGGCGTCGAAGTCCGGCCGCCAGCCGGGCTGGTGTTCGCGGTGGGTCGGCAGGTAGAGCACCACCCGCTCGCCGGCAGCGATACCGAGCGCCTCCCGGGCGGCTGCCACCTCGGCGTCGGTGGCCAGCGCCAGCCGGTCGTTGCGCGGATAGCCGGTGTCGAGCGACTCGAAGCCGGCCGGGTAGGCGCGCTCCCACATCTGGGTGGAGAAGTGGTTGGCGCTGACGCTGTAGTCCCACCGGTCCACCCGGCGCAGCAGCAGGGAGAAGTTCATCGAGGTGGCGCCGATCGGGTGCCGCTGCTGGTCCAGACCCATCACCTTGACCGGCGTGCCGTGGTGGGTCTGCACGTGCACCGAGCCGGGCCGCTTGCGCACGTAGTCGGGGAAGTTCACGTTGTTGATCAGCCACTTTGACCTTGCCAGGGCCCGGTAGTAGCCCCGGGTGCCGGCGACGACGTACGGCACGCCGGCCGGCATGCTCGGCGCCAGGTCCCGACGAACCACCCAGACGCTCTTGATCTGCGGGGCGATCTGCGCCGCCTTGGCGTGGATCGCCGCCGGGTTGCAGCTGTAGCCCCGGTACCAGTACGCGGCGTACAGCGCCAGCGACTGGTCCATCGGCAGCCGCAGCTGCAGCCGGTAGTAGCCGCGCAGCAACACCCGCCGACCGGCCCGGGCCAAGTTGATCAGCCGCCGCTTGACCGGCCGGCCGAGGCGTCGGGAGACCGAGGGCAGCTTCTTGCGGGCCTGCTGACCGACCCGCAACGCGGCGAAGGTACGCCACCGATTGGCGGCCAGCAGCCGCCGCTTCAGTCCTTCCACGCCGTCCGGCTCGGGGTAACCGCCGGCCGGCAGCCGCCGTTGGTAGTCGGCGTGTGCCCGGGCGAAGAACTCCCGGTGCAGCTCGCGGGGCAGCCGGCCGCCGTGCCCCAGCACCATCAGATAGTGGGAGATCATCAGACCGAACAGCTCGGGCCGGACCGGATCGGCCTGCGGGCCGCGGGCGTCCAACCAGTCAAAGGTGTGGCCCCAGTGGTCGAACATCTCGAAGTGCCGGGCGCTGCGGGTCCGAGTGATCGCGCCGGTGCGGCGCTGCCGGTAGTTGACGCACGCCCGGTCGAGTACGGTGATCCGCTCGGCCGCGACCAGCAGCGGGAAGGTGAACGACACGTCCTCGTACCAGCCAGCCTCGAACCGCAGCCCGAGATCGACCAGGAACTCCCGGCGGGTGACCTTGTTCCAGGCGGTGTGCAGGACCTTGAGCGTCTCCGGTCGGGTCCGTACGTCGAACACCTCGGCACCGGGCGAGGTCGGGAACGCCTGGCGCAGTGCGCTACCCGCCTGGTAGTTGTTCCAGAACACCCGTACGTGGTCGACGATCAGCACGTCGGGCGTGGTGTCGCGGAGCCGGTTGGCGACCGCCCGCAGCGCGCCGTCGGTCAGCCAGTCGTCGCTGTCCAGAAACCAGACGTATTCGCCGGTCGCCGCGTCCAGGCCGGCGTTTCGGGCCTTGCCCAGACCGACGTTGGCCGGCAGCGACAGCACGGTCAGCCGGGGGTCGCGGGCGGCGTACTCGGCGAGGATCTGCCCGGAGGTGTCCGGCGAGCAGTCATCGACCGCGATCACCTCGACGTCGGTGAACGACTGCCCGAGGATGGAGTCAAGGCACTCCCGCAGATAGCCCTGCACCTTGTACACCGGCACAACGATACTGATCAACGTCATCGGTCATCACCTGCGATCGTGCCGGCGGGGCGGCCGGCGGGGTGGAGGGAGGGAGCCGGATCAGCCGGTATGGCCGGCGACCGGCGGGGTGCCGGAATCCGGGCGACGGCGCCCGGCGGGCGGTGGTGCGCTGCTCGATCCGGTGCCGGCGGCCGGTGATCGACGACCGCGGTCACGAGGAAGTGCAGCATCAGATAGCCGGCGAACGCGGCGACCACACCGGTGGTCACCGCGACCGGGTCGACCGTCGCGGGCAGCCCGGGAGCGAGCAGCATCGGTCCGGCAGCGGCGGCGGCGAGCAGCAGTACTCGGCCGTCCCAGCCGAGGCTCCACCGGCGCAGCGGTGGTCCGTCGAGCCGTTTTTCCAGCCGGGCGGTGAGATCGTAGTGGTGCAGGGCGAGGATCAGCAGCAGTCCGTAGGTGACCGCGGCCGGCACGCCGGCGACCACGCCGGCCGCTACGACGAAGAGAAGCTCAGCCGCCCGCAGCGCCGCCGGCACCAGCCAGTCGAGCGCGCCGGTGGCCGGCCTGGCCGCGCTGGCCGAGCCGGCCGCCAGCAGGGCCGCCGCGCCGACTAGGACGGCGCCGGCACCGGACAGCACGCCGGTCGCGGTCAGGACCAGCAGGGTCGCGGCGGCCCCGGCGGCGGTCACCGCGAGGGGCAGCTGCCCGGCGGGGGACCGACCGGTCAGCAGACCGGCGATCCGACTGGCCAGGAAACCGTCGTCGCGGTAGGTCGCGGTGTCCGCCGCCGCCAGCACCGAAACCCGCATCGACCGGGCCCGCAGGGTCCGCAGGCCCGCCGTCCAGATGGCCGCGAGCATCCCCCAGCCGAGCACGGCCCACAGGCTGACCAGCGGGCCGAACAGCGCCACGGTGGCGGCGATCAGTGCCCACCGCTCGCCGATCGGAAAGACGATGGTCCGTTTCGCCCAGTAGATCGGCGAGCGCGGCCCGGCGAGCACCCGGTCGGAGGCCTGGCTGAGCCGACCGCCGACCCCGCCCACCGCCGCGCCGGTGGCCGGCCGGTGGGCAGCTTCGTCGTGCAGCGCCCCGTACCAGGCGTCGGTCATGTGCCGGACGGTCTGCAACACGATCGCGGCGGTGGCCAGCACCCATCCGTCGGTCGCCCACCCACCGGCCAGTCCCGCCTGGTGTACGCCGACGCCGAGCCCCGCGTAGACCAGGTACTCCTTGCCCCGGTCGGCGATGGTGTCCAGCCAGCCGCCGAACGCGCTGAACCGGCCGGTGTAGCGGGCCAGCTGGCCGTCGACGCAGTCGAGCACGAAGCCGAGATAGAGCAGGACCGCACCGAGCAGCAGCAGCGGTCGGTCACCGACGGCGAACAGCAGCGCGGCGGCGGCGGCGAACGCGACCGAGATCGTGGTGACCCCGGTCGGGCTCAACCCGATCCGCGCCGCGAGCTTCGCAACGATTGGTGACCAGCTGCTTACAAAGTAGGTGGCGAACAGGTCGTCATGTTCCTTGACCGCGAGGCGCAGTCGGGCCCGGTCGGGGTCGACGGCACGGATCCGGGCCTCGGCGTCGGACAGACCGACCGGGTCGGCCACCCGCCGGGCCACCAGGTGCCGCAGCGGGTACGCCCCGACGGTGGCACCGTCGGCGACGAACTCGGCGAGGATCGCGTCCAGCGGGTGGGCGCCCGGTGGCAGTCGCCGGGTGGCGCCGGCCCGGGCCGCTGTGGCCAACGCGGACAGGTCATCGACGCCCACCCGCAGTACGCCACCGAAGAGCGGAAGCCGGCCCGCACCGGCCGCACCGACGGTGGCCGAACCGACAGTGACCGGGTCTGCACCGGTTGGGTCGGTGGTGACGGCGACGATCCGGCCGCGCAGCGCGCTGACGGCGGCGGCCCGACCGGCACCGGAGCCGTCCTCAGTGGTCAGCAGCAGCGCCCGGGTGGTATCGGCCGGCGCCACGCAGAGCAGTCGAATCACCTCAGTGTGGGCGACCACGTCGGTGGCGCACAGCAGGACCGGCCCGGCGGCCCGCTCGACGAGGTCGGCGACGATGCCCGGTGCTGCAGTCCGCACCTCGTCGGCACCGGCCGCCACGAGCTGCCCCCGGAGGTGATCGTTGAGCGACGATCCACTTGCTGTGCGCAACTCTCCGGCATCGGCGCTGGTCGGGGTAGCAGAAGCCCGGTTCGCCGCAATCAGGATCGCCAGTGTCACATTCGCGCGCTTCCGTCTAGACGAGCGCGCGAGGCGCTCCGAGGGGTGGCGTCGCCCGAGCGCGCCGACGAGGGTGGGGGCACCGTCGGTGTGGGCAACGCCGGCAAGATTAGCAGTCGGTGAACAATGCGGGTAGCTCGCACGTCCGAGAGATGACGCCGCCCTGGCGCGGCCCCTGAATGATCTTGAATCGGTCAGGGTAACGCCGTACGGGAGCCACGCCGCGAATCGGTCCGTGGACGGAGGTCACCACGTCCCGGCGTACCTACCGTGGAGTGTGGCAGACCCGCCAGCAACGACACCCGAAGGAGCGTCCGATGAGCCGCAAACTGGTACGTCCCCGCGACGGACGGATGATCGCCGGCGTCTGCGCCGGGCTCGGCCAACGATTCGGCATCTCAGCGGGAATGGTGCGGTTGATCTTCCTGCTCTCGCTACTGCTGCCCGGCACCCAGGTGATCATTTACCTGGCGTTGTGGATCGTGATGCCGAACGAGGACCGTAACCTCGCCACGTCGTACTGAGCGGTCACCGACGGACCGCGACGAAGACCTGTTCCGGCAGGTCGTCGCGGACCGCCCAGTACCGCGGATCGAACTGGTCGCGGTGGAACCGCAGTTCCTGCCAGATCAGCTCGTCGCCGTCCCGGGTCAGGACGAAGACGTCGATCGGCCCGAACGCGGTCGCCGCAGACTCGGCGGCGAACGTCGCCGGGTCCTCCTGGTCGGCCAGGTCGCGCAGCTCGGCCCGGCGTTCGTCCCACCGGGACAGGGTGCCCGCCGCGGTCCGGTCGTTGCTCAGGTAACCGGGCCACGGCAGGTACGAGAAGAGCCGTTCGTCGACGGTGAGGGTGACCCGGTCTGGGTCCGGCCCGGTGACCTGCTCGACTGCTCGGCGTACCGGCTCGACCGGGAACCAGTCGGCGCGGCCGGTATCGGGCGCGTACCGGGGATAGCCGCCGTCGGGCAGCGGCTCGGCGTGCGCGGCCGTCGCATACCCCGAACCGGAGCCGTTGGTGCCCGGCATCCAGTTCGTGGAGTAGACCGGCACCGCCCAGGCCAGCAGCACCGCCAGCGGCACGCCGGCCAGCCCGACCGGCGGGCTGATCCGCAGCCGGCGCAGCAGCAGCGGCACCACGTGCACCAGGGTCAGCACCCCCGCGACGGCCAGCACCACGCCGTACAGCCGGGCTGTGTAGTGCCCGAAGGCGGTGTGCCCGGTCAGCACGAACCGCACCATCGACAGCAGTCGGTAGGCGAACGCGCCGGCGGCGATCAGCAACAGCGGTCGAGCCCACCAGGTCGACCGGATCAGCCAGACCAGGCCCACCATGCCGGCCAGCTGCAGGCCACGCAGCGGCAGGTCACCCCGATCCAGGAACGGCAGCAGACCATCGAGGTAGTACGGCGACACGAACAGATCGGAGACCAGCTGTCCGCCGTCGGTGGTGGTCAACGCCCACAGGTACGGCAGCACGTACCACGCCGACGACGCGGTGGCGGCTGCGGCGACCAGCAGCAGCCGTCGCAGGTACGCCCACCGGTCCGGCTCGGCCCGCCAGGCCGTCCCGATGATCACCACGAGGCCGAGCGCCGCGTAGACCAGCCAGGCCTGGTAGAGCGCCACCAGCAGACCGCCGAGCAGCCCGCAGACCAGCCAGTGCAGCCGGCCGCGAGGTGGACGGGTGAAGGTCTCCAGGACCCACGGGATGAAGATCATCAAAGCGAGGACCTCGTACGCCTTCCGCGGGTCGGACCAGGCCAGCACCCCCACGCAGGAGATCGCCAGCGCCGTCCAGGGACCCACCTGGCGGCGCCACAGCAGGAAACCGACCAGCACCGACGCCGAGACGAACAGCACCTCGGCGTCGCCGAGCAACCGCCAGGCCGCCTGGTCGAGCAGCACCGCCGCCCGACCGACCAGCCAGGCGTACAGCGGCGGGTACTCCGACGGCAGCCCGGGCACTGTGGTGTCCGCGCTGGTCGCGGTGACCGTGTACCGGGTAGCGGTGGCGGTCATCCGCAGCATGTCCCCGGACAGGCCACCGAAGCCGAACGGGGTGCCGGACAGCGCGGCCCGCAGGATCAGCGCCAGCCAGGCCGAGGCCAGACCGGCGCTGACTCCGGCCAGTGCCGGCATCGTCGTCGGCGCCCACCGCCGGACGGCGACAGCGGCCAGTCCGCCAAGGCAGACCAGCAACAGGCCGCTGGTGACCGGCAGCGACCGGCCGGCCACCGTGAAGGGGTCGGCACGCGCCACCGACGGCAGCACGACCGCCACCGGCGTGGCCACCAACCAGGTCAGTACGGCGAGCAACCCCGGACGGCCGGCCAGTGACCACAACCGGGAAGCCCTGGTCCGGCCCGGCCCTGGCCCCCGCCCCGGATCCGGAGCCAGGTCCGGTCCACGAGATCCGTCCGGATTGCCCTGCTCCGGAATGCGGCCCGATGCCCCCCGGTCGGGCGAACCTACCTTCCGGTCGGGCGGCTCGCCGGTGCCGGCCGGGGATGTCTCGACAGTCATGGTGCTCCGCGGAACCGTTCGTCGTCGTGACGCGCGCCGACCGTATCGTGAATCGGCGGGCCGTCCTGGTCAGTGGGTGCTGACGACCAGCGGGCCGAGCTCCGGGATCTGCTGATCGGCCACGGCGACGGAGACCCGCCGCAGGCTGAGCAGGCTGGAGAAGAGCCCGGCGAAGATCAGCGTCGCGCCGAGGCCGATCGCGGTCGAGGAGGGCAGCACCACCCGCATGGTGTCACTCGCGTCCTGGGCGCCGAAGCCGGTCGCACCCCAGGTGGCGACCGCCAGAATGGTGCCGGCCAGACCGAGCAGGATCAACGTGATCCCGCCGGCCGTGCAGGTCTCCAGTCTGACGTACCGGCTCCACCGGTCGGACTGTCGCAGGTCGGTAATGCCCTCGTATCTGCCGTAGATCAGCGCGAACGCTCCGAAGAGCAGCAGCTGTGCGCCGGCGAGCATGGCGAGACAGGTGTAGACGAGGGTGCTGACGTCGAAGCCGATCCCGCCGACGACCAACGGGCCGACGACCAACGTGACGGTGCCGATCAGGCCGACCGCGAACAGCACCGCACCGGGCCAGATGAGCATCTTGCGTGGGGCGAACACCAGCAGGAACCGCAGGTGGCGCCAGCCGTCCCGCCAGGTCCGCAGGTGGGGTGGCCGGCTCCGGCCGTCGGGGCGCAGGGTGGTCGGCACCTCGGCGATGTCGTAGCCGTTGAGCGCGGCCCGGACGACCAGTTCGGAGGCGAATTCCATGCCCGGCATGCACAGCTGCAACTGCCGGACCCGGTCCCGGTTGAAGCCGCGGATGCCGCAGTGGAAATCGCCCACTTTCAAGCTGAACAGGCGGCGGCCGAGCCAGGAGAGCACCGGGTTGCCGAGATGGCGGTGCAGGAACGGCATCGCGCCGTCGGCTATGCCGCCGCGGAACCGGTTCCCCATCACCACGTCCCGACCGCGGCGCAATTCATGAATGAACGGTCCAAGGTCGGAAAGGTCGTACGAGTCGTCGGCGTCGGCCATGATGACGTACCGCCCCCGGGCCTGCTCGACGCCGTTGATCAGCGCTCCGCCGTAGCCGCGGATCGGGGCGTGCGACACCCGGGCACCGGCGCGTACGGCGATCTCCTGTGAGCCGTCGGTGGAGCCGTTATCGCTGACCAGGACCTCACCCCGGACCCCGAGCTCGTCGAGGGACCGGCGGGCCTTTCGGATGCACACCTCCAACGTCTCCGCCTCGTTCAGACACGGCAGAAGGACAGTGACCTCGACCTCGTCGTTGCGCACCGAACGCGCCACGGGTGCACCCCCGAATTAGAGACTGACCACAGCCAGGCCGTCATACCAGTCATGAATCAGTTTCATTGTCTGGCCCGCCGTTTCCGCGCGGATCCGGCCCTCGACTGCACTCTAGCGCGGCCCGCGCCGAACGAGTGCCCACCCCCGGACGGAAAACGCCGGACCGAAGGATGATTCGGCCCGGCGGATCGCCGTCCTTTACGGGCGGTTTCAGCTTGTGGAAATGTCTACGGCGTCACAAAGGTGACTGAGACTTCCTCATATCCCAGGGAGCGCAACAGCCCCGTCAGCATCTTGCGGGTGTTCTCCTCGGCCCGCCCGGCGATCCCGCTCTCCCGGGCAACGGCCGCGATCCGGTCCTCGGCCAACTGGTAGACCTGCTGCCGCCGGTTCGGGTCACCGCCGAACACCTCACCGAGACGGTTGAGCAGGCCACGCTCCTCGGCGAAGACGTAGCTGTTGTCGAGATCGAGATCGGCATCGGTCAGCTGCGGCGCCGGCAACTCGATCTGCGCAGAAAGACCATCCTCAGAGGTTGATATGGCTTCCTCGCCGATTTGCCCGAAATCGACGTATGCCTCGACCGTTCCGACCCCGACGAACAGCGTCCGTTCGTTGAGCAGGAAATCGGGCACGTACCGTCGGTCCTGCTCAAGGTCGACGACAACCTGGTAGTTACCCTCCGCCGCGACGAACCGGCTGAGATCCTGGATCGACTGCAGCACCGGTGGCTGAGTGCGATCGGTCTCCTGTTGGGCGAAGGGGTTGCGCCAACTCGGTAGCAACCCGGCGGCCTGGGTCGACAGCAGCAGCACCACGACCAGACCGACGATTGCGGCGAGACCGAGCAGCCCGCGCCGACGTCCGCCGGACTCCGCCGGTGGCGTAGCCGGCCCGGCCGGGTCCGGCGTACCGTCGGGATATTCCGGAAATTCCCGAGTAGGAGTGTTGACATCGCCGCTGCGGGACATCCCCATCACCGTCCTCACCAGACGCCGGCCCACCGCCGGGACGTCTGGATTCACCGTACGGCCCCGGTACGACAACCGCATCCGGGGCCGGCCGGGGGATCATCACGGCCGGCGGTCCAATCGGGTCGGGCCGGCGGATCAGCCGGCGGCCCGCTGCTGAATGAGCAGGTACACCCGGGCGTGGATCTGGTTGCGCTGCTGGAGCGCGGCCCGCAGCGCCCGGTGCAGGCCGTCCTCCAGGTAGAGACCGCCGTTCCACTGGACCACGTGTGGGAAGAGGTCGCCGTAGAACGTCGAGTCCTCGGCGAGCAACTTGTCCAGCGCCAGCTCCCGTTTGGTGGTGATCAGCTGATCGAGGCGCAGCGGGCGGGGCGGAATCTCCGCCCACTGCTTCAGAGTCAGACCGTGCTCCGGGTAAGGACGACCGTCCCGCACCGCTTTGAAGATCACGACGGCGCGCTCCTCCCATGTCGCCTACCGAACCGTCTGTCTGCCGAACCGCCACCCACCGGCCGGACGCCACCGTACGCCAGCGCGTCTGCCAGCGTAGCGACCTGCTGCGACCAATCGGAGCAGTCCTGCGGCCCGTACCGCAGCGTCACCGCCCGCAACCGGCCCCGGTCAACCGTTCCACCGGCCACGATGAACCACCTCGTCGACCGGACGGCGACCGCGACGCAGCGACGAGGAACGCGTGTCCGGTGCCCGGTAGCCGACGGTTATCGCACCGATCGGGACGAACTCCTCCGGCACGCCGAACGCGTCCCGGAAACTCGACGTACGTTCCGGCGGGATGCCGAAGAAGCAGGCCCCCAGCCCTTCGTCCACGGCGGTCAGCAGCATCAGCAGCGCGGCGAAACCGGTGTCGATGTGCCAGTACGGCACCGGCCAGCGCGCCTCGTCGCGGTCGGTCCAGCCCTTGTCCGGCTGGGCGTACCGGTCCAGGTACGCCGACCGGTTGGCGTGCGGGACGATGATCAGCGGTGCCTGGGTCATGCCGGCCAGCCAGCGGCTGCGCCGCTCGGTGTCCGGGTCCGCCGCCACCGGGGTGGTCGCCGCCCAGAACGCCGCCCGGTCGTCCGGCCGGTCCAGCACCAGGAAACCCCAGCCCTGGGAGAAGCCGGCCGACGGCGCGTGGATGGCGTGCTCCAGCAACCGGTCGACGATCTCGGGCGGTACCGGGCGGTCCGGATCGTAGTTGCGGACCATCCGCCGCCGCCGAACCGCGTCGCGGAACTCCATCACCGACCCTCCGACTCCTGTCCCGGTCCCGCCGGATCCTGTCCCGGCCGAATGCCCCAGCTCGCCTGCCAGGTCTCGGCCGGCGCCAGGACGATCAGATCCCGCCCGGACCGGAACGCGTCCGGTGGGCAGGTCATCGGTTCGACCGCCACCGACCGCCGGTAGCGCGGCTCCGCGAAGGTGTCCCCGCTGAACAGCTGCCACCAGCCGAAGGCGGCGTCGGCCCAGAGCGTCACGCCAGCTGATCCGTCCTGGTTGGACAACCGGACGGCAGAGCCGCCAGACGGATCCCGGTCGAGGTCGCCGAACGCGGTGTCCAGCACCACCGGGCCGATCCGCCGCGGCTTGGTGAAGTCGTACTCGCCACCGGCCACCTTCGCCGCGCCGATCGGCAGCAGCCGGCCGTCCACCAGCAGCCGGCTGCGGGCCGGCAGGTGCAGGGTCACATCGTCGACCATGGTGTCCGGCAGCCGCAGGTACGGATGGACCCCGAGCCCGAACGGTGCCGGCTCGACGCTGGCGTTGGTCACCTGGTGGGTCACCCGCAGTCCGTCGGCGCCGACCGCCCACCGGGTACGCAGCACCAGCGACCACGGGTAGCCGGGGTGCGGGAAGAGGGTGCAGCCGATCACCACTTCGTCGGCCGTTTTGGAGATCAGTTGCCAGGGCAGCCAGCAGACCAGCCCGTGCAGCGCGGTGTGCCGGTCCGGCTCAGACAGGTGCAGCTGCCGGGTGACCTCGGCGAAGGTGTAGCGGCCGTCCCGGATCCGGTTCGGCCACGGAGCCAGGACCTGGCCGGCGCCGCCGACACAGAGCTCGTCCTCGGCGTACCCGTCGACGTAGTCGACCCCACCGGCGCGGTACGCCCGCAGCCCGCCGCCCACCTCGACCACGACGGCCTCGTGCCCGTCCGCCGCGATCGTCCACTGCGCTCCGGACGGCGGGCCCGGACGTGCATCGACGTTGTCCATGCGGCGACGATAACCGTTCGATCCAGCTCGCGGGTCACCCGCCGGCCAGTGATCCACAATAGCTAAGAGTAAATTAAAAGTTGCGCTACGCCGCGATTCGCTCGATCGACCAGCCGCCGGCGGCGTCCCGGCGGTACCGGAACCGGTCGTGCAGCCGGTCGGCCCGACCCTGCCAGAACTCGACGGTCCGCGGCGCCACCCGCAGACCGCCCCAGTGCGGCGGCGGTGGCACCGCGGTCGGCTCCGGGAACCGCCGCCGGGCTGCTGCCAGGCCGGCGTCGACCGCCGCACGGTCCGGCACCACCCGCGACTGCGGGCTGGCCCACGCGCCGAGCTGGGAGCCACGTGGCCGGGTGGCGAAGTACGCCTCGGTCTGCGCCCGTGGGATCGGTGCCACCACCCCGCGCACCTCCACCTGCCGGGACATCGCGAACCACGGAAAGAGCAGGCTGACCGAGGGATTGGCGGTGGCCTCGGTGCCCTTGCGCGACCGGTAGTTGGTGAAGAAGACGATTCCTGTCTCGTCGTACCCTTTCATCAGCACCGTCCGAGTACTCGGTCGCCCATCGACGTCGGCCGTGGCCAGCACCATCGCATTCGGTTCCGGCAACCCGGCCGCCACCGCGTCGGCGAACCACCGGGCGAACTGGGTGTGCCAGTCGACGGCGAGGTCACGGCGACGCAGTTCCGGGGCACCGCGATAGTCACGACGAGCCAGACTCGGTCGTGGTGTGTCTCCCGTCACGTCGCTCTCCTGAACTAGGGCTACCCCTGGCACCGAACTTACGCTGGGTACCCACCAGGCACGAACAACCGGTCACCCGCCGGGCACGAACGACCAGTCACCGCAGCACACGGATGTCAGCGAAACCGTTCAGGGCAGCCTGCAGCAGTTCTACCGGGCGCTCGGGCAGCACCGCCAAATCCCCACCAGGAGAGCCACATGTCCGACTTCAAACCGGGTCTCGAAGGTGTGATCGCATTCGAGACCGAAATCGCCGAGCCTGACAAGGAGGGCGGTGCCCTCCGGTACCGCGGCGTCGACATCGAGGATCTGATCGGACAGGTCTCCTTCGGCAACGTCTGGGCACTGCTGGTCGACGGTCGGTTCGGGCCGGGTCTGCCGCCCGCCGAGCCGTTCCCGGTGCCGGTGCACTCCGGCGACATCCGGGTGGACGTGCAGTCGGCGGTCGCCATGCTCGCCCCGTACTGGGGGCTGTCCCAGCTGCTGGACATCTCCGACGAGCAGGCCCGCGCGGACCTGGCCCGGGTATCGGTCACCGCGTTGTCGTTCGTCGCCCAGTCGGCCCGTGGGCTCGGTCTTCCGGCCGTGCCGCAGAAGGAGATCGACAAGGCGCAGACCATCGTCGAGCGGTTCATGCGCCGGTGGCGAGGCGAACCCGATCCGCGGCACGTCAAGGCGGTCGACGCGTACTTCATCTCCGCCGCCGAACACGGCATGAACGCCTCCACCTTCACCGCCCGGGTCGTCGCCTCCACCGGAGCCGACGCCGCCGCCTGCATCTCGTCGGGCATCGGTGCGCTCTCCGGACCGCTGCACGGTGGTGCCCCGTCCCGGGTGCTGCACATGATCGAGGGCGTGGAGCGCAGCGGCGACGCCGAGTCGTACGTCAAGGGCGTGCTCGACCGCGGCGAACGGCTGATGGGGTTTGGTCACCGGGTGTACCGGGCCGAGGATCCGCGCGCCCGGGTGCTGCGCCGCACCGCCAAGGAGCTCGGAGCGCCCCGCTACGAGGTGGCCGAGGCGCTGGAGAAGGCTGCCCTGGAGGAGCTGCACAACCGCAAGCCGGACCGGGTGCTGGCGACCAACGTCGAGTTCTGGTCGGCGGTGGTGCTCGACTTCGCCGAGGTGCCGGCGCACATGTTCACCTCGATGTTCACCTGCGCCCGGATGGGCGGCTGGAGCGCTCACATCCTGGAGCAGAAGCGGCTCAAGCGGCTGGTCCGCCCGTCCGCCCGGTACGTCGGCCCGCAGCCGCGCAAGCCGCAGCAGGTCGCCGGCTGGGACGCGGTCCCGCACGACGTCTGATCCGGCACGGATCCTGATCCGGCACCGACTCCGCCGGCACCGGCCCGGGATGTGTGGGGCACGCCTCAGTCGCAGACGTGGGACCACACCCCGGGGCCGGCCGGTCGGGTGCAAGGATTGGTCAACCCGTTACGCATCTGGAAGGACTTCTGACCACCGTGGCTGACGTTGCGACCATCCGCATCCCAGACGAGATCAAGCCCGCCGACGGCAGGTTCGGCTGCGGCCCGTCGAAGGTCCGCCCGGCAGCCGTCGCCGCGCTGTCCGAGGTCGCCACCAGCTACCTGGGCACGTCCCACCGGCAGAAGACCGTCCGCGACGAGGTCGCCCGGCTGCGACGCGGCATCGCCGAGTTCTTCGCGCTGCCCGAGGGCTACGAGGTGATTCTCGGCAACGGCGGTACCACCGCGTTCTGGGAGATCGCCACGTTCGGCCTGGTCCGCGACCGGGCGCAGTTCGCCAGCTTCGGCGAGTTCGGGGCCAAGTTCGCCAAGGCGGTACGCGACGCGCCGTTCCTCGGCGAGCCGACGGTACACAAGGCCGAGCCGGGCAGCGCCCCGGCCCTGGTCGCCGAGGCGGGCGTGGACGTCTACGCGACCCCGCACAACGAGACCTCGACCGGGGTCGCGGTGCCGATCCGGCGGGTCGCCGGAGCCGACGACGGTGCGCTGATGCTGGTCGACGCCACGTCCGGCGCCGGTGGCCTGGAGGTCGACCCGACCGAGACCGACGTCTACTACTTCGCCCCGCAGAAGTGCTTCGGCTCGGACGGCGGCGTCTGGCTGGCCCTGATGTCGCCGGCCGCCCTGGACCGGGCCGCCCAGGTCAAGGCGTCCGGCCGGTACATCCCGGCGTTCCTGGACCTGGTCACCGCGATCGACAACTCGCGGTTGGAGCAGACCTACAACACCCCGGCACTGGCGACGATCTTCCTCGCCGCCGAGCAGACCGACTGGATGAACGCCCAGGGTGGGCTGGCCTGGGCGGCGAAGCGGACGGCGGAGAGCGCGGCGGCGATCTACGGCTGGGCTCAGCGGTCCGCGGTTGCCACTCCGTTCGTCACCGATCCGGCGCTGCGGTCCAACGTAGTGGCGACCATCGACTTCGTCGACGGAGTGGACGCCGGCAAGGTCGCCAAGGTGCTGCGGGCCAACGGCATCGTGGACACCGAGCCGTACCGCAAGCTCGGCCGCAACCAGCTGCGGGTGGCGCTGTTCCCGGCGATCGACCCGTCCGACGTCGAGGCGTTGACCGCCTGCGTCGACTTCGTGATCGAGCGACTTTGAGGCATATCGGGTGATTAAGCCGGTTCGGCGGTGGTTGCCGCTGAATCGGCGGGATTTGCTCTAGGATGACGATCAACCGCTGACCTCCCGTGATCGATCGTGATCGCCGACGCTCGATCACCGTCCACCATCCGACTCGCCCAGCCGGACGGATCTGGGCAGCTCACTCGACATGCCCGGCGTGGCCTACTCCCATCGGGTGGCTTATCGGCGTACCGTGTGCGGAGGACGTCGCGGGCGGGTCGACCTTGCGGCGTGGGGCAGCTCAGCGGGACGGAGGCAACGCGATGCGCCCGGTACGCTTCGTCGCCCTCTCCGAGGACGGTCAGGCCCTGGTCCTCGCTGACGAGGTCGGCCGACTGCTCGCCCTGCCGATCGACGACCGCGTCTCCACTGCGGTGCAGGCCGACCCGGACAGCTCGACCACGTTGACGGTGGCCAGCCAGCCCGGAGATCCCCAGCCGTCGCTGTCCCCCCGGGACATCCAGGCCCGGATCCGGTCCGGCGAGTCGGCCGACGACGTCGCGCGGATCGCCGGGGTGCCGGTTGACCGGGTGCTGCGCTACGCCGGACCGGTGCTGCAGGAGCGGGCCATGCTCGCCCAGCACGCCCGGCGTACCAGGCTGAAGAACTCCGACAAGGGTGCCCCGCTCGCCGAGGTCGTCGACGGCCGGCTGGCCCAGCACGGCATCGACGCGGAGAAGATTTCCTGGGACGCGTACCGGCGCGACGACGGCACCTGGCGGATCATCGCCACCTGGCCGTCCGGCAAGGCCACCGCCCAGGCCATCTGGGAGCTGGACAAGAGCCGCCAGGTCATCTCGCCGCACGACGACATGGCGCAGTACCTCTGCACCGAGCGGCCGACCCAGATCCTCGGTCAGGAGCCGGCGCCGGAGCGGGGCGGGCATGCGCTGCCCGGTCCGGCGCGCGCCGAGCCGGGCCGGGGCGGGCACGGCCTACCGGCTGCCCCCGGTGACCAGCCACGATCCAGCCGGGACCCGATCCGGGCCGGGCGGGACGCGCTGCTCGCCTCGCTGGACCGACCGCTCGGTTCGGCGGCCGGTCGCGGCCTGGAGCCGGCGGCCAACGCCGAGACGCCCCGGCAGCGGCCGGTGGCCGGCGGCGCCGCCGCACTGCTCGGCGGCGGCGCGGGTTCCGCCTTCGACGACGACGCCGACGCACCCAAGGAGGTCCCGGCGGTGCCGTCACTGGCGGTGCTGCGGCCCCGGCGCGCCTCGTCCGGTGCCACCGAGACCCCGGCGGACAGCTCCGGCAAGCCCCGCAAGCGGCTGCCGAGCTGGGACGACGTCCTGTTCGGTAGCGGCCCGGCCGACCGCGCAAGTTCCTGACCCGTCGTAGGCCTCCAGCGGCCTGGACTGACCGGCCCGGGCCGTACGGCTCCGGGTCAAGCTCGGACGGCTCCGGCGTGGGCCGGCGCGGATTGGGCCGGCAGGACGTAGAGCCGGGGCATCGGTGCCCACCGTAGCCGTATCCGGCCGCCGGTGCGCCGCAACTGCCAGGCCAGCGCGGCGGCGGCGGTCAGGAAGGACAGCAGGCCGCCCAGCCAGATGCTGGCCCCGGCTCCGAAGCGCTCGGCGACCCAGCCGATGATCGGTGCGCCGACCGGGTTGGTGCCCAGGAAGACCAGCACCCACAGCGCCATCACCCGGCCCCGGAAGGCCGGGTCGACGCCGAGCTGCACCCGCTGGTTGGAGGCCTGCGCGAAGTAGACCATGAAGAATCCGGTCGGCAGCAGCAGGAGCACCACCAGCCAGTACGTCGGGGCCAGCCCGACCAGGGTGCCGAGGCCGGCGAAGGTCAACGCACTGCCCAGCACGACGTAGACCGACGGCCGTTCGCGTCGGCCGCTGGCAGCGAGGGCACCGGCCAGCGCGCCGACCGCGAGCGCCGTGGTGAACAGCCCGAACGACGCCGCACCGGTCTCGAACACTGTCTTGGCCAATGCGGCGAGGGTCAACTGGAAGTTGAACAGCAGCAGGCCGAGCACGGCCATCAGGGCCATCGGCAGCATCAGGTCGGGGCGGCGGGCGACGTAGCGCAACCCGTCGACCACCTTGGCGGCGTCCCGCTGCGCTCCGACCGGCAGGCCGACCCGGTGCAGTTCGCCGGAGCGCATCCGAACCAGTCCGACCAGCGGGGCCGTTGACGCGAGCGCGCTGATCAGGAAGACCGGCCCGACGTCGAACGCCGCGATGGCAAGCCCGGCCAGGGCCGGGCCGACGATCCGCGCGGTGTTGAACGTCGCCGAGGACAGCGCAAGGGCGTTGGGCAGCAGCGGGGTGCCGACCAGTTCGGAGACGAATGCCTGCCGGACCGGAGTCTCCAGGGCGTTGCCGACGCCGAGCAGGCCGGCGAAGACGAAGACGTGCCAGAGCGCCACGACGCCGGTCAGCACCAGCACGCTCATCACGAGGGCCAGCACGCACCAGATGGCGTTGGCGACGAACAGCAGCAGCCGTTTGTCGTAGCGGTCGGCGAGCCGACCGGAGATCAGGGTGAACAGCAGCACCGGGGTGAACTGGAGGGCGACGACCACTCCGAGCGCGGTGGCGGAGTCGTCCGACAGCTGCAGGACGAGCCAGTCCTGCGCGATGAACATCATCCACACACCGATCAGCTTGATCAGCTGCCCGGTGGCGAAGATCCGGTAGTTGCGGACCTGTAGGGACTGGAAGGTGGTGTTCAGTGTCGCCCGCACTCGGGGTGCGCCTCCTCGGATCGTACGCGTCATCCACGTGGGACGAAGCGGACCCGGTGGCGACTGTCGCGTCAGCCGCGGGCGACCTGCTGCAGGATCTCCGCCGCCTGCCGTAACGTATCCCGTTCGGCAGGGCTCAGCTCGGCGAGCCGGGTGGCGAGCCACTCGTCACGTACCCGTTCGAACCCGGCGATCACCTCCCGGCCTGACTCGGTGGCCGACAGGATCACCTGCCGGCCGTCGGTCGGGTGCGGGGTGCGTTGCACCAGTCCGCGCTCCTCGAGCTTGGCGACGATCCTGGTCATCGTCGGCGGTTGGACCCGCTCGATGTCGGCCAGCTCCCGCGGCGTCATCGCACCGGCCAGCTCAAGGCTGGTGAGCGCGGACAGCTGGGTGACCGTCAGATCGCCGACCGGCCGGGCCCGTCGGACCCGCCGGTTGAGTCGGGTGATGGCATCGCGCAGGGACGTCGCCAGTTGCGCGGCCGTGACCTGCTGCTCTCCCATCACCGCCCACTCCGTCACGTTCGTTAGCCTAACTAACGAACACACCGATCGACCAGCCGTTATGACCACCGTCACCGGCGGCATCAGGGTACCGCCGGTGACGGCCGACGTTGCGACGAGGCGACCGGCTCAGCCGATCAGCAACTCCAGCGGGTGCCGCAGGAAGTAGAGGGTGAACAACGCGGCCACCCCGTACAGCAGCGGATGCACCTGCGCCGCACGGCCCTTCACCAGCTTGATCAGCACGAAGGTGATCACCCCCGCGCCGATCCCGTTGGAGATCGAGTAGGTGAACGGCATCAGCACGATGGTCAGGAAGGCCGGGATGGCGATCTCGTAGTCGGTCCAGTCGATGGTGCGCACCGCGGTCAGCATCAGGAAGCCGACCACCACCAGCGCGGTCGACGCCGCTTCGAACGGCACCACCTCGACCAGCGGGGACAGGAAGACAGCCAGCAGGAACAACGCGCCGGTGACCAGGTTGGCGGCCCCGGTCCGGGCACCCTCCGCGACCCCGGCGGCGCTTTCGATGTACGAGGTGTTGCTCGACGTACTCGCCAGGCCGCCCGCCGCTGCCGCGATCGAGTCGACGACCAGGATCTCCTTGGTCCTCGGCGGCATCCCCTCGGAGTCGAGCAGGCCGCCCTCCTGGCCGACCGCGACCATGGTGCCCATCGTGTCGAAGAAGTCGGTCAGCAGCAGGGTGAAGACGAACATCAGGGCGATCAGCCAGGTGGCCGAGTCCCAGGCCCCCAGCACGGAGAAGTTGCCGAGCAGCGACAGGTCCGGCATGCCGAAGACCTGGTCGGGCAGGCTCGGCACGGTCAACGCCCAACCGCCGGGTTGGCCGTCCGGGCCGCCGGCCGGCCCGAACCCGCCGATCGTCTCGACGATGACGGCCAGCACCGTGGAGCCCAGGATGCCGATCAGGATCGCGCCGCGTACCTTGCGGACCACCAGCACCAGGGTGAGCAGCAGGCCGAGCACGAAGACGAAGGCCGGCCAGGTGGCGATCATGCCGTTGATGCCCAGGCCGAGCGGCGGTGACGCGGTGCCGCCGGTGACGAACCCGGCGTTGACGAAGCCGATCAACGCGAGGAACAGCCCGATGCCGACTCCGATGGCCGTCTTCAGCTGGGTGGGCACGGCCCGGAAGACGGCGGTACGCAGCCCGGTCAGCACCAGGACCAGGATGATCACGCCTTCGATGACCACCAGGCCCATCGCGTCGGCCCAGGTCATCTGTGGTGCGATCTCGAAGGCGACGAGGGCGTTCACCCCGAGACCGGCGGCCAGCGCCAGGGGGAACCGGGCGACCACCCCCATCAGCAGCGTCATCAACCCGGCGATCAGGGCGGTCGCGGCGGCGATCGCCGGGATCGCCAGCGCGGCGCCCTCGCCATCGACCGCGCTACCCAGGATCAACGGGTTGAGCACCACGATGTACGCCATCGTGAAGAAGGTGGCCAGTCCGCCTCGTACCTCGCGGCCTGGGGTGGAGCCGCGGGCGGTGATCTCAAAGAACCGGTCGAATGCGTTACGTGGGCTGCGGTCCGGGGCCGACCCGGTCGTCTCTGCCGGCACTGTCGCCATGGGTCCTCACAGCTGATCATCAGGTTGACTGGGCTGCGGGCATCGTCTCAGATCAGCTGTTACCGGTGGAGGTCCGTCCGGTTACGTCCCGCGACATCGCCGATCCGGCCGCCCGCTGTCCGGATTGACCGGCCCGTCACGGCGTTCTCTATCAACCGGGACGTACCCTGGTAGAGTGCCCGACTCGCCGCCGATGACCCCGCCGGACGCCCCGACCGGTCCGGTCCGGCTGCCGAGGGCACCCCGACCGGCGCCGCTGGACCCACCGATGGTGCCGTTCGCTGTCGGCGGGATGATCGCCTGGGCCGTCGCCGGGCTGGTCTGCCTGCTCGCCCGGAACTGGCTGGCCGACACCGGGCGTACCGACTGGCTCTGGACCTGCCTGGCCGGATTCCTGCTCGGGCTGCCCGGGCTCGCGGTAATGCTGCGGCACGACGCCAACCGGCGACGCCGCCACGCCGACCAGGTCAGTCGCCAGCCGGGCCCGAGCGCACCGTGACCGTCTCGACCTCGCCGTCGTCGTAGACCGTGGGCAGCTCGTCCACCGGGGTCACCGCCGGACTGGTCAGCGTCTCCGAGTGCGCGCCGCAGCCGTGGTCCACGCTCACCACCCGGCCGTCGTCCGGTGCGTAGACGTTGCCACACACCCCGAACGCCTGCCGGAGCGCCCCGGCCAGCACCAGGTAGAACCCGCAGGTGCCGCAGCGGGCCGTGTCCGGCGCGGCGACCGAGATCGGCGCCTGTGGGCCGTGTTCGCCGTCGTACCAGCGCTGTGCGGTGTCGGCGCGGCCCTCGCGGGACATCACCCGGCTCCGGCCGAGCCCGAGCTCCCAGGAGACCTCCTCCACGGCCGGGTCGTCCGACTGCAGGTAACCGGGCGCGAGCCGGTCGTCGTCGAACGAGGTCGGCAGTAGGTCACCGACGCCCAGGTCACCGGGCTGCAGCCGGTCGTGCCAGGGCAGCCAGCCCGGTGCCAGCAAGGCGTCCGGGCCGGGCAGCAGTACCGTCTCGCAGACGGTCACCTGCCGGCTGCGGGACACCCGGGTCACGGTGACCGCCCACCGCCAGCCCTGATACCCGGCAAGATGGCAGTCGAAAAGGTGGGTCACCAGCCGGTCGCCTTCGGCGACCGCTTGCAGGTGCTCGCCGACCTCGGCGGGATCCACCGCGTCGGCCAGCACGGCGTACGCCACGTCGACGGCTTTGGCGCAGACCGAGTCGAGGCGGGCGGCACGAGCGGTGCTCCTGGTCACCGTCCCATTGTTGCCTACCGGCCGGCACCGCCGACAGGCACTCCCCCGCCGACAGCGACTCGTTGTCGCCAGGCACTCCCCCGCCGACCTGGACCCGCGACCGCGAAAACCGGCACAGCCCGAGACGGGACGGCTGCGGATAGGTGAGGATGGGCGCATGGGGCTGTTTCGCTCGCTCGGGCACACCGCCGGGACCGCCTTCCGCAGCACCCGCGCGGTGCTGCGCGGCACGGCGCACAGCGGTCGCTGGGCCGGGCACAAGGTTCTGCAGGTACGCCACCGCGGCGCGGGCGGCGAACCGGGCATGTCCCGACTGTTCGACCTGCACGCCGCCTCCTGCGCCGGGGACACGCTGATCACGATCGGGCTCGCCGGGACCATCTTCTTCAGCGCGCCGCTCGGCGAGGCCCGCAGCAGCGTGGCGCTCTACCTGCTGGTGACGATGGTCCCGTTCGCGCTGCTGGCCCCGGTGGTCGGCCCGGTGCTCGACCACTTCCGGCACGGCCGGCGGTACGCGCTGGCCACCACCATGCTCGGCCGGGCCTTCCTGGCCTGGCTGATCGCCGACCACCTGAACGGGTTCGGGCTGTATCCGGCGGCGTTCGGGGTGCTCGCCCTGTCCCGGGCGTACGGCGTCGGCCGCTCCGCCGCCGTGCCCCGGCTGTTGCCGGCCGGCCTGGGACTGTCCCAGGCCGGGGCCCGGGCCAGCGTCTACGGCACGATCGCCGGAGCGCTGGTCGCGCCGCTGGGACTTGCGGCGTTCTGGTTCGGGCCGCAGTGGCCGCTGCGGGTCGCGTCGGTGATCTTCCTGGTCGGCATGGTCATCGCACTACGACTACCGCCTCGGGCCGACTCCGAGCCCGCCGAGCGGGTGCCGCGCGCGTTCCGGGTGTTCGGGCTCCGGCGGGGCACCGACCGGCAGCGGATTCTCACCGGTAGCCGGCTGGTCCTCGCCACCCTGGTCGGCAGCGGCACGTTGCGCTGCCTCTACGGCTTCCTGCTGCTCTTCCTCGCCTTCGCAATCAAGGCGGGCGATCTGTCCACGGTGGTGGTCGGCCAGCAACTCGGTGACGAGGGCGCGCTCGGGTTGGTCGGAGCGGCGCTGGCCGCCGGCAGCTTCGCGGCCACCGCGATCGGGAGCCGGATGCGGATCAACCGCCCGCTCGCCCTGCAGTCCAGCGGGCTGGTGATCGTGGCCGGCGTCGGTGTACTCGCCACCCTGCAGTTCTCGCTGCTGATGGTGGCGCTGTTCTGTTTCGTCACCGCGATCATCAGCGGCATCGCGAAGCTCGCGGTGGACGCCACCATCCAGGAGCGGCTGCCGGAACGGCTGCGAGCCAGCGCCTTCGCCCACTCCGAGACCATTCTGATGCTGTCGTTCGTCGCCGGCGGCGCGTTCGGGCTGATCCCGGTGGACGGCCGGGTCGGTCTCGTCGCGGCGGCCGGCTTCGGCGTACTCGCCGCCGCCCGCGCGGTGATCGTCGCCGGCCGGCAGCGCAAGGACCGGCTCAACGGCCGACCGGTCGACACGGTCGATGACACCCCAGACCCGTCCGGACCAGACAGGCCCGAACCCGGCACCGCCGGATCGGAATCGGCCGACGCCGGTACTCCCGAATCCGGCTCAACCGACGCCGGTGCGGCCGAACCGGCCACGGTGGTTCCGCCACGCGCCCGCCGATCAATCGTCCCGGCCCGGATCCGGCCACGTCCGCGACCTGCCCCGCCGACGCCGGCAGCGCCGGCACCGGTCGGCGCCGGGCAGGGCGGCACCGGCCAGGTCGGCACCGAGCCGGTCGGCGTCCCGGCCGGCGGCGCACCCGCCGGTCACCGCGACGATGGCCAAGCCGACGACGATGATCCGACACCACCCGGATTCCACATCTACCGCCCGTCGTCGACGCTGCGCCGCACGGCCGAGGACGACCGACCCGACGGGCCGAACGCCGGGCTCTGAACGGGCAGGGAGACGCTGGTCCACGGCCCAGTTGGCGGGTATCCGGGGCGGTGCCCCTGCCCGGCGGCCGGTAGGTCCAGGAAGGAGCGGTGGGTAAGGTGCGGCAGGTGCGGATTCTGATAGTGACGGCGGTCGAGGCCGAGGCGGTCGCCCTCCGACGCGGGATCGCACCGGCCGGCGACGCTGCGGACAGCGACTTTTCGGTCGAGGTCGAGGTCGAGGTGGTCGGGGTCGGCTCGGCGGCCGCCGCTGCCGGGACCGGCCGACAACTGGCCGTGGCGGCGAGCAGCGGACGCCCGTACGACGCGGTGGTCAGCGCGGGGATCGGCGGCGGGTTCCCCGACCGGATCGCCGTCGGGCAGACCGCCATTGCCACCCGCAGCGTCGCGGCCGACCTCGGCGCCGAATCGCCGGACGGGTTCCTGGCGATCGACGAGCTCGGCTTCGGCACCGCGGTCGCCGCCACCGACGACGCACTCACCGGCTGGCTGCGGGCGGCACTGCCGGACGCCGTACCCGGCGCGGTGCTGACGGTGAACACCGTGACCGGCACCGCGACGACCGCAGGAACGCTCATCGGCCGCCACCCCGACGCGGTGGCCGAGGCCATGGAGGGGTACGGGGTGGCCCGCGCCGCCGAGCTGGCCGGGCTGCCCTTCGCGGAGCTGCGCACCATCTCCAACCCGGTCGGCCCGCGCGACCGGGCCGGCTGGCGGCTTCCGCAGGCGATGGCCGCGCTGACCACGGCGGCCAGCGCGCTGACCAGCCGGCGTGCCGACTACCGTGGTTGACGTGACCCTGCGGCTGGCATTCTCCCCCTGCCCCAACGACACGTTCGTCTTCCACGCCCTGGTGCACGGGCTGGTACCGGACGCCCCGCCGGTCACCGTCCGGTACGCCGACGTGGACGTCACCAACTCCGCCGCCGAACGCGGCGAGTTCGACCTGGTCAAGGTCAGCTTCGCCGCGTTGCCCTGGCTGCTGCCCGACTACCATCTGCTGCCCTGTGGGGGTGCGTTGGGCCGAGGCTGCGGCCCACTGCTGCTGACCGGTGGCAGGGCCGGCGTCGTACCGGCTGGCCGCACGGCTGGCGGTGGTACGGCCGAGGAGGGCCGCTGGTCAGCCGGCGACCTGACCGGGGCGACCGTCGCCGTACCCGGCGAGCGGACCACCGCGTACCTGCTGTTCCGGCTCTGGTCGGCAGACCGGCCGCCGGCCCGGATCGAGGTCGTGCCGTTCCACGAGATCATGCCCGGCGTCGCCACCGGCCGGTACGACGCCGGGCTGGTGATCCACGAGGCGCGGTTCACGTACCAGCGGTACGGGCTCACCGCGCTGGTCGACCTAGGGGCATGGTGGGAGTCCGACACCGGCCTGCCGATCCCGTTGGGCGCGATCCTGGCCCGACGGGGCGTGGTCGACCCGGCGCAGGCGGCCGGCTGGGTACGCGAGTCGGTCCGACTGGCCTGGGCCGATCCGGGCGCTTCCCGCGACTACGTGCTGGCGCACGCTCAGGAAATGGAGCCGGACGTGGTGGACCGGCACATCGGGCTGTACGTCAACGACTTCACCGCCGACCTCGGTGCCGACGGGTACGCGGCGGTCGCCGCGCTGCTGGACCGGGCAGCGGCGCACGGGCTCACCCCACCGATGGCAGGGTTGCTCGCGCCGCCGCCCGGCGACCAGCTACGGCAGCGGTAGACCGCCGACCGCTGCAGTCCGTGGACCGCGCCTGCGGGGTCAGACCTCCAGTTCGCGGGCGACCGCGTGCACCAGCTGGGCCACGGTCTGCGCCGTCTTGCGGTCCGGGAACCGGCCCCGCCGCAGGTCCGGCTGGACCTTGGCCTCCAGCACCTTGATCATGTCTTCGACCAGTCCGTGCAGCTCCTCCGGCGGTCGCCGCCGCAGCTCGGCGACCGACGGCGGGGCCTCCAACAGCTGTACGCCGAGCGCCTGCGCGCCGCGCCGGCTGTCCACCACCCCGAACTCCACCCGTTGCCCGGACTTGAGGTCGGTGACGCCAGCCGGCAACGCACCCTTGGGCAGGAACACGTCGCCACCCTCGTCACTGGTGACGAATCCGTACCCCTTCCCCGCGTCGTACCATTTCACTCGACCCGTCGGCACCACTGACCTCGACTTCACTCGCAGGATTGACCTCACCAGGCTAGCCGGAGCAGAGCGTCGGCCGCCGCCGGGAATCCGGTCAGGTCGTCGATCACCGCAGCCGCTCCGGTGGACTGCAGCTCAGCCGCCGAACAGGGGCCGGAGGCCACCCCGAGACCCGGTATCCCGGCGGTCCGCGCGGCCACCATGTCCGCCGTGTGGTCACCCACATAGAGCTGTACGGCGTACTCGTGCAGGGCGGCCGCCTTGCCTTCGGCGAACAGGTCGCCGGCGACCTCGTCCACCGGCAGGCTCAGGTGGTCCAGGTGCAGACGAGCCAGCCGGCCGAGCTTCGAGGTGACCACCACCACCCGGCCAACCCACTTCCGGACCAGTTCAAGCGCGGCGACCGCCCCGGGCATCGGCAGCGTCGGATCTACCGCGTAGTGGGGGTAGAGCGACCGGAACTGCTCGACTGCGGCATCGACCTGATCAGCCGGGAACCACTGGCTGATCTCGTGGCGCAGCGGCGGGCCGAGCCGGGACACCGCGACCTCGGCGTCCACCTGCACCCCGGTGAGCTCGGTCAACGCCCGGTAGGTGGCGGCGACCCCCGGCCGCGAGTCGATCAATGTCATGTCCAGGTCGAATCCGACCACCGGCGACATGCGCACGTCCTTCCTCGTCACGCCCGCCACGACGGGTGGGTCCGGCCGGCGGGTGGCCGGCCGGGTGGCGGCCGGAGGGTGAGCCTATGTGGGCGACTCACGCGCCGGAGCATCTGCTCCGTACGGCCGAGGCCACCTGGGGCGTCCGGCGGGCTAGCGTGGAACAACCATGGCCAACACACTCGCCGACCACCTGCGTTCCCGCTCCGACGCGGAGCTGGGTGACCTGCTGCGCCTGCGTCCGGATCTGGTGGTGCCGGCGCCGACCGACATCGCCACGCTGGCCGCCCGGGCACAGTCGCGGGTCTCCTCTGCCCGCGCGCTCGACGACCTCGACGAGTTCACCCTGCGGATCCTGGACGCCGCGCGACTGTGCCGGGAGCTACCGGCCAGCGCCGGTTCGGCCGCCGCAGCCGACCCGGCCGGTTCCGCCGCTACGGTCCACCCGGCCGGTTCGGCCGACAGCGCTGACGCCGCCGTCGAGCTGGACGCGGTGCTGGCGATGGCCACCGCGCCGGGCAGCGGGGCGACCGCGGCTCAGGTCCGCGCGGCGGTGGACCGGCTGCTGGCCCGCTGCCTGCTGTACGGGTCGGCTGGGCGGTTCCGGGTGGCCGGCGGGGTGGACGAGGCGAGTTCGCCGTACCCAGCCGGGCTGGGCCGGCCCGCCGCCGACCTGGACGACCGGGTGGCTCGACGGTGCGCCGATCCGGCCGCGTTGCGCCGGACGCTGCTCAGCGCCCCGCCGTCGGCCCGGGCGGTACTCGACCGGCTCGCCGTCGGCCCGCCACTCGGCACGGTGAGTACCGCCGCCGCCGTCCCGGCCACCGGCGCTCAGGCCCGCGAAGCCCCGGCCGCCGCCGCCACCGCCGCCCTCGGTCCGGGCGACGGGGTGAGTCCGGTGCGCTGGCTGGTCGAGGCCGGCCTGCTGGCGGTGGTCACCGATGCGCCGGCGACGGCCGGCAGCCAGGCCGTGGAGTTGCCCCGCGAGGTCGGGCTGTTGCTGCGGCGGGACACCGGGCCGCTCGGCGCGCTGCGCCCCGACCCGCCTGCGGCGGGTTCCGCCGAACGCGATCCGAAGGCGGTGGACTCGACCGGTGCCGGGCAGGCGATGGAGCTGGTCCGGCAGGCCGGCGCGCTGCTGGAGGCGTTGGCCGCCGAGCCGGCGCCGCTGCTGCGTACCGGCGGGATCGGGGTGCGGGAGCTGCGCCGGCTGGCCCGCGCCGGTGGGGTCAGCGAGTCGCTGGCCGGGCTGCTGATCGAGATCGGGTACGCCGCCGGGCTGCTCGGTGCCGCCGAACTGCCCGCCACGGCGAGTCGCACCGCTGTCGACCAGCAGATCCTGCCGACCGGCAACTACGACCAGTGGATGAACGAACCGGTGGCCCGGCGGTGGGAGCGGCTGGCCGGGGCGTGGCTGGCGATGACCCGGCGGGCCGGGTTGATCGGCCGCCGGGACGACCGGGACCGGCCGATCACCGCGTTGTCGACCGACGTGGAGCGGGCCGGCGCGCCGACGGTGCGCCGTACCGTGCTGGGGGTGCTGGCCGCGTTGCCGCCGGGGGCCGCGCCGACCGCCGACGAGGTGCTCGCGCTGCTCGCATGGCAGGCGCCACGGCGCAGCCGGGGCCGCGACGACCTGCACCGCGAGGTCCTCGACGAGGCGGCTCAGCTGGGCGTCACCGGGCTGGGCGTGTTGACCGGGTACGGCCGCTCGCTGCTCGCCGGGGAGGGCCGGGACGGTCGGGACACCGCAGCCGACGACGATCCGCTCGGCGTACGGGCCACCGAACGCGAGCACCGAGGTGCGGCGTCGACGGTGGAACGCGCGCTGGACGACCTGCTGCCGTCCCCGGTGGACCACGTCCTGGTGCAGGCCGATCTGACCGTGGTGGTGCCCGGTCCACCGGAGCCGGCCCTGGCTGCCGAGTTGGAGCTGGTCGCCGAGCCGGAGTCGATCGGGGCGGCCAGCGTGCACCGGGTCACGCCGGCGAGTGTGCGTCGGGCGTTGGACGCCGGCTACCAGGCGGCCGAACTGCATGAGTTGTTCGCCCGGCGGTCCCGCACCCCGGTGCCGCAGGGCCTCACCTACCTGATCGACGACTCAGCCCGTACCCATGGCGGGTTGCGCGCCGGATCGGCCGGCGGCTATCTGCGCAGCGACGACGAGGCGTTGCTGGCCACGGTGCTGGCCGACCGCCGGCTGGCCACGCTGTCGCTGCGTCGGCTGGCGCCGACGGTGCTGGTCTGTGTGGTGCCCGCCGGCCGGATGCTGGAGGCGCTGCGGCAGGCCGGCTACGCCCCGGTGCCGGAGGACGGCACCGGTGCCGCACTGCGTACTGGCCGGCCACGGGCCCGGCGGGCACCGGCGCGGCACCCGGTGACGTTGCGGTCAATCGATCCGCTGGCCGCGCCGAAGCTGACCGCACCCTGGATCAGCGGTCTGGTCGAGCAGCTTCGCCGGGGGGAGGCGGCGGCCCGGGCGGTACGGCGCACGCCCGGGACGATCCGGGCGGCGACCGGGCAGGCGGTCGACGGGTTGGCCGCGGTGCAGGCGCACTCGCAGGCGCTGGCCGTGCTGCAGCAGGCGGTACGGGACAAGGCGCTGGTCTGGGTGGGCTACGTGGACGCACACGGCGCCGCCGCTTCCCGGCTGGTCCGTCCGGTGTCGATCGGCGCGGGTTACCTGCGGGCCGAGGACGAGCGGACCGAGACGCTGCACACCTTCGCGCTGCAGCGGGTGACCGCAGCGGTGGTGCACGACTGACCGCGCGTCGGCCCGTCACGTCGGGTCGGTCCTGACCGCACAGCAGTCGGCTCCCGGTCGGTACGCCCGGAGCCGTCAGCCCGTGGGCCGGCCGTCGTGCCGGTGCCGGCGAGCCGCCTCAATCACCGACACCGTGAGCAGCAGCGCGGATCCGGTGCCGAGTGCCTCACCCACCGAGTCGACGAAGCCCTGACGCAACACCAGCCAGCCGAACAGGAACCAGCCGACGAGCAGGGTCGACGCGAACGCGTACCAGAACAACGTGGCCCGCGAGACCGACACCGGGTAGCCCCGGTCGGTCGACCCTGGTCGATCCGCACTGTCGTTGACCGCCATGACCGCCTCCCGGCCCGATCGCTGCCCTTCACTGTCTCCAGACTGGCAGGTCGGGGCCGGATCGGACAGCAACCGGCACCGGCCGACGTGTCCGGTGCCTGCAGACGTGCTTGGCACCGGCCGGCACCGTCGGGGTCGGGGTGCCGGTGCGGGAGGGGACCCGCACCGGCACCCGCTGCCCTCAATGGGTGAGTACGACGGTGGAGATGCTGCGTGCGCCCACGTTGACGGTGACCTGCTGGCCGTTCACCCCGACGGACTGGCTGGCCGCGTTGGAGTACCGCGAGGTGAGGTAGTGTTCGGCCCGCGTCACGTTCTGCGGGGCCTGAACCACCGCGCCGCTCACCGCGCTGTTCGACCGGTTGAGGATGACCAGGGTGGTCTTACCGTCCCCGGTGTAGGCGGTCACCTCCAGCGGTGACGCCTTGGAGCTCTTCGTCAGGGCGACCCGCTGGTAGCCGGGGCGCACGTACTTGGCGTACTGCGAAAACGCGTACCCGCGCTTGAGCGGCGCTCCCGCCGTGGTGCCGTAGGTCGCATCACCGTCACCGATAAAGGAGTAGAACCGCTTGCCGTACCACCAGATGTAGGCGGCCCAGTTGGCCTCCATGATCCGGTGAACGGTACGCATGATGTCGTCGAGCGTCTCGTCCCAGACGGCCAGGTTACTCGGGTCGCCCCAGATGTTGGAGCCGCTGCCGTCGGCCTCGTGATGGTTCCACTCGGTCATCCACACCGGCTTACCGTGTTGGTTGGCCAGGTTGTACGGCTTCAGTCGACCCTGGGACTCTAGGCCGTACAGGTGCCCGCCGATGTAGCCGATGTTGTTGCGCGCGCCTGCGTCGTTGAGGGTCGGATCGGTGTAGCTGTAGTTCATGTTGACCGCCTCGGCGACCATCAGCTCGGTGTTCTGCACCCGCCACCCGTGGTCGCGGACGAAGTTGCGCAGCTCGGTCCCGTTCCAGTCCATCGAATCGTAGCTGGGGTGCCAGTCCGGCTCGTTCTGCACGGAGGTGACGTCGACCGTCACCCCCTGGTTGCGCATGTACTGGACATAGCTGTTCAGATGGTTGGCGTAGTCGTCGTAGTAGTCGGTGCGCAGCTTGCCGCCGTTGATCCGGCTGTTGTTGGTCTTCCACGCCGCTGGCGCCGTCCAGGGCGAGGCGAGGATTTTCACGTCGGAGCCGTACGACTTCGCCGTGCGCAGGGCGTTGACCTGGTTCGACCATTCGCCGGACTCAGGTGAGATGCCGGTCCGGATGATCGACAGTCCCATCTGATCGGGGCCCAGTCCGACCAGGGTCTGGGTCTCGGCCGTCGACCACGTGCTGCTGCCCCAGATCCAGGTGGCGGCCCCGAAACCGTCGACGGTCTGGTATCTGGTGGAGCTGTTCACCGTGATGTCAGCCGGCCCGGTCGGCGGCCGCGTGGTCGGCGGTGCGGTGGTGGGAGGCGCGGTGGTCGGCGGCGGCGCGGTGGTGGGAGGTGCGGAGGTGGGCACCGTACCGCCGGTGCAGGCCACTCCGTTCAGCGCGAAGCTGGTGGGAGCGGGGTTGCTGCCGTTCCACGACCCGTTGAAGCCGAACGAGGTCGTACCGTTTGTCGGGATGGTGCCGTTGTAGCTGACATTTCTGGCGGTCACCGCCGCACCGCTCTGGGTCAACGTCGTGTTCCATGCCTGCGTAACCGTCTGGCCTGCACCGAATGACCAGGTGAGGCTCCAGCTAGCGAGTGGGTCACCGAGGTTGGTGATGGTCACGCTGGCACCGAACCCACCCGGCCACTGCGACGACACCGCGTAGTTGACCGAGCATCCGGCGGCCGCGGCGGCCGGGGTCGCGGCGGCCACCGCGGCCGAGGCGAGCAGCACAGCCCCGACGGACCCAACGGCCGCGTTGATTCTCCACTTTCTCATTACTTCCCCTGATCTACTGGGTGACCATCCGCAGTGGGCTGGCCGGGATCCCTGCCGAGATGTGCTGGTTCAGCTGGGCCGGTGCGGCAGGACGGTCCTCACCGGCACAGCGGTCTCGACTGACCGCGCACGTACGCTTCTGCCCGGTCATCGTTTCCTTCCTCTCCTGCATTCGTGACCAGAGCTGACGGTTTACGGGTACCGGCGCAGATGGCGCCGGACAACTCGCGAGCAAGCTGTCAGCGGGTGGCCAGTAGGGACGGAGAGGCACTCGGCACCGTCGTGCGGCGTGACCCGGAACGCTAGACCGAGGTGGACGAGACCGGCCCGCAGCGCTCGACGCCCGAGGCCCGGCTCGGACGGCACAGATGTTGCCGACGGCCATCCCCGGCCGACTCCCGACAAGGCCGGTGGATGCAGGTGAGGCATGCCCTCAGCCCCACAGCATGGAGCATAGGTGCTGGGCCTGACACGCTCAAGACATAGAGGAGTACTGATTGAAGGTTTGCTCAAATCGTTTCGACGACACCTGCTGCAATCGGCAAGGATCCGACCGCAGAGCAGCGGAGGTGGCGATACTCGCGGGGTACGCAATGATCGTCACTCCGACAGTGGCGTCGGTCACCGGAGCCGCCCAACGTCGGACGATCACGTGCAAGACTGGTGGGTCGGCCAGAAGGGGGATACCGACAGTGAACAACGGACCACTTATCGTCCAGTCAGACAAGACCTTGCTGCTTGAGATCGACCACCCGGACGCCACCGCGTGCCGGATGGCGATCGCCCCGTTCGCCGAGCTGGAGCGCTCGCCCGAGCACGTTCACACGTACCGGCTCACCCCGCTCGGTTTGTGGAACGCCCGCGCCGCCGGGCACGACGCCGAGAGCGTCGTCGACGCGCTGCTGAAGTACTCCCGCTACCCGGTGCCGCACGCGCTGCTGGTCGACGTCGCCGACACCATGGACCGGTACGGCCGGCTGCAGCTGGCCAACGACCCCGCGTACGGGCTGGTGCTGCGGACCACCGACCGGGCCGTACTGACCGAGGTGACCAAGAGCAAGAAGCTCGCCGGCATGTTCGGCGACAAGATCGACGACGACACGGTGGCGGTGCACCCGTCCGAGCGGGGCCGGCTCAAGCAGGGCCTGCTCAAGCTCGGCTGGCCGGCCGAGGACCTGGCCGGCTACGTCGACGGCGAGGCGCACCTGATCGAGCTGGACACCGCCGGCGCCGACGGGCGTCCCGGCTGGTCGCTGCGCTCCTACCAGCAGGAGGCGGTCGAGCAGTTCTGGGCCGGCGGCTCCGGAGTGGTGGTTCTGCCCTGCGGCGCCGGCAAGACGCTGGTCGGCGCGGCCGCGATGGCCCAGGCCAAGGCGACCACCCTGATCCTGGTCACCAACACGGTCGCCGGCCGGCAGTGGAAGCGGGAGCTGGTCGCCCGCACCTCGCTGACCGCCGACGAGATCGGCGAGTACTCCGGCGAGCGCAAGGAGATTCGCCCGGTCACCATCGCCACGTACCAGGTGCTGACCTCGCGCCGTAAGGGCGCCTTCACCCACCTCGACCTGTTCAACGCCCGCGACTGGGGCCTGGTGATCTACGACGAGGTGCATCTGCTGCCGGCGCCGATCTTCCGGTTCACCGCCGATCTGCAGGCCCGCCGCCGGCTCGGCCTGACCGCCACCCTGGTCCGCGAGGACGGCCGGGAAGGCGACGTCTTCTCACTGATCGGGCCGAAACGCTACGACGCGCCGTGGAAGGACATTGAGGCGCAGGGCTGGATCGCCCCGGCCGAATGCGTCGAGGTCCGGGTCACCCTCACCGACGCGGAACGGATGGGGTACGCGGTCACCGAAACCGAGGAGCGGTACCGGGCGGCGGCCACCGCGCGTACCAAGCTGCCGGTGGTCAAGGCGCTGGTCGACCGGCACCACGGTGACCAGGTGCTGGTCATCGGGGCGTACATCGACCAGTTGCACCAGCTCGGCGAGTTCCTGGGCGCGCCGATCGTGCAGGGCTCCACCACCAACAAGGAGCGGGAACGGCTGTTCGACGCGTTCCGCCACGGTGAGATCCCCACGCTGATCATCTCCAAGGTCGGGAACTTCTCCATCGACCTGCCGGAGGCGGCGGTGGCGATCCAGGTGTCCGGCACGTTCGGCTCCCGGCAGGAGGAGGCACAACGGCTCGGCCGGGTGCTGCGACCCAAGGCCGACGGCCGGCAGGCGCACTTCTACACCGTGGTCTCCCGGGACACCATCGACACCGAGTACGCCGCGCACCGGCAGCGGTTCCTCGCCGAGCAGGGGTACGCGTACACGATCGTCGACGCCGACGACGTCCTCGGCCCGGCCCTACCCTGACCCTTGTCGGCGGTCCGGGACCGGCGGCCCGACGGTCAGCAGGTCGGCGAGCAGGTCGCCGTACTCGGCGAGCCGGTCCAGCACCTCGGCGGCGGTGAACTGGCGGACGACGCCCGGCTCGCCGGCCGCCGCGGCCTCCACCTCCGGCCAGGTCAGCGGCGCGGAGGCGGCCGGCACCGGGCCGGCCCGCAGCGAGTACGGCGCCACCGTCGTCTTCGCCGCGTGGTTCTGACTCCAGTCGATGAAGACCCGGCCGGGGCGCAGCCGCTTGGCCATCTTCGACGTGATCGTCTTCGGTGCGCGGCGTTCCAGCTCCTCGGCGACCCGCTTCACGTAGCCGGAGACGACGTCGGCCGGCTGCCCGGCCGACACCGGCGCGCCGAGCTGCATGCCCTTGCGGCCGGAGGTCTTCGGGAAGCAGGCGATGCCGTCGTCGGCGAACCGGTCGCGGATCAGCACCGCGACCGCGCAGCACTCCTCGATCCCGGCGGGTGCTCCCGGGTCGAGGTCGACGACCAGCAGGTCCGGGTCTGCGCCGACCCGCCACTGCGGGGTGTGCAGCTCCAACGCGGCCAGATTGGCCAGCCAGACCAGGGTGGGCAGGTCGTCGGCGACCACGAAGTCGAGCTCGTCGCGGCCCCGTGACGACCCGGGCGTCGGCAGCCGCTCGGTACGCACCCAGTCCGGGGTGCTGGCCGGGGCGTTCTTCTCGAAGAAGAACTGGCCGTCGACGCCGTTCGGGTAGCGGATCCGGGTGAGCGCCCGGTCGGCGAGGTGCGGCAGCAGCGCACCGGAGACCCGGGTGTAGTAGTCGATCACCTCGCCCTTGGTGAACCCGGCCGCCGGGTACAGCACCTTGTCCAGGTTGGACAGCTCCAGCGACCGGCCGGTGACGTCCACCCGGATCCGGCGCTCGCCCGCGCCGAGACCGCGGTCAGCCCGCATCGGCGTCCTCCTCGGTGACGTCGGTGGCCGGCACGTCCGGGCGGATCCGCAGGAACCGGGGGAACCGCAGCCGCCCGTCCGGGGTCTGCTGGCCGTACCGTACTTCGATCACCACCTCTGGGCGTACCCAGATCGCACCGCGGGCGTCCTCCCGGGGCAGCGCAGCGTCGAACGGCGACATGTCGGTGCGCAGCGGCTCCAACGCGGCCAGCAGGGCCCGCTCGGCAGCCGAGCCGATCCCGCCGCCGACCCGGCCGGTGAGCCGCAGTGCGCCGGTCGCCACGCCGGCCGCGTCCCGCACCGGTACGCCGACCAGCAGCCCACCGATCCGGCGGGCCCCGGGACGCCAGCCACCGACGACGAAGTCCCGGGTCAGCTCGATCTTGACCTTGACCCAGTCGGGGCTGCGGGCACCCGGCCGGTAGATCGCGTCGCGCCGCTTGGCGACCACCCCCTCCAGCCCGTGCTCGGCGGCGGCGGCCCGGGTCGCCGGCCCGTCGGTGAAGCTGGGCGGCACCGCCCACGCCGGCCCGGCCAGCCCGAGCGCTTCGAGGGCGTGCCGCCGGTCGTGGTACGGCCAGCCGGTCAGGTCGGCACCGCGCAGCCGCAGCAGGTCGAAGATCATGTACGTGGCCGGCGCACCGGCGGCCAGTCGGGCCGCCCGCCCCGGGTCCCGTACGTGCATCCGTTCGGCGAGCAGGGTGAACGACGGCCGGCCGGCGGCGTCGAGCAGCACCATCTCCCCGTCGAGCAGGGCGTCGTCCAGGGCGCGGGGCAGCCCGGACAGCTCCGGGTAGGCGATGGTGATCTCAGCACCGGACCGGGCGTACAGCCGCTGCCCCCCGCCGGATATATCGGCCAAAGCGCGCACGCCGTCCCATTTGAACTCGTACCACCAGCCGGGGCCTGTGGGCAGCTCCCCGGTCGTCGCGAGCATCGGCCGCAGCGGTCCACCCGGCACCCTGCCACTGTAAAACCAGCAACGAAGTGGTCGCGCTCAGTTCTGTCGGATGCGATCCTGGATCAACACCGGGCCGACCTGGCGATCTTGACCTTGGGGAAGGGCGGGACAGGTCGGCGGCCGCCGGTGGTGGCGAAGGGGATCAGCCATGCGCGCGATCTGGAAGGGCGCGGTGTCGTTCGGCCTCGTGTCGATCGGGGTACGCCTGTACTCCGCCACCGAGGAGAAGGACATCCGGTTCCACCAGGTGCACCGGGAGGACGGCGGACGCATCCGGTACAAGCGGGTCTGCTCGGTCGACGGCGAGGAGGTCAGCTACGACGACATCGCCAAGGGCTACGACCTCGGCGGCGGCGAGATGGTGATCCTCACCGACGAGGACTTCGCCGACCTGCCGTTGAGCACCTCCCGGGCGATCGACGTACTGGAGTTCGTGCCGGCCGACCAGGTCGACCCGATGCTCTACAACAAGGCCTACTACCTGGAGCCGGAAGGCACCGCGACCAAGCCGTACGTGCTGCTGCGCGATGCCCTGGCCGACTCTGACCGGGTGGCGATCGTCAAGGTCGCGATCCGGCAACGCGAGCAGCTCGCCACCCTGCGGGTACGCGACAACGTGCTGGTGCTCAACACGATGCTCTGGCCGGACGAGATCCGGCAGGCGTCGTTCGGCTTCCTCGACGACGACATCCAGGTCCGCCCGCCGGAGCTGGCGATGGCCGCCTCGCTGATCGACTCGATGGCCGGCGAGTTCGCTCCGGACGAGTACACCGACGACTACCGGGCGGCACTGCAGGAGGTCATCGACGCCAAGGTGGAGGGCCGGGAGATCGTCGCCCCGGAGGAGGAAGAGGAGGCACCGGCCGCCGCGGTCGACCTGATGGCCGCACTGCGCGCCTCGGTCGAACGGGCCCGGGTGGCGCGCGGGGAAGCCGCTGGCGAAGCTTCGGACGAGGCTGCTGGCAAGGACCGGGAGCCCGCCGAGCCGACCCCGATCACCTCCGCCAAGTCGGCCAAGGCCGCCGCCGCGCCGGCGGCGAAGAAGGCGGCCCCAGCCAGGAGGACGGCTCCGGCGAAAAAGTCGGCGGCCGCCGACCAGAAGAAGACCACCGCCAAGAAGGCCCAGCCGGAGAAGAAGACCGACGCCCGCAAGGCCGCCGCGAAGAGCACCGGTCAGAAGACCGGCGGTACGCAGAAGTCAGGTGCCCGCAAGACCGCCGCGAAGAAGACCGCTGACCGCAAATCCGCCTGAACCGCCCACTCCGGACCCTCCCCGGGGCAGATACGAGTTTCAGCTTGATGCCACAGGTGCATCTTGATGCACCTGTGGCATCAAGCGTCAGCGGCTCGGGGCGACCCAGAATCGGCAGCCGGCCTGGTCCAGATGCGCGGCCACCACCTGCCCGGCGTGCGCGGCGGCCAGCTCGGTGAGCTGCCCGACGATGTCCGGCACGACCGGCGGCGCCAGCTGCTGCGGCACCGGGATCGGCCGCG
This sequence comes from Solwaraspora sp. WMMA2065, assembly GCF_030345075.1. Classification (NCBI taxonomy): domain Bacteria; kingdom Bacillati; phylum Actinomycetota; class Actinomycetes; order Micromonosporales; family Micromonosporaceae; genus Solwaraspora; species Solwaraspora sp. WMMA2065. Next base: position 4,187,408 of record NZ_CP128361.1, read on the forward strand.
CCGGGTCGGCCGGCAGCGACTCGACCACCGCCAGCTCCAGGTAGCGCAGGCAGCAGCCGATCGCCTGCGGCACGCTACGGCTCAACGGCTCGTCCACCGGCTCCAGCTCATCCACCTGCCCCTTTCCACCGGCCGGGTTCGTCCCGCCGGCCGCAGTGCTGGTCACCGGCAACGCCTCGACGCCCCAGAGCAGGTCGTGCACCACCATCGGATCGTCAACGTACGGCCGCATGTCCCGCGCGGTCACCCGCAGCGCCAGACCGAGCCCGACCACCAGCGCGGCGAACGCGTCGAACGCCGGCAGTTCGGCCCAGTCGGTGGCGTGCACCAGCAGGCGGGCACCGGGTCGACCGGCGGCGGCAGCCCGCAGGTACCGCCGGATCGGGTCCGGCCCGTCGCCGAGCACCGGCACCACCCCGTCGCGCAGCTCCTGCGGGACCACCCGCTCGCCGGTCAGGTCGAGCAGGTCCACCGGCCGTACGCCGAACACCCCGGCCAGCCGGCCCAGCCGGAACCGTTCCGGCAGCCGCACCACCGGCAGCCCACCCGATGCGATGACGGACGCACCGGCCGCTGGACCGGTGGTGCGGCTCGGCCGCCATTCGACGTGCGTCGCCCGGTCCCGAAGATTGGTGACGGTGACGACGGCAGCGTCGAACTGCCGGCCGTGGCCACCGCACCGCCGGCAGGTCAGCACCGGGTGCCGCCAGCCGGTGGCGTGACAGTCCGGGCACGGCACACTCGGGATCGGCTCGCCGAGCCACGGCGGCAGCGGCGGCTGCCAGGTCCGGCGCAGCACCGGTGCCCGTTCGGGGATCGCCGGCCGAGGGCCCGGGATCCGGCACAGCGACGTGTGCCGCCAGCGGCGGTCCCGCCAGATGGCCTGCGCCCCGGCGGTCCACTCCCCCGCGCCGGCCGGGACCGGCGGCGGCGTACCGCAGTCCTGGACGATGCGGCGCTCCAGCCGTTCGACGTCGATTTCGTCGGGCGGCGCCGCCGACCGCAACGCCGGCAGCAGGAAGTGCGCCGGTGCGGTCAACGACCGTTCGGCCAGCCCGGCCAACGCGTCCGCCACGGCGGTACCGTCGACGGCAGCGGGCAGACTCGCGGCGTACCCGCGCTGGTCACGGGGCACGGCCGCGCCGGGCGTCTCGAACCTGATGTCCCAGTTGAGATCGGCCGCGAACACCCCCCACCGGGCCTCGAGGACCAGGTCGAGGCAGAGCAGGTCGGCCAGCGCGCACAGCCGGCCCAACGACTCGTCGGCGCTGACCGGCTGCTCAGCCACGGTACGCCCGAAGTGGATCGACCAGGCGGGGTGGCCGGGACCGGCGTGCGCCGCCGCGAGCCCGGCGGCCCGCTCGGCGTCCGGCAGGTCCGGCCGCCAGGTCGACGGCAGGGTCAGCACCGCATTGGCTCCCAGAGCAGCGGTGTGGTCCAGATAGCGCAGGTCACGCAGCGTCGACCGGTCGACCTTGACCTGCGCCGCCAGCTCGTCACGCACCGGCCACAGTGGTATCTCCCAGCCGCCGTGCGGTGCCGGCTCCGGCTCGATGTCGCCGGGCATCACGCTGGTGGAGGCGACCGCGCCGGTGTCCAGGTTCGCGACGGTCAGCACCAGTTGGGTACGCGGCCCGGCGGTCATGCGTACGTCCGGGTCTGGGCGGACTGCCATTCGCGCAGCGCCCGCTTGATCCGCAGGTTCTCGTCGTCGGTGCGCCGCAGGTCGTCCCGCAGGACGGTCAGGTCCTCGGCGACGTAGTGCAGGAAGGCGTACACCTCGGCAGGGTCGAGGCCGCGCCGCACTTCGCGGAACCGGCGGTCGCGGACCTGGCCGGGGTGGATCCGGGGCCGCAGCGGCGGCCGGCGGAACACTCCGGCGTTGCGGGGCCGCCGGTGCTGCGGTGGCTCGACCACCGAGTTTGCTCGCCGGCCTGGTCGGTTGAAGATCCGGTGGAGAAGGTTGCGCATCGTCGGGGTTCCCCTTCGGTCAGGAGTACGCCGGCAGCTGGTGCCGCCGACGCGATGCCGCGCTGTTGCTGTGCCTGATCTGCTCCCGGTGCTGGTGCTGCGTATCTGTGTGCTTGGACGGGGCGACCCGCCGGCCGGGAAGGCCGAAGCGGGAGGACTCGCAGCCGACGGGTCGCCCCAGCTCCGGCGGTCGCAGCCTCGTTCGGCGAGTACGACCCCGGAGCGGCTCATTCTGGATCTCCGCTGCTCACGGGTTTACGGGTTTCGCGGGGATTTGCTCGGGTAGGGCGGTCGGGACGGGCAGGCCGCGCGCCACCACCCCGCCCCGACCAGTGCACGAACACCCCATCGTTGCCACGCGAGGGAGCGCTCGTAGCGATGAACTTATGTGCGGATGTCGCCGATGTCAACCTCCGCGTGGAAGCTACCTAAACCTTGCTCCACACATAAGTGACGTGGTCGAATGGAGGTGCCACGCGAGGGAGCGCCATGCCTGTTTTGCCCGACTACTTCAAGATCTCGAACGCCATCGTTGCCGATGTCAACACCGGCACGCTCAAGGCCGGCGACAAGCTGCCGTCGATCGCCCAGCTCTGCAAGCAGTACGACGTGAGCCCGTCAACGATCCGCCTGGTGTTTGTGCGCCTCGAAGCGCTCGAGGTCATCGACCGCCACCAGGGCAAAGGTGTCTTCATCACCGATCCGGCGACGTGGATGCGCAAGCCGTAGGCCCCTCTCCCGGTCACCGGCAACCTCTGCCGTCCCGCCAGGCATCGCCCCGGGCGATGATCCACTGCTCTTCATCGAGTCGACATACCGACGGCCTGTCAGAAGGCGCGCATCCGATCACCGCGCTCGGACTACGACCAAGACCGCCGCCCTCGTCAGACCCGCACGGCCAACTCAGGCTTACCTACCCGGCTTCACTTTCACTCTCAGTGACCGCCAATGCCAGGACGGGCGGTCAACATCGGACTTCGCGTCGAGGTGAGGCTGACGCACGTCATTCCGCGGTTTGACGTGCGTCAGCCTCACCTCGACATAAGCGGAGTGGGCACCACTCTGCACCGTTGACGGTCAGTGACGTGGAGTCCCGTCAGATTGGGAGCAAATACCGCGTAAGCCACGTTCCCGACGCTCGGGGCAGGCACCGGGCGGCCATACCCAGCGCGTCGTCACACCCGTTGTATATTGACAGTCACTGATGCAACGATGAGGGTGCCTACAGTGGCCTGGGCCGGCGGACAACTGTGGGACCGTCCGTCCTGCCGGCCCAGCTAGGTCGGCACGGGTTCCTGGGATCAAGGGAGACCAGCCCCCATGTCGTTGTCGTCCACCCCACCGACGCGTCACCGTACCGATGAAGTGCCCCGCAGCCGCCGACGGGCCGCGTGGAGGCGGGCCGCGGCCGGCGTCGCCGCCGCGGTGCTTCTCGCCACCAGCGGTACGACGGCGGCCAGCGCCCCGGCACACGCGGCCGGCACGACCGCCGGGGCCGCCACCAGTGCCGGATGCCTGACGGTGACAATCGAGAGCAGCTACTGGAACAACGGCCCGGACAGCGGTGGCGTCTTCCGCGACATCACCATCACCAACACCTGCGCCACGGCGGTCACCGGCTGGAAACTGGTCCTGACGCTGCCGGCCGGCGAAACGGTCCAGCAGGGCTGGAACGCCAACTGGACCCTGGACGGCAAAACCCTCACTGCCGCTCCGACGACGTGGAACAACGTCATCGCCGCCGGCAGATCGGTCGAGATCGGATACGTCGGTGCCTGGACCGGCGACCGACCGCAGGATCCGGGCTGCACCATCAACGGCGACCCGTGCGACGGCAACCAACCCGGGCCGGGGCCGGCACCCGAGGTGACGCTGACCAGTCCGGTCGACAACAGCTACCTGGTGTCGGTCTGCGCCATCCGGATGACCGCCGACGCCAGCACCAAGACCGGGACGATCGAACGGGTCGAGTTCCACATCAACGACCAGCTCGTCGGCAGCGACACGACGGCCCCGTACGGCATCGACGTTCCACCCGACCACCCGGCGCTGCGCGACGGCGACACCAGTGACGGCTTCCCACGGCACACCGCCTTCGCTCGGGTCGTCACCGTCTCACCGGCGGACACCGCCGACTCGGCGACGATCACCTTCAGCCAGGCCGCGCCGCCACCGGCGCTGATGGTGATCGCCTGTCCGTCGCAGGTGGAGGTGCCGGCCGGTGGCTCAGCGACCATGACGTTCGTGACCGTCTGCGCCGCCACCCCGGCGCTGCACCTGACGGTGACCGGCGACCCCGGAGTCAGCGTCACCCCGACGGTCACCCGGCCCGGCAGCACGGAACACCCGGTCACCATCACCGCCGCACCCGGCAGCGCCGGAGCCGTCGCCCGGGTCACCGCTACCGCCGACGATTCAGGCTCCTGTCTGCCGGCCACAGCAACGGTCACCGTCGGCCCACCCGACTGACGAAACGGCTCAGCCCGCTGAGCCGGCGGTACCGCCGGGCCGCCTATCCGGCGCTGGCCGGAGTGCCGGCACCGTCCAAGGACGGGTAGTCGGTGTAGCCGTGGGCGTCACCGCCGTACACCGTCGCCTGGTCGACCTCGTTGAGCGGAGCCTGCTCACGCCAGCGGCGTACCAGGTCGGGGTTGGCGATGAACGGCCGACCGACCGCGACGGCCGCCGCTTTCCCGCCGCGTACCAGGGTCTGCGCGGTTTCCCGGTCGGTGACCGTCGCGAACCCGGTGTTGACCACGACCGGGCCGCCGAACCGGGCCGACAGGTCCGCGAGCAGCGGATCGGCCGGGTCGATCGACAGGTGCAGGAAGGCCAGGCCGAGCGGGGCGATCGCGTCGACCAGCCCCCGGTAGGTGGCGGCGGTCTCGGCCGGATCGTCCTCGACCAGCCCGATGGCGCCGTTGGCCGGGGAGAGCCGCAGCCCGACCCGTTCCGGGCCGATCTCCTGGGCGACGGCGGTGACCGTCTCGGCGACGAACCGGGAGCGGGCGGCCGGCGATCCGCCGTACCGGTCGGTGCGCCGGTTGGTCGTCGGGGCGAGGAACTGGTGCAGCAGGTAGCCGTTGGCGCCGTGCAGCTCGACCCCGTCGAGGCCGGCGTCGACGGCCGACCGCGCCGCCTGCCGGAACTCGTCGACCACCTGCGGAAGCTCGTCGGTGGTCAGGGCGCGGGGCGTCGGGTACGGCTGCCTACCGGTGGCCGTGATCATGGTGCCGTCGGCGGCGACGGCGCTCGGCGCGACGGTCTCCTGCCCGTGCTTGTTGTCCGGGTGGGCGATCCGGCCGGCGTGCATCAGCTGGGCGACGATCCGCCCGTCGGCGGCGTGCACCGCGTCGGCGATCCGCCGCCAGCCGTCGACCTGCTCGGGTGTGTGCAGGCCGGGGGTGTTCGGGTAGCCCTTGCCCGACGGCGCTGGGCTGCACCCCCTCGGTGATGATCAGGCCGGCGGTGGCCCGCTGCTGGTAGTAGGTGGCGGCGTGCTCGTTGGGTACCCCGTCGGGCTGCGCCCGGTTGCGGGTCATGGGTGCCATGAAGACCCGGTTGGGCAGGTTCCACTTGCCGATGGTCACCGGCTCGAACAGCTCAGGCATGGTCAGGTCTCCCCAGGAGGTGGTGAATGGTCAGAAGGCGTACGGGCGTCAGAAGGCGTACGGGCCGAATCGGCCCCAGGCGACGACGGCGGCCATCGCCAGGAGGACCAGGTTGGGCAGAATCGCCGGGTACTCCTTGCGCCGGGCGTGCACGATCGCGGCGCCGATCATCATCGCGACCAGGCCGAGGGCGGCCAGCGGCACGAACACCGGGGCGATCCCGGTGACCGCCGGCAGGATCAGGCCGATCGCGGCAAGGATCTCCAGCGCGCCGATGGTCCGCACCAGACCCATCGGGAAGTCGGCGGCGAAGCCCATCCCCTTCTCGACAAGCTTCTCCCTCGACTGGCTGACCTTCATCAGCCCCGCGCCGAGAAACGCTGCGGCGAGCAGTCCGGCGAGCACCCAAAGAACGATGTTCATATCTGTCTCCGATGTCGGATCGCTTTAAGCTTGAAGCGAGGCTAGTCCGCGATGACTTCAAGCGTCAAGTGACGCAGCTCTCGTGATCACTTGACGCTTGAAGCTAGACTCGACGACATGGCCACCCCGACCGAGCAGCCGCACTGGCTCGACAAGGAGGAACTGGAGACCTGGTTCGCCCTCGTCGGCGTACTGGCGAGGCTGCCGGGCGCCCTCGACCGGCAGTTGCAGCGCGACGCCGGAATCAGCCACTTCGAGTACCAGGTGATGGCCGCGCTGTCCGAGACGCCCGAGCGCACCATGCGGATGAGCCGGCTCGCCATGATCGCCGACGGGTCGTTGTCTCGGCTGTCGCAGGTCGTCACCCGGCTGGAAAAGCGCGGCTGGGTCTGCCGTACGCCGGACCCGACCGACGGTCGCTACACGCTCGCGACGCTGACCGACGACGGCTGGGACAAGCTGGTCGCCACGGCCCCCGGGCACGTCGCCGAGGTGCGTCGACTCGTCTTCGACCCGATGACGAAGGCCCAGTGCCGGCAGCTACGCGACATCGGCCGACGCATCACCACCACCATCGACCCCGACGAGTCCTGCCTGCGCTGAGCGCGGCCCGCGACCTGCGCCGGTACGAAGGCCGCGCTCAGCGAACGGTCACCCGATCGGGCCACCCGCCATTCCAGCCATCCGGGCGATCATCGTCGCGTCGGCGGCTCCCGCGTACACCCGGACCTCGTCGACGACGCCGGTGAGGTACTGGCCGAAGCTCCCGTTGTGCAACGCCCGGCCCACCTGCAGGCCGCCGTTCGCCCGCCAGCCGGCCGTGTACGCGGCAGTGCCGGTCGCAGAAAGGTAGCCGTCGACGTAGAGTCTCACCTCCTGGCGCGCCGAGTCGTAGACCACCGCCAGGTGCTGGCCGAAGTAATCCCATTCCGGGTACGTCAAGTTGTCCTGTATGACCGTCGACGCCGGGTCGGTGGTGTCCTGGTGTGGCAGGACCAGCTCCCAGCGATTCGACGCGGCGTTGCAGCGGATGACGAAGCCACTGGCGGTGACGCCGGCCTGGGACAGCACCGCCTGGTCGGTGTCTCCGCAGGTCGGGCCGGCCAGCCGCACTCGTACGCCGACGGTGAAGCTGCGGTCGGTAACCGCGATCGGTCCGTCGGTCTGCGCCCAGTCGTCGACGCCGTCGAGCACCAGATGCCCATCAGCTACCAGCGGCGGCTCAGCGAACGGGTCCTCGTCCATATCCGGGGCGTACAGGTGCGAATCGCCGTGCAACCGCAGGTCCGCACCGCCGCCGTACTCCGGGCTGTTGCCGTTGGTGGCCTCGTCCAGCGGCCAGTAGCCGAACGAGGTCGGCGGCCGAGCCGACAGGTCTCGCACCTCGTGCGACACCAGTACGCGGTCGAAGACCGCGACGTCGGCGAGGTCTCCGGCCCAGCCCTCGGTGTAGCCGCTGCCGCTGACCGCGCGACCGATCTGCACCGCACCCTGCGACGCCCACACCGACTGACGCAGCGCCACCGGCTGTTCGTCGCCGTGGACGTACAGGGTCATCGTGGTCAGCTCCGGGTCGTACGCGGCCGCCAGGTGGGTCCACTCGCCGAGCATGACCGGCGCGGTGCTGGTCACCGACCACACAGCCGGTGAAGGCGAGTCCGATGCGGCGATCTCGAACGCCCAACGGCCACTGTCCGCGTCGAAGCCGAGGGTGAAGCCGGGCGCGTCGGTGCCGTCCTGGCTGACCGCGACCCGGTCGACCGAGTCGTCGGTCAACCGCACCCAGGCGCTGGCACCGAACCCGGTCGACGTGTCGATCAGGCCGGAACTGCTGGTAGCCAGGTAGCTGGTAGCCGCGTCGCCGGTGAGTCGGGCCGCCCGGCCGAGTTGGCACTGCGCGCCCAGGTCTGCGCACTCCGACCCGGGAACGCCGAACGTGACGCCGCTGCCGGCGGCCGCCGGGTGGTTGCCGCGCGCGTCCGCCGCCGAAGTGGCACCGGCCGCGTCGTCGAGCGGCCACTCGCCAGCAGCGAGCCGAGTCGGTACGGAGAAAAGGCAGTATGCGATCGGCGAACGTCCTCCGTCGGCGTCGACCGCCTGCACGGTGACTGAGGTCGTCCGGTCCTGCACCGGCATCCAGCGCAGCGACACCGGCGCGCCGATGCTCGCGGGCACAAGGACGTTGTCCGGCAAGGGGTTGGTGTTGAAGCCGTACAGGTACTTGACGACCTGAGGGGACGGCGAGTGGAAGGTGAAGGTGCCGTACACACCGATCGACCCACGGTGCTGGTTGTCCTCGGCGCAGGCGCTGGTGTGTTCGTCGGCGTCGAGCGGCAGGTACTCCGGCGAGTCGATGTCCGGCGCGATCGGCGCGACGACGTTGCTCGACGTCGCCGTGTCGCGCTCTGCCGGTCCGGCCACCGCCGGTGCGGCGGCGACGGCGTGTACCCCGAGCACCATCGCGATCAGCACTGCCACCCGCCGCAGCCCGCGCACGGATCCACGATTATCCACTGTCATCTACTACTCCCCCTTGCCAGGCACTGAATACGCGCGATAACCATGCTTTCATGCAACAATGAGCATTGTCGATGAATGGCACCAGAGCTAATCGACTTGCATCTTCCGCACACAGCGGCGCGAGAGCCATCGCACTACCCAAACTTCCACGGACAGCCCAAACACCCACAAGCGAATAGAATCATCCCGCGACGAGGTAGCAACGACAGTCTGCGATCTTACCAAGGCGACCAGACAGACCACCCCAAGGTCCACATCCTGACCTCAACCAGCAACAATGAGCTCACTTTCTCCACCTGGAACTTCCAATCCAGATGATTCACTCGAATGATGCATTCGGACAACAAATGACAGACAGGCAACGAAGCCTTCTCCAAGGTCGGACGACAAGAGCACCGGAATTACTCTACCGGCACGATCATCGATCCTCAAAAAATCTAGGATACTTTGTCGATCATTATTATTGGCACAACTCAGGGTCAACGACGAGTACACTGACTTTAGTTTCACCCCCACTACACCATAGAAGAGTGCGCGCGTCGTTACACCACTACCTTCTCCTCTAATCTCCAACTCAGAATGACTGACGCTATATCGCCACGGTCGAAACTTACCATCCAACACAACAGGAAGTTCCGCATAGCGAGCCAATTCGCTAGCCAAATGGATTCGCCACCTTTTCGCCATTCCGATAGAATGTTGTGCGCGACACCGCAGACTTGCTATTTTTGACGAGATTCAGCTCCCAGGCCGTGGAGTGCCCATCGAAAATTGGGTCGACTTCCTTTCCGCGCACAGCAAAGGCCACTGGATCGTCGATCCCATCAAGGTTGAAGTGAATCTTGGTTTTTCTGTCCTTCACATATCCCTTCAGCTCCGATACCCAGTTCTCGCCGCGAGACGGCCAGTCATGGTATGACTTCGCGCCTACCGAGTCGGCAAACTCATGCAAGGCCATCGGATTACCATCAACTTCACTCATCCCCAGAGCAATGCTGCAATTATGAACAAGGATCGCCGTTTTGCCGGCCACCACATGATACGTGTGGATGCCGGCGACGGTGAGGTTGTGGACCGTACGGGTTTCGGACCACTGACGTACGGCGGTGACCTGGACCCATGTACCGGCGGAGGTCTGCAGCCACTGCCCAGCCGCCAACTCGGCTGCGTCGCGCCACTCACCCACCTCCGGCACCCAGAACGGATGACCGTCCGTCGCGACCAACACCCCCAAGGCCCCACTCCGGTTACCGTCGACATCGACGGTTATCTCGACCAGGTCCTTTCGCCCCTGCCCGACAATGGTGGCCACAACCGCCTTCGCTGCCGACTCGCCAGACTCCGGATCGGACGCCACCACCAGATCACCGACGACGATATCCTCGATCGGCTTCGACGAACCATCCGCGAGCAGCACCAACGTGCCCGGCACGAAGCTATTCGATGTAAGACAATTTCCCAGGTCGTCGAGATTTTTTCGGCTTCTGAGGAAGGTGCCGACGGCGTCCTTCAACTTGCCGCCCAGGTTCCACAACCGCTCCCCAAGCGCCTTCAGCCTCATCGGCTTCAAGCCGTAACGGGCCAACAACTTCCCCGCAGCGCCACCGACCGCCGTCAACACCACGTTCAACGCCGTCATCGCACAAGCGCCCATGTCGCCGTTGATGAAACAGTCGACCGCGTCGGTGATCCCCAACTCGTCCATCAAAATCTGGCCGAGCTCCTTCGCCACCGCCACCACGACCTGCTTTGCGTCCTCCACATCCCGACGCGCCTGCGCCACCTCCGGCGGCACCGTCGACGCCGGCGGCGGCCGGGGCACCACCGTCCAACGGTTCGACGACATCGAGTACACCAACTGCTCACCGCGCTTCTTCCAGTACGCGTCCTCCTCCGCACCACCACCCGTCGCCAACGGGCGCAACCCATCCGGATCCGTAAACGACACCGGCGAATTGTTCGCATACGCGTACCCGTGCATTTGCTGCGGATCACTCACATCGATGATCGGGTCCACCGAGATGAACCGACCAGTCTGCGGGTCATACTCCCGCGCACCCAGATGCGTCAACCCCGTCGACGCGTCCTGCGTACCACCGACGAAGCCCTTCTCGCCCAACCACTGACCAACCCCCGGCTGAATGCCGCGCGGCGTGCCGAACGGCGCCATCCGCCGATGCGTGATCTGCCCCGTGGCCCCGTCCACCGCGGCCTGCCCGGAACCGTGATGATCCGCAGCCTGCACCTGCACACCCGCGACCGTTCGCACCACCGTCAACTGACCGCCGACCGGGTAGTAGCGCGTCCCATCGACCACCGAGTTGGAGCGGTTCAGCTTCAACTCCATGTTCGGCAGATACACCGTGATCGAATCCGGATCCTTCCGGACCAACCGACCGCCATCGGCGTCGTAGACGAAACTGGTGGTCTTCCCGTCCTCGGTGACCGACTCCAGCCGGCCCTCGGCGTTCCAGACCAGGTCCTGCTCCTCGCCGACCCGGACCCGCTTCGTCGTGTTGCCCGCCGCGTCGTACTCGTACGAGTACAACCGGTCACCGGCCGACGTCTCCTCGACCACCTGCGACAACGTGTGCGGCTGTGCCTGACCCGGCTGTGGGAACGAATACGTCCGCTCGACCTCGTCGGCCCCACCCGCAGCGTGGATCGTCTCGCTCAGCCGGTTACCAGCCAGGTCGTAGCTGTAGGAGTGGTGGTACGGCGCCGGCCCGCCCACCCCGCTGGTGCCCGGCCCACCCGCACACGGATCACTCGCCGTGGTCGCCGTGCTCCAGGCCCGCGTCATCCGCCGCAGATAGTCGTACTGGAAACACTGGATGTCCCGCACTCCGGAGCCCGGCCGGTCAGCGATCGACAGCACATTACCGGCGTCGTCGTACTCGTAGTGCTGGTCGATGTCGCTGGTCGGCATTGCCGGGTTGTCACCCTCAATCGGCTGCCGGCGCAGCATCGATCGGATCAGCCGGTTGGTGCCCTCCTCGTAGGTGTAGGTGCCGAAGACCTTACGGCTACCGGCGCTGACCTGCGCCCTCTGAAGCTCACCGGTCGACGTGTAGGTAGCGTCGCTGAGATATGACTCGTCACCAGTAATCCTTGTGACCCGCTGCAGGCTGTCGTAGGTGTAACTGACACCTTCGACCGACAGACCGCCCCCCTCTGGGAATGTCGTACCCTTAACAGTGCCGTCGTCGTTGTAAACGGTGAGGAATTTGTAGAATCCGCCGAGCTCGGCATCCGTGTCGCCTGCGGGAATGCTGTATCGCACTTCGGTCGCTCGATAGTGGGCATCTCGAGCAACGTAGACGGTGTGATACTTGTGGCCGCCGTCTACGATGCGGGTGGCGAAGTAGAGCTGTCCCTTGGCGACGGTGTCGTATCCCCACTCGGCAAGCTTCGTACCTGTCTCGACCGAGCCCTGATAGGTGCCGGTCTTTCGGCCGAGCACGTCGTAGGTGTGGCTGACAGTGACGCCCCGACCGTCCGTGGTGGAGGTCAACTGGTCGTGGTCGTTGTAGGTGAAGGTGCTGGTTCCGCTGTCCGGATCGACCGCTTCGGTTTTGCGACCCCGTTGGTCGTACTCGTAGGTCCACACGTTGCCGGCCGGGTCGGTGACGCTGGCCTGCTGACCGGCAGGGGTATAGGTGTACGTGGTGCTGTCGAAGCTGCCACTCGGCCCGGCACCGTGGTACTGCCGTAGCTCGACGACCTGACCACGGGCATCGGTGATGGTGGCCGTCGGGGTACCGCCCGTCGGCGGGTCGACATGCACCCGGTCCCCGCCGTACGTGGTGACCGTTCGCCACTTCTCGTCCGAGGCGACGAGGGTGATGGTGTCGGTGACCCGGTCCACGCCGTCGTACTGATACACCGTCTGCAGGTCGACATCGCCGTTGACCGTCTTCAGCAGAGTGCCTGACGGGGCACCGGAGGCGTGGAACTTGTCGTTGAACTTCGCCACCTTGCCGGTGGCGGTGTAGAAGGTTTCCGAGACGAGCCGTCCACCATCCGGTCCGGGCACCTGAATCTGCCGAGGGCGGAGGAAGCCGTCGTAAATCGTAAACTCGGCGTTTGATACGCCGTTGACGATTTGCTCCTTCTTCACTGACACAGGTGCGTTGTCCTGGTTCTGGTACGTATACCGGACACTCGGCTCGTTGGGGTTACTCGCCTTGGTCTTGTCCGGTAGCCAGACCCGCACGGTACGGCCCAGCTTGTCGTACTCGACGTCAGTGCGCTTGCCGTTCCAGTCGATCTGGGTGACCGGCTGTCCCCATGCCGGGTGGTAGTCGGTGGTCGCGATGAACCGGGTGTCGACGGTGCCGACCCGGATCTGCGGCCCAGTCTCCATCTTGCGGGTGGTCAGACCGTTCGTCTCGGTGTAGGCGATGTTGGTGACCGCGCCGGAGCCGTCCTGCGCCGTCAGCGGCCGGCCGTACATGTCGAAGGTCCCTTCACCGACGGTGACATAGCTCGGGGTGGAACCGCTGTGGCTGGCGAGCTTCTCGATCCGGGTGGCGTTGCCCTTGGTCGGCGTCGCACCGTATGCCTGGCCGTCGTACGAGGTCCGGTTGTCGGTGAGCAGTTGGGTGGCCAGGTCGGGGTTGGTGACCGAGCAGGCGACCGAGACGGTCTCCTCCCGGGCGACCAGGGTCCGTAGCCGCAGGCTGTGGTTGTCGGCGTAGGTGGTCCGGGTGCACCGGTCGTCGGCGGCGGTGCTGACGTCGCCGAGATCCTCGACCTGCGTGACCCGCCCGACCGGGTCGGTGTAGCCGCTGGTCGCCGGGTCGTAGGTGGTGATCGACTTCGTTTCCCGCCAGTCGCCGCCAGCCAGCGCGGTGAAGCCCCGACTGACCCGCGGCTTGACGAAGAACGCCCGATCGGTGCCCCACGGCCGGCTGTAGCTGGCGGTCTCGTAATGCCACGGGCTGGTCACCGATTTGCTGCTGACCTGGGAGCCGTTGTAGACGGCGGTCTCGATCTCGAAGCCGGCGAGTTCGTCGTGGTCGGTGTGGGAAGTGCCGACCGAGTCGGTACGGGTGACCGTGCGGGTGCCGCCGGCCGGGTTCTTGTCGCCGTGCATGCCGCGCAGGTAGGTGTGCTCGGTGCGGGTGGTGAAGGTCTCGCCGTCGCCGCGCCGGACGCGCACCTTCTCGTAGCCGCGCCACTGGTTCCAGGTCAGCAACTCGATGTCACCGATGCCGTCCGGGTCGGCGTGCCGCCAGGCCGCGTCGCCCAGATACTCGTAGCTGGTCACCATGTCCGGGGCCAAGGCGGTGCCGGGCTCGACGTTCGTGCGGTCCGTTTCGGTGACCGACTCGACGACGTACTTGTGGAACCAGTCGGTGATCGGATTCACCTCGCCGCTCGGCGACCACTTCACCGGGTAGCAGCGGCGGGTGCTGTTGCCGGGGGTCGGCAGCGAGTTGGCCGAGCAGTCCGGCGACTTGTAGGTGACATCGACCTGGCCGCCGGAGTCGGTGTAGACGGTGGTCAGTCGAGGCCGGATCAGTGGGGCGACGTTGTCGCCAGGGATGTCGATCCGGTTGGGCAGCTGCAGCGGGCCCAACTCGACCGAGGGCACGGTCAGCGGGTCGCCGTCACCGTAGCGGCCCTGGTGGTCGATCTTGTGCAGCCACAGCGACCGGCTGCCGTCGGCGTTGTTGGTGAACAGGTGGGTCAGGTTCCACGAGTCGACCGGCGTCCATCCGCTGGTGGTGCGGATCTCGGTGGTGATCTGGCCGACCCGCTTGCGGGTCCAGAAGCTGGGTGACGACTGGCTGGCTGTGCAGTGGGTTCCGGCAGCGCAGTTGCGGTCCCACGGCACGTCCGGCCAGGAGTTGGCCGTGCTGTTGTTCAGCTGACCCGGCGCGCAGGTGATACTGCCGCTCGGGATGCACCGTTCGGCGTCGGTGAACACCACCCGGGCCGGTGCCGGGGTGGAGTAGACCGCGTTGTGCCGCTGGCCGTAGTCGATCCGCTTGAGCCAACCACCCCGGTGGTACGCGGTGCCGTTGACGGTGGTCTGCGCCCGCAGCGCGTAGTGGTTCGTCTCCCGCTCGTAGAAGTACGAGGTGACGTTGCCGTGCCGGTCCTTGACGTAGTCGAGGTTCCACCGCCAGGCCTGGTGGCACCAGGCGTTCGCCAGTGTCGAGTTGTAGCAGGGTTCGCCGCTGTCGTCGCCGAAGACCGGCACCGTCCACACCGAGTTGGTTTCGGCGTTTCCGGACGCCCATCCGGGCAGCCGGTTCAGCCCGAAGTAGTGCTCGGTGCCGTCGATCGTGGTGACCTTCCAGAACTCGCGGTCGTTGTCACCATTGACGGCGCCGTCGACCGTCCCGCTGTACCGCTCGATCTTCGACCCGTCGTCGTTGGCGAACCGCCAGGTGCTGCCGGTCCGCACCAGCGTGCTGGACCGCCCGTTGAGCATCAGTACGGCGTTGTCGTGCGCCCAGCACAGGTCGCCCATGCCGTCGCGGCCGTCGTCGAGGCAGGTGTTGTAGCGGCGTTCAACGTACCCGGGGTCGTAGCTGAAGCCCTCGCCCAGCCAGGAGCCCTGGTTGTTGGTGGTCGCAGTCCGCCCGTCGGTGGCCTGCGAGTTGTAGCCGAGCACCACCGACGGGGTCAGCCCGCCCGGCACCGGCGGCACCCGCATCGGGTACGACCAGTTGAACGCACCCGATGACGGTGACACGTTCCACTTCGACGACGGCGCGAACTCGGTCGCGCCGAAGCTGCCCTGCGCCGAAGCCTCCGAAGCGACCATTGCGAACAGCGCCGAGCCGGCACCGACGTCGATCGTGGCGGTAAGGGTGTCGGTTCCCGCGTTGTTGACCGCCGGTACCGGCTCCGGCGCACACGCCGACGCGTCCGGCGTGGTCAACGCACACTCAGGCAACCGGACCAGCCGCAGTCGGGCACCGAAATCGCCGCCGTACGCATCGGCGATCCCGGCGTAGCTCAACGCCACCCGGACGGTGCCGGCACCGGTCTCGCCGGCAGCCCGCCCGATCCGGGTGACCGGTCCGTCGACCTTCGCTTTCGTCGACACCGCGCGGTCGAGGGTCTGCACCCGCACTCTGCTCGGCGGCGCGGTGCCGGCCGCACGGCCCGCCGCACTGGTCGGACTGGCCACCGGCGTCGCCGGCACCTCCACCGTCCCGGCCGCCGGCCAGGCAACCTCCGGTGCGGTACGCAGCGCCGCCTGCACCACCGGGTTCGGCTCACGGGGCGGCACCGGAGCCGCCGGGCGGTCCGGAGCCGGTTCGTCATGTTGCTGGACCGGGGGTGCCTCGGAGGACGGCTCGGCCCGGGCCGGGCTCTCCACCCCCTGCAGCAGGCCGGCGGCGACGACGACCGCCGTCGCCCAGGTGACAGCGGCGGTCAGCCGTCGACGGCGGTCCGGGGTCGTAGCCAGAATCCGGGAACTCATCACCACTCCAGGGGGGAAGGAGGCGAAGCGGACGGGAGATCGGCGATTCACAGGTACGGATTCGGCGCAGGAAGGACAAGCCGCTGAATCGACTCGTCGTCAGCGACCCCGGTATAGGCGCGTACCTCGTCGACGACACCGCCGAGGTACTGGCCGAAGGCGCCGTTGTGCAACGCCCGGCCCACCTGCAGCGGTCCGCCCGCCCGCCAGCCGGCGGTGTAGGTGGCGGCGGCGGTCACAGCGACCTCGCCGTTGATGTAGAGCCGCACCTCGTTGCGGAATGCGTCGTAGACCACCGCCAAGTGCTGGCCGTGCTGGTCTGCGCTCGGCAGCAGATCGACGTCGAAGACCACCGTGGCCTGTGGGTCGTTGGTATCGCTGTGCGGTAGCACCAACTCCCAGCGGTTGCCGCTGCCACAGCGGATCACGAATCCGCTCGCCGCAGTGCCAGCCTGGGAGAGCACCGCCTGGTCCCGGTCGCCACAGGTCGGGCTGGGCAACCGGACCCGGGCGGCGACGGTGAAGCTGCCGTCGGTCACCGCCACCGGCGCGTCGGTGCGGGCCCGGCCGTCGACCCCGTCGAGCACCAGATGTCCGCCGCCGACCAGCGGCAACTCGACGAACGGATCCTCGTCGACGTCCGGTGCGTACAGGTGGGCACCGCCTTCCAACAGCAGCTCCTGGCCGTTTGAGTCGTAGGCGGGGCTGCGGTCGCCGGAGACGTCGTCCAGCGGCCAGTAGCCGAGGCGGATAGGCCGCAGTGTGGACAGCTCGCTGACCTCCCGGTGCACCAGCACCCGGTCGTAGACGGCGATGTCGGCCAGCTCACCGGCCCAGCCGGCGGTGTGGCCGCTGCGGGCGTACGCCCGACCGATCTGCACCGCGCCCCGGGACTTCCAGGCCGACCGGCGCGGCACGGTCGGCTGGACGTCCCCGTTGACGTACAGCGTCATCGTCTTGAGCTCCGGGTCGTACGCGGCCGCCAGATGAGTCCATTCGTCGCGAATCGCCGGGGCGGTGCTGGTCACCGACCAGCCGCCCAGCGACAGCACGTCCGTCGACGGGATCGCGAACTCCCACTTGCCGGTGGCGGCGTCGAAGCCGAGGGTGAAGCCGGGCTCGCCGCTGCCGTCCTGGCTGATCGCGACCCGGTCGGTGGTGTCGTCGGTGAGCCGCACCCAGGCGCTGGCTCCGAACCCGGTCGACGTGTCGACCAGCGCCGAGCTGGTGGTGGCCAGGTAGCTCTCGGCGGCGTCGCCGGTGAACTGGATTGCCCGGTCGAACTGGCACTCGGAGCCGGAGTCACCGCAGCCCGGCCCGGACACTCCGAACGTCACCCCGGCTCCGGCGACCGCCGGATGGTTGCCCCGGGCGTCCTCGGCCGACGCCGCACCGGCTGCCTCGCCGAGCCCCCATTCGCCTGCCGCCAGCCGGGTCGGCACGGAGAACACGCAGGTGGCGATCGCCGACCGCAGGCCGGACTGGTCGACTGCCTGCACCGTGACGATGTTCGGGGCGTCGTCGCCTGGCATCCAGCGCAGTGACACCGGGCCGCCGGGGCTGGTCGGCACCAGTTCGTTGTCCGGCAACGGGTTGGTGTTGAACCCGTACAGGTAGCGGACGGTGTCGGTGGAGACCGAGTCGAAAATGAAGGTGCCGTAGATGCCGACCCCGCCCCGGTGCTGGTCGTCCTCGACGCAGGCGCTGGTGTGCTCACCGGCGTCGAGTGGCAGATACTCCGGAGAGTCGATGTCCGGCGCGGCCGGCGCGGTGGAGTCGTAGACGAACTGGCAGGCGGTCTGAGTGCTGCCTTCCCAGCTCCACGGCCCCCAGACCTCCGAGTCGCCGGCCCGGACTTCCCAGGTGATCGGCGTGTTCTGCGGGATACTCGATGGCAGGGTGTGCTGGAAGCGGGAACCGCTGGCCTTCCACCCGGTGGTGACGTAGTTGTTGACCCGGGTGCCGGCCGAGTCGTACCAGTAGTAGAGGATCTGGCCCCGGACATCCTCGGTGTGCGACGAGCTGTGGTCCGGGTCGCGTAGCACCATGAACAGCGTCGGCGGGGTGTCCACGTACGGTCGGTTGGTGCCGGTGACGCACTGGCCACCGGGCGACATGGTCAACTCGGACTGCTTCGGTTGGCTCGGTGTCCGGTTGTAGTGCACAGCCAGGAGCGCGTTTCCGCAGAACCGCTTGAACGCCGTCTGGTCGTTCTCGTCCGTGGCGGCGAGCCCGAACGTGGTCGTCGACCAGCCCTTGGTCACAGCTTCCCGCACCGCCGCGGTGGCGGTGAAGCCGACGTTCTGGTTCGTCGAGGTGCAGGAGTTCTTCTTCGCGGTCGGTGCCTTCGTCTGCAGCAGGACGCCGAGCGCCGGTTTGTTGTTCCAGTTCGTGCCGGAGCTGATGCCGGACGATGCCCGGTACAACGAGACGTTCCTCGGGGTCGAGTTGTACGTGTGGGTCATCGTCACCCGGAACTCCGCGCTCAGGATGGTCCGCCCCGCGTACGGCGTGGGCAACGCGTAGTAGATCCGCTTTTTCCCGACCTTGTTGCACTGCCCGGAGTCGACCGGGCAGTCGCCGACGCCTTCGGTGCCGGAGAACTTGTGGTACGACATGTGCGGGTAGCCGCTGGCAACCATCGCCCAGTCGCTCCTGCGGGTGTCCTGCCAGACCGGGTCGATGTAGACCGGCCAGCGGGTGTCGGGATCGGTGAGCATCGCCTGGTCGGGCAGCAGGGTGAGGGTGTCGCCGTCGATCCGCCAGCCGATCGGTGCCTGGCTGGCACCCGGCGGGGCGGACCCGGTGGCGTCGACACCGGTCACGTCACCTGAGTCGGGAGCGGTCCGGCCCGGCGTCGCGGCGTCGGTGCCGGCGATGTCGTCACCCGAGTCCCACATCGCCGGTGCGGCGGCCTCCAGCACCGGCGCGCCGGACACCGTGTCCACGGCCGCCAGCCCACCTTCGAGGCCGTCCTGCACGGTCAGCCCGGCAGTGGCCAGGCCGAACTCCAGCTCGGCCAGCTCCGGCTGCTGTGCCGCCTCCGGGGTCTTGACCACGAGTACGTGTGAGAAGCCGGTGACCTCGACGTCGACCACCAGGTCCACGTCGGGCAGCACCTCGGCGTAGACGGCCTGGTCACCGTCGACCGTCGGCTCCGGCAGGGCACCGGGCCAGTCGAGGGTCATGCTGCGGCCGGCGCGCTCCACCCGTACCAGGGGGGTGTCGCCACCGCCGGAGAGCCGCAGCCCGAGGGTGGCGGCCCGGGGGCCGATGCTGCCGTCGGCGGCGGTGACCAGGGTCGCGTCGGTCGGCACCCATTGGCCGTCGCGGACCACCCGGAACGGCTGGGCGTGCTGCACCGAAGTCAGCGTGCCGTCCGGGTTGGCGAACGTCTGGGTGCTCTCACCCTGCAGGGCACCGATCTCGACCCGCTCACCGATGTCGACGGCGTGGGCGAACGCCTCGGCTTCGGTCTGCCGGACCGGCTCCGCGCCGTCCACGGCCGGTGCCGGTTCGTCCGACTCCGCCGCCGGTGCGGGGGCGGCCTGCTCCGTCCGGTCCGGGGCCGCCGTCGCCGGGCTGTCGTCCGCCGCGAACGCCGCCAGGACCTCCTCGACAGTGGCGCCGTCGAAGGCCGGGTCGTCGACGACCGCCGCCGCAGGGAGGTCGGTGGAACGTACCGGGTCGTTTTTCAGCCGACGCAGAACCTGCTGCCAGGCCGCCTCGTCGGAGAAGTCAGTCCGCACCACGCACGGCTCGAACTCGAGGTCATCGGTCCGGACGATCAGCGGACGGGTAGGCATCTCGGTTGGCTCCTTCGGATCGGCGGCGACACCGGGCCCCACGCCGCAGAGACGTGAGCCGGATCGGCGGCATGGTAGCGGAATCGGTCCGATCGGTCGGGCATGCGCGTCACCCCCACACCACGCTTCGCAAGTGGACGTACGGACGGCCGTCCGGGTCGTCGTCGACCTGCGCGTGGACCTCGTAGACCTCGGCGATCCGGGCCGGTGTGAGCACCTGTGCCGGGGAGCCGGCGGCCACCACCCTGCCGCCGTTCAGCAGCACGATCCGATCGCAGAACCGCGCCGCCAGATTGATGTCGTGCAGGGCTGCTATCACCGTCGGCGGGCCGGCCGCCAACCGTTCCAGCAGGTCCAGCTGGTAGCGGACGTCCAGGTGGTTCGTCGGCTCGTCGAGCAGCAGCACCTGCGGTTGCTGCAGCAGCGCACGGGCGATGTCGACCCGCTGCCGCTCCCCGCCGGACAGCGTCGACCAGCGCCGGTCGGCGAAGCCGGCCAACCCGGCGTCGACCAGTGCCTGCTCGGCGGCGGCGAGGTCAGCGGCCGAGCCGGCCGCCAGCAGCGGCCGATGCGGGATCCGGGCCAGCAGCAGCACGTCCAGCACCGACATGTCCGCGTCGGAGGCGTGATGCTGGGTGACCACGGCGAGCCGCCGGGCCAGCACCCGGCGCGGCATGGACCGGGTGTCGACCCCGTCGAGCAGCACCCGGCCGGAGTCGGGTCGCTGCAGGCCGGCGAGCACCCGCAGCAGGCTGGACTTGCCGGAGCCGTTCGGGCCGAGCAGCCCGACCAGGGTGCCGTCGGGCGCGTCGAGGGTGACGTCGGCGAGCAGCGGCTTTCCGCGTACCGCCCAGGTGATCCTCTCAGCCCGCAGTCTCATGCCGGCGCCTGCCGGCGGCGGATGAGCAGCGCGAACGCGGGCACCCCGAGCAGCGCGGTGACCACCCCGACCGGCACCTCCTGCGGCGCGAACACGGTCCGGGCGGCGGTGTCCGCCCAGATCAGGAAGGTGGCACCGATGACGGCGCAGGTGGGCAGCAGGATCCGGTGCCGGGAACCGACCAGGTACCGGGCGGCGTGTGGCACGGTCAGCCCGACGAAGCCGATCGCGCCGCTCGCCGCGACCAGCACCGCGGCCAGCAACGCGGTGGTGCCGAACAGCAGCGCCCGCACGATGACCGGGGAGAATCCCAGCGACTGGGCGACGTCGGTGCCGAACGCGAACGCGTCCAGCGCCGGGGTGGCCGCCCAGCAGATCAGCAGCGCCCCGGCGGCCACGGCTGCGGCCAGCGCCACCGTCGACCAGCCGGCCATGGTCAGCGAACCGAGCAGCCAGAAGGTGACCCCCCGGGTCTGCTGCGGTGACGCGGCGGAGACCACGATCAGGCTGGTGACGGCGGCGAACAGCTGGCCGACGGCGACCCCGGCGAGCAGGATCCGGGACGGTTCGGTCCACCGTCGACCGGCCAGAGCCAGGGTGGCGAGGAACGCGGCGACCGCACCGGCGAACGCGCCGCCGGTGAGCGCACCGGCGCCGACGCCGAGCCCGAGGACCAGCACCGACACCGCGCCGGTCGAGGCACCGGCGGAGATGCCCAGCAGGTACGGGTCGGCGAGCGGGTTGCGGGTCAACGCCTGCAGCACCGCGCCGCAGACCGCCAGGCCGCCGCCGACCAGCCCGGCGAGCAGCACCCGGGGCGTACGCAGGTTCCACACGATGCTGTCGGCCAGTGCGGGTAGCGGCTCCAGCGGCAGCCCGAGGTGTACGCCGTGGGTGCGGAACACGTCGGTGACGGTCAGATCGGCGGTGCCGATGGTGGTCGCCCCGGCGACGCTGAGCGCCAGCGCGGCGACGGCGAAGATCAACACCGGTGCCCGGGTACGGGTGCCCCGTGCCGCCCGTACCCGGGTCCGGGTGGTCGGCGGCGTCCGCGACGGGGTGAGGGTCATCGGCGGCCGAACACCACGTGGTCGTCGAGGTACTGCCAGACCGTGCCGACCTCGGTGAACCCGGCGGTACGCAGCGCGGCGAGGTGAAACTCCAGTGGCGCGTCGGGCGGCTTCGGGCGGTCGGCGAACCGCCGTTGCCGTTCGGCGACCAGCGCGGCGAGGGCCGGTACCCGGGCCGCTTCGGTGTGCCAGTCCTGGTAGCGCAGCGCCCCGGCGGCGAAGCCGGCCTGCTGTGTGCGTTCGTCGTGCCGCTGTGCGACCGCCGCCAACGTCGGATGCTCCGGCCCGAAGTGCAGGTGGTCGGCGTTGAGCAGGATGCCGCCGGGACGCAGCAGCCCGGCGGCGGCGGTGTAGACGGCGAGCAGTTGTGTCGGGGTGAGCCAGTGCAGGGCGGTGGAGCTGAGCACCGCGTCGACCTGGTCGACGCCGAGCCGGTCGGCCCAGTCGTCGGCGACCAGGTCGACGTCGCGTACGTCGATCCGGTCGCCGTGACCGGCGAGTGCCCCGGCGGCGATACGCAGCAGAACCGGGTCGTAGTCGACGGCGACGCACCGGGCCCGGGGCAGCGCGGCGAGCACCCGGTCGGAGATCGCTCCGGGCCCGCAGGCCAGGTCGAGCACGGTGATCGGCCGGTCGCCGAGGTGCAGGCTGAGCAGGTCGAGCAGCACCTGGAAGCGGTTTTCCCGGTAGGCGACGTACGCGGACTGCTGGGTGTCCCACAGGTCGAGTAGCCGCCGCGCCTCGGCGGGGTCGAGCGGCGGCGCGGTGGTCGGGTCAGGTGTCAGGTCGGGTGCGGGTTCGGTGGTCAGGTCGGTCACTGGTTCAGCTCCTTGAGGGCGGCGGCGACCGCTTCGACGGCGGTGACGCTGCGTACGGACGGGTCCATCGACGAACCGGGGACGGTGATGAACCGGCCGGCCTTGACGGCGTCGAGTGCGGCGGTGGTCGGGTTGCTCCGCATGAAGTCGATCTTCGACTGGGCGCTGTCGCCGTCTCCGCCGCGGGTCAGGTCGGCGAGGACGATCACGTCGGGGTTGCGGGCGGCGATCTCCTCCCAGTTGCCGGCCGGCCAGGTCTGCTCGGCGTCGCCGTAGGCGTTGCTCACCCCGAGTTCGGCGCTGATGGCGGCGGGCACGCCGCCGGCTCCGGCGACGTACGGGGTGGCGGTGCCGGAGTAGTACCAGAGCAGGTCGGTGCCGGCCGGGGCGTCGGCGGTCGCGGTCGCGGCGGCCAACCGGTCACGCTGGTCGGCGACGACCTGCTCGCCCCGCTCGGCGACGCCGAAGATGGTGGCGATCTCGGTGATCTCGGTGAAGATGCCGTCGAAGTGGAACTCGGTCTCGCCGGTAGCCGGGTCCTCGCAGGCGAACCGGGACAGGTAGGCGGGGACGTCCAGGGCCGCGAGGTCCGCGCGCGGGCCGGCGGCGTCCGGGCCGTACGCGGAGGTGAAGGTGGAGTAGACGAAGTCGGGTGCGGCGTCGAGGACGGCCTCGCGGTTGGGGTAGAGGTCGGCGAGTACCGGCACGTCGGCGTAGTCGGCGGCCAGTTCGGGCAGCACCGGGTCGGTCTGGTAGCTGGTGCCGATCATGTGGTCGGCCAGCCCGAGGCTGAGCATGATCTCGGTGGCGTTCTGTTCCATGGTGAGGGCGCGGCGCGGCGGTTCGGTCACGGTCAGCGTGGTGCCGCAGTTGGTGATCTCGACGGCACCGGCTTCCGGGGAAGCAGCGGCCTCGGCATCGACATCGGGGCTGGCGGTGGCACAGCCGGACAAGCCGACCGTCAGCACCACCGCTAGCCCAGCGGAAACGGTAACGGTTTTCATGTCGGCAAGCTAACACGGCTCCGCCGCAGGTCAAGCAGGGGGTACGGGCTCCGAGCGCACCGACGGCGCTGAGTTGTGAGTCAGGAGCCTGGGACGAACCGGACCCGGAACAGCGCCGGCCAGTACTTGCCGGTGATCAGGAACTCGTCGGTGCCGGGCACCGCCGCGATGCCGTTGAGCACGTCCACCCCGGCCCGCTCCGCACCGGCAAGCAGCCCACCGGCGTCGACCTCGGCGACCACCTGCCCGCTCGCCGGGTCGATCCGGACGATCTCGTCGGTCCGCCAGACGTTCGCCCAGACCTGGCCGTCGACGCATTCCAGCTCGTTGATGTCGCGTACCGGCGTACCGGCGCGGGTCACCGTGACCGACCCGATCTGGTCGAAGGTGGCCGGATCGCGATAGGTGAGCTGGTCGGTGCCGTCGCTCATCACCAGCCGGTCCGCCGCGTCGTCGTGGCAGATGCCCCAACCCTCGCCGTCGTAGGTCACCTCGCGCAGCACGTCGAGGGTTTCCCGGTCGCGCTCGTACGCGACACCCTCCCGCCAGGTGATCTGCCAGATCCGCGACTCCAGCACGGTGATGCCCTCGCCGAAGACGGTGTCCGGCAGACTCACCCGACGCCGCACCGTGCCGCTGGCCAGGTCGACGACCCGCAACTCGGACTCGCCGTACTGGCCGGTGCCCTCGTACAGGTCCGAACCGACCAGCTCCAGCCCCTGGGTGAACGCCGCCGTGTCGTGCGGGTAGCGGGCCAGCACCTCCACCCGCAACTGTTCGACGGGCACGACCGCCGCGGACCGCCCGTCGACGAGCGGTACCGTCGCCGGCCCGGCGGACCGCGACCCGGCGTATGCCGCGGCGGCGGCCACTGTGACGGCGGCCAGCAGCACCACCACGGCCCGTCGCCGACCCAGCACGCCGCCCACCTCCGCTCCGCTCACGGCTGCACCCCCGCGCACGGCTCCGGTCCGCCGTCGGGTCGTCGACAAGTGTCGCGCACCGGCGGCCGGGTGTCCCGCACCCGGCGGACGGGCCGGGACGCCCGAGCCGACCAGCGTGTGTCGATCACGATACGGCCGGGGTCACCTCGACCACGATCTTCGATCGGGGATGCTCCTCGACGAAGTACCGCACCGCCTCGGCCGCGCGGTCCAGCGGAAACGTCCGCTCCACCGGGAGGACCATCCGGCCGGCCTCGATCAGCTCGGTCAGCTCCCGCAGCGGCTGCTGCCCCGGCCTGGCCAGGAACCCGGTCACCCGTTGGCTGACGAACGGCGCCCAGACCTTCGACCGCAGCAGCCGGCCCACCGGGCCGAACCAGCGGCTACCCGTACCGCCACACAGGACCAACGTCCCGCGCGGGGTCAACGCCCGGCGGCAGTCGGTCAGCCGGTGCCGACCTGCCACGTCGAAGATCAGATCCCACTGCCGACCCGACCGGGTGAAGTCCTCGCGGGTGTAGTCGATCACGTCGTCCGCGCCGAGTGAGCGCACCAGGTCGACGTTGCGGTCCCGGCAGACCCCGGTGACCTCGGCACCGAGCGCCTTGGCGAGCTGCACCGCGAAGGTGCCGACCCCGCCGGAGGCCCCGTTGACCAGCACCCGTTGACCGGGCTGGAGCCGGCCGTGGTCCCGCAACCCCTGCCAGGCGGTGACCCCGGCGAGCGGCACCGTCGCCGCCTGCACCGGGGTGACGTTCCCCGGGGTACGCCAGGCCCGGTCGGCGGGGACGGCGGCATACTCGGCGAAGCTGCCGCTGTCGATCTCGGCGTACACCCGGTCGCCGGGGCGGAAGTCGCAGACCGCCGCGCCGACCGCGACGACCTCGCCGGCGACGTCGCGCCCGCGCACCTTCGCCCGCGGGGCGGACAGGCCGAAGGCCAACCGGGCGAGGTACGGCTCACCGGTGACGAACACCAGGTCGGCGTAGTTGATCGAGGCGGCCTGTACCCGTACCAACAGCTGCTTGTCCGTGATGGACGGACACGGCAGCTGCCGCACGGTCAGCACCTCGGCGGACCCGTAGCGGTCCTGGACGATCGCCCGCATGGTGTCGGTGACCGGGGTGGTCCGACCGGCGCTCATTCGACGGTCCGCAGAATCTGCTCGATGGCGCTGGTCCGGGTCCGCAGCTCGGCCAGGTCGGCCGCGACCCGCTGCTGCGTGTCGACCGAGTTCTCAGCGAGTTGCTCGTAGCGGCGGACAAGCTGACGCATCGCCTCCTCCTGGCTGGCGAGCAGCTTCGTCTTGCGGAACTCGTGCAGAGAGGCGACGACCACCACGATCAGGAACACGCCGAGGGTCAGTACGCCGAGGATGAACACGACATCTGGCCAGGTGTTGCCGCCCTCTGCGGCGAAGACGTACATCAGGACTTCTCCTTACGCGCGGGGCCCGCTGCCGACGGGTCCGGTCCGGTGAGGGTGGTCGCCGCCGCGGCGAGCGTCGACGGGGTCAGGTGCAGGGTGAAATCGGCAACCTCGTAGTACTTCATGGCTTTTCCGTCCTCGGACAGCTCGAGACTCCCGACGATCAGGCCGGCGGCTTCCAGCCGCTGCAGGTGCATGTGCAACAGCGGACGACTGATGCCGATCTCGCGGGAGAGGTGACTGACGTAGTCCCGACCGGCGGCGAGCCGGCCGAGGATCCGCAGCCGCAGCGGGTTGGCCAGCGCCGCCAGCTTCTCGACCAGATCGTCACCGGAGGGCGTGGCCGATGTCATCGCTCTCCTTCATGTGTCATGTCTATCTGACAGGTGAAAGCATAACAGGACAGGACCACCCCGCCAACGGACGCTGAGCAGTCGCAGTCGTCCGGCCACGCGAACGTCGGTGCCCGGCTGACCTAAGGTTGACCCATGGCCAGCATCTCCTGGGCGGATTCGTACCTCGGACAGCTACGGGCGCTGGCCGGCGACCGTACCCTGATGTTCGTCGGTGCCCGCTGTGTGGTCCGCGACCCCGACGACCGGGTCCTGCTGATCCGGCGGTCGGACAACGGGCTGTGGGCGCTACCGGCCGGCGCGATGGAGCTCGGCGAGTCGATCGCCGGCTGCGCCGCCCGGGAGGTCTACGAGGAGACCGGGCTGCGGGCCGCCGGGGTCACCCCGTTCGCCATGCACACCGGCGCCGACTACACCTTCACCAACATGTTCGACGACACGTACCAGCTCTTCGTGGTCTGCTTCCGGGTCGACGGCTTCGCCGGCGAGCTGCTGACCGTCACCGACGAGACCACCGACGCCGGGTTCTTCGCGCACGCCGAGATGCCGGCCCCGTTGGCCGGCACCGTCGGCGAGACCCTCACCGATCTGGCCGCCTTCGAGCACTCCGGCCAGCTGGTGTTGAAGTAGACCCGGACGCCTACGGGCTATCCGGCGAGGTCGGCGGAGGTGGTCTGCGACTCGACCTCGCCGCGCAGCTCCCGGTCCGGCAGCACCAACGTGATCAGCACGGCGACAACCGCGACCATGCCGGTCACCAGGAACACCGTGTGCAGCGACTCCACGAAGGCGTACTGGATGGCGTCCCGGACCGGGTCGGGCAGCGCCAGGATCACCGCCGGCTGGTCGATCGAGATCTCCGCGCCGCCGGCGGCGGCGATGTCGGCGGCCTGCTCCGGCGGCAGCTGGGCGATCGCGGCGGGCATCCGGTCGGCCAGCTCACCGGTCAGCCGTGCGTTGAGCACCGCGCCGAGGATCGCGACCCCGAACGAGCCGCCGAGCGTCCGGAAGAAGGTCACCGTGGAGGTGCCGGCACCCAGGTCGCGCAGCGGGATCGCGTTCTGCACGGCGAGCACCAGCGACTGCATGGACAGCCCGAGCCCGACACCGACCGCCACCATCACCAGGAACGCCTGCCAGAGCGGGCTGGTCACCTCCAGCTGAGTGAAGAGCAGACCACCGGCGACCAGCGCCCCCGAGCCGGCCACCGGGAACCACTTGTACCGGCCGTACCGGGTCATCGCCCGTCCGGCGGCCACCGAGGTGACGATGATGCCGGCCATCATCGGCAGCATCAGCAGACCACTGGCCGTCGGTGAGGCGCCCTTGACGATCTGCAGGTAGAGCGGGATGAAGATGATCGACCCGAACATGGCCAGACCGAGCACGAAGCCGGCGGCGTTGGCCAGCGCGAAGGTCGGTTCCCGGAACAGCCTCAGCGGCAGGATCGGCTCGGCGACCCGGGACTCCTGGACGAGGAAGATCGCGGCGAGGACCGCACCGACGGCGAACAGTCCGATGATCACCGGGGAGCCCCAGGCGTACTCGCCGCCACCCCAGCTCAGCGCCAGCAGGATGGCGCTGACCCCGGCCACCAGCAGGGTCGCGCCGAGCCAGTCGATCGCGTGGTCCCGCCGCCGGAACGGGATCAGCCGCATCACGTACCAGCAGATGACCATCGCGATGATCGCCAGCGGCACGTTGATGTAGAAGATCCAGCGCCAGTTCGTCTCCGCGAAGTAGCCGCCGGCCAGCGGCCCGGCCACCGACGCCAGGCCGAAGACGGCGCCGAACAGGCCCTGGTAGCGCCCGCGGTCGCGGGGCGACACAACGTCCGAGATGATGGTGAACGCAAGGGTCATCAGACCGCCGGCGCCGAGCCCCTGCAGGCCCCGGGTGACGATCAGCTGGGTCATGTTCTGCGACATGCCGGCCAGCAACGAGCCCAGCAGGAACATCCCGATCGCGAACAGGAACACCGGTCGGCGGCCGATCAGGTCGGCGGTCTTGCCGTACAGCGGCGTCGACGCGGTGGACGCCAGCAGGTACGCGGTGACCACCCACGAGTAGTGGTTGATCCCGCCCAGCTCGCCGACGATGGTGGGCAGCGCCACCCCGACGATGGTCTGGTCGAGCGCGGCCAGCAGCATCCCGGTCATCAGGCTGGCCAGCAGCAGCAGGATCTGCCGGCGACTGAGCGCTGGCGCGACCCGCTCCTCTGTGGTCGTCATTGTGGTGTTTCCCCTTCCCCCCGCGGACAGCGATCCGCCGGATCCGTCCCCCCGTAGCGGGCGGTGATCGTCTCGTTGAGCCGGGTCAGCAACCGCCCGAACTCGCTCATCTCGTCCGGGGACCAGTCGGCCAGCAGGTCCCGCATCGCGCCCACCCAGATCGCCCGGTTGCGGGTGTAGACCTGCACGCCGAGCTCGGTCGCCGCGATCACGCTGGCCCGCCGGTCGGTGGGATCCGGCGTACGGGTGGCCAGCCCGGCCGCCTCCAGCGCGGCGACCTGGCGGCTCACCGTGGACAGGTCCAGGCCGAGGCCGTCGGCGAGCACGCTGAGCCGGGCCGGTCGGTCGCCGGCGATCCGCACCAGCAGGGTGTACGCCGCCCGCTCCAGCGGCGGGTCGAACCGCAGCCGTTGGTAGAACATGTGCACCGACCGGTGGAAGACGCCGAACTGCTTGCCGAGGGCGATGAGCTCCGCGTCGGGACCGGTCGGCGGGTCGGTGTGCACCGCCGATCTCACCCCATCCGATAGTTGCTTGCTACAAGCATTCTGCCATGCCGGAGCGGAAAGCCAACCGATATACCTGTGATCCCCGACATGTACCGACCCGCACGTTTGACCGCGCCCGTCCCGGGCACCCGCTGCCCCATGCGGCCCTCGTCCAACGACCAGCGGCACCGCACCGGGCCGGCCGGCCCTGCCGGACCGCCCGGCGGCGCCGATCCCACCGGCCTCGGCGACCTCGTCGCGCAGTGGTCCGGCCACCCCGTCCTGGTCGTCGGTGACGCGATGCTCGACGAATGGCGGTTCGCCACCTCCACCCGGCTCTGCCGGGAGGCACCCGCCCCGGTGCTCACCCTGGACCGGCGCCAGATCGCCGCCGGCGGTGCCGCGAACACCGCGGTCAACCTCGCCGCGCTCGGCGCCCGCCCGCTGCTGGTCGCCCCGATCGGCGTCGACCCGGTCGGCGACCAGGTGGCCCGCTGCCTGCACCGGGCCGGCGTGCAGGACCGGATGGTCGCCCAGCCGGGCACCCGTACCCCGGCGAAACGTCGGCTGCTCGCCGCCGACCAGATCCTGCTCCGCGAGGACGACGGCGGGCCGGCCGGCCCGCTCCCGGCCGAACAGGTCGAACGGCTGCTCGCCGCGCTCGTCGCCAGCACCGAGGAGATCCGGCTCGGCCCCGCCGAGCCGGATGTCGACGGCACCGGGGCGAATCCCGACGTGGTCCGGCCCGACCTGGTCATCTGCGACTACGGGCTCGGCGCGCTGCCCGACCGGATCCGCCGATGGCTGATCCGGCACCGGACCCGGTACGGCACCGTGGCCCTCGACGCCCACGACCTCACCCGGTGGTCCGGGCTGCGACCGACCCTGATCACGCCCAGCATCGCCGAGGCCGCACCGGTCGTCGGCGAACCCACGCCGGACCGCGACCGCGTCGCCGCCGCCCGGCGGCTGCTGCCCCGGCTGCACGCCGCAACCGGGGCGGACCTGGTGGCGGTGACCCTGGACACCGACGGCTCAGTCGTCGGCGACCGCAGCGGCGCCACGCACCACTGCCGTACCGAGCCGGTCGCGGCCAGCCGGGCGGTCGGCGCCGGCGACACCTACCTGGCCGCTCTCACCCTGTCGGTGGTCGCCGGTGCCACCCTGCCGGTCGCCGGCGAGCTGGCCCAGCTCGCCGCCGCGCTGACCGTAGGAGACTGCGGCACCTGCGTCTGCCACCGAGACACGCTGACCGACGCGTTGACCGAGGCGTTCCCGGCCGCGGCCGAAAGCGGCGGCCGGCGGGTCACCACCCCGGCTGCGACCCCGGCCGCCGGGACCGACCCCGCCGACCTCGTCGAGCAGGTACGCGTACAGCGTGCCGCCGGAGCCCGGATCGTCTTCACCAACGGCTGCTTCGACGTGCTGCACCGCGGTCACGTCGGCTACCTGGCGGAGGCCGCCGCCCTCGGCGACCTGCTGATCGTCGCCGTCAACTCGGACCACAGCGTGCGGCGGCTGAAAGGGCCGGACCGGCCGGTCAATCCGGCCGAGGACCGGGTCGCCGTGCTCGCCGCGCTGACCAGCGTCGACCACGTGGTGGTCTTCGAGGAGGACTCCCCGGCCGGGCTGATCGAGCGGATCCGGCCGGACGTCTACGTCAAGGGCGGCGACTACCCGCCGGACATGGTGCCCGAAGCGCCGCTGGTCCGCCAGCTCGGCGGGGCGGTGCACATCCTCGGCTACGTCGCGGACCGGTCCACCACGGCGGTCATCGAACGGATCCGGTCGGCGGCCGCCCCGATCAACCCGACCAGCGGGCCGGCCGGCCCACCCGAAGCGCACCCGGAACCCCAAGCACACCCGGAAGGAGCCCGATGAGCAGACCGCTGCCGCCCGGGGACCCGGTCGAGTTCCGCCGCAACCGGCTGCTCGACGTACTCGTCCCGACCCGCAACCGAGCCGCCGAGCTGGCCGCCACCCTCGCCGGGCTCGCCGCGCAAGATGCCCCCGACGGGTTCGGGGTGGTGGTCAGCGACCAGTCCGACGGCGGGCCGGCGTGGGCCGACCCGGCCGCCGCCACCATGGTGCGGGCGCTGCGGCACACCGGTCACCCGGTGCTGCTCACCCGGCGGCTGCCCCGGCGCGGGCTGGCCGAGCACCGGGCGTACCTGCTCAGTCTCTCCACCGCCCGACTGGTGCTCATGCTCGACGACGACGTCTGGCTCGCCCCCGGCACGATCGACCGACTGGTCACCGCGATCACCGAACTGCGTTGTGGCTTCGTCGGCAACGCCGTACACGGATTGTCCTACCTGGATGACGTACGGCCGCAGGACCACGACGGGTACGTCGAATGGGACGGCCGGCCGGAGCCGGAACGGATTCGCCCCGGTACGCCGCAGTGGTCGCGCGCCCGGCTGCACTCGGCCGCCAACCTGCTGCACGTCACCGAACGGCTCCAGCTGGGCGAGGGCCAGTGGCGGGCGTACCGGGTGTCCTGGATCGGCGGGTGCGTGCTGTTCGACCGGGCCAAGCTGGTCGCCGCCGGCGGTTTCGACTTCTGGCCCCGGATGCCGGTCGAGCACCAGGGCGAGGACGTCGCCGCCCAGCTGGCGGTGCTCAGCCGCTACGGCGGTGCCGGCATCGTGCCCAGCGGCGCGTTCCACCTGGAGTCACCGACCACGGTCACCGACCGGCGGGTCGAATGCTGGCAGCTGCTGCTCGACGAGGAGGACACGACCGGGTACGCCCCGGCGGCGGCCGACAGCGGGTCACGGCATCAGCGGCAGGAGGTCGGACCGTGACGGTACGGCTGGCCCGCCCGACCACCACGATCTGGCAGCTGGACGTGGCGGTGCTGCGTACCCTCGTCGAACTGCTGCCCGACGGCGAGGCGGCGCTGCTGGTCGACGCGCTGCCGCCGCTGCTGGCGATGGCGGCCCGTCCGGACCCGGACCACCGCCCGGACCCGGAGCACCGGCCGGAGCGGTTCGACGCCGCCGAGCTGGTCCGGCGGGTCCGCCGCCGGACCGCCCGGTACGACGCCGACGACCGGACGGTTCGCGACGGTGTGCGGTCCGCGTTGGACCGCGTCGCCGGCTACTGCCCGGCCGGGGTGCTGTACCGGGTGCAGCTACCGTTGCCCGACGACGTCCGGAAGTTGTTCCCCCCGCCGGTCCAGGTGCACGCCGCCGGTGCCGGCTGACTCCCCCCAGCCGCCGGACGCCGCAGGAGCCAGCTCCAGCACCGCGTCGACCACCTCGGCGACCGGCACGTCGGTCACGAACGACTCCTGATGGCCACAGTCGCGCCCGTCGCCCCGGGCCGGGAAGCCGACCGTACTGACGTCCATCCCGCACACCGGGCAGTGGATGGTGAACGCGGCCAGCGGGCGGTGCCGGCCGCGTACCGGCGGGGCACCGTTGAGCAGGTTGCCGATCCAGTAGATGCCGACCGTCGGCGCGCCTACCGCGGCCGCCAGGTGCAGCGGGCCGGTGTCGTTGGCGACCAGGACCGCGCAGCCGGCCAGCAGCCCGGCCAGGCCGCCCAGGCTCAACTCGTCCACGACGGTCCGCACCGGCCGGGCCGTCGCCGCGCTGACCTCGGCGACCACGTCCCGCTCCGGCCCGGTGCCGGTCACCAGCACCTCGAAACCACGGTCGGTCAGCGCGTCGGCGACCGCTGCGAACCGGTCCGCCGGCCACCGTCGGCGCGGGTCGCTGGCCCCCGGGTGCAGCACCACCCTGGGCCGCCGGGCCGGGCCGAGCACCCGGTCCGCCTCGGCCCGGTCGGCGCCGGTCACCGGCACCGTGGGCTGCAGCGTCACCGGTTCGGCACCGACGAGCCCGGCCACCTCCAGGTAGCGGAACACCTCGGGCTGGTAGTAGACGTACCGGATCCAGTGGTCCAGCGGCGGCGCGTCGGCCGCCCGCAATCCGGCGGTGACCCGCGCGCCCAGCGCCGCGACCAGCGGATTGCTGTTGCGGCCGCCGCCGTGCAACTGCACCGCAAGGTCGAACGACTCACGCCGGGCCCGGTCCAGGAACTGGGTCATCGTGACCGGCTCGTCGTCGGGCTGCGCCGCCCGGATACCGTCCGCGGCCGGCACCACCAGCACCCGGTCCACCGGGCCCGGCCGGTCGGCCACCGGCCGGGCATCCAGCCAGCGGGCATGCCAGGGCGCGCCGAGCAGCACCAGCTCCGCCTGCGGGTACGCGGCCCGCAACGCGGTCAACGCCGGGACGGCGAAAATGAAGTCACCGAGCGCGTTGGCGCGCAGCACCGCGATCCGGTGCACGTCCGGCACCAGCCGGTCGCCGGCAGCGTCGACGGTCAGGGCCAGCGTGGCCGGCCGGGCCGGGTCGGCGGTCATCGGGCGGTGCTGGCCTGCTGCCGCTGCGGGTCCGCCTCACCCGCGTACGGATGGTGCATCTCCCGGTCGGCGGCCGGATCGATCTCCTCCGCGACGGTCCCGGTGCCGTCCGTGGTGATCCGGACCTGTTCGGCCCGGCCGGACCGGGCGGCGACCGAACCGGCGGTCGGCTGCTGGTGCTGCGGCCGGCCCACGGTGATCGACCGGCGGCCGCCCGGCTCGGCCCGGGGCATCGTGACGGTGAGCAGTCCGTGGTCCATCACCGCGTCCATCCGGTGTACGTCCACCCCGCTGGGCAGGCGCAGCCGGTACTCGAAGCCGCGCTCGGTCGAACCGGTGTCCGCCAGCCCGTTGTCGACGTTGACCTCCTGCTCGGACCGGCCCCGCAGGCACAGGTCCGCGCCGTCGATCTCCACCGCCACCTCCTCCGGCGCGACGCCGGGCAGCCGGGCGACCACCCGCCAGCCGTCGTCGGTGTCCAGCAGCTCGACCTCGGGTACGCCGGCGTCGCCGCCGAAGACCCGGCCCAGCTCCGACCAGAGCGACTGCAGACTGCCGATCGGATCCCAGCCGCGTTCCTGCATCTGGTCGCGGGGTTGGCTCATCGGACACCTCCCGTGCGGTTCGGCCGGGCGGGAGGGTGGACCCGCCCGGTCAGTGGGGCAGCATCCCCGGCGCGTACCCCTGGATCGGGGCGGCAAACCCGGTTCGCTGCCGGCAGCGGCCCTCGGCGGCCCAGGCCCGGGGCGGCAGCGGCGGCGCTCGGCGGCGGTGTCGGACCCAGGGTGGGTTAGGGTCGTTGTCGTGGCGGAACTCGATGTCATCACCGAGCGGTCGGATCCGGCGGTCCAGCGGATCATCGACGTCACCAAGCATTCGCGATCCGTCGTTCGCACCGTGCTGATCGAGGACACCGAGCCGCTCGTGCAGGCGATTCACGCCGGGCTGGAGTTCATCGAGGTCTACGGGGTGCAGACCAGCCCGCTGGCCGACGAGGTGATCACCGCATGCCGGCGGGAGAGAATCCCGGTCCGCCTGGTAGCGGCTCCGATCATGAACGACCTGTTCCGGACCGACAAGAAGCCCAAGGCGTTCGGGATTGCCCGGGTCCCGAGACCGTGGAGCTTCGACGAGCTGTCCCGGACGACCGGCGACCTCATCGTCCTGGACGGGGTGAAGATCGTCGGCAACATCGGGGCCATCGTGCGCACGTCGTTCGCGCTCGGCGCCGGCGGCATCGTGCTGGTGGACAGCGATCTGACCACCATCGCGGACCGGCGGCTGATCAGAGCCAGCCGGGGTTACGTCTTCTCGCTGCCGATCGTGCTCGCGTCGCGGGCCGAGGCGACCGGCTACTTCCGGCGTACCGGCATCCCGTTGATCGCCTTCGACGCCGACGGCGATCTCGCGGTCAGCGATCTGCGTGACGCGGACGAGCAGCTCGCCCTGCTGCTGGGTAGCGAGAAGACCGGCACGTCGCGTTCCTTCGAGAGCATCTCCCGCCATTCGGTGTCGATCCCCATCGACCCGGCCGCGGAGTCGCTGAACGTCTCCGTCTGCGCCGGGATCGCACTGTACGAGCGTTACCACTGGAACCTCGCCGACCGTCGGCGCCCGCCACAGCCTGCGGCGCCAGCTCAGCAGCAGCCCGCCAAGCGCCGCACCAGAAGGCCGGCGTCGTCGTCCGGCGGGCCGGGCCGCCGCCGCTGACCACCTCAACGAGTTGGTTGATCCGCCGGCTGCCACCGCAGATCGGGCCCATCGTCGACGTCTATACGCGTTGGTGACTTCAGGTGCTTTCCTTGCAGCGATAGGTTACCTCCATGGTCCGGACTACCGGTTCAGGCTTGATGCCAGAGGTGCATCAAGATGCACCTCTGGCATCACGTCATCGAACACACCCTTGGCCCCTCGGAGCCGGCGAGGGGCATCTCGCCGAGGCACCGACCACCACCCGCCACTCACGGTGTCCCTGTACGACGCGGTGAACTCCGGCCGGCTCCACCTCGCCCGCCTACGTACGGCCGGTCTGCCGCAGCCCCGCGCGTGCGACGGTCGGATCCGTCCTGGTGATCGACGGCGCCGGCCCGGCGCTGACGACGGCACGGCCGAAACCCCGTTGGGCGGCGTCGCCTGCTCTACGGCGGCGGATAGAACATGCCCTGCGCGGTCACCGACGGACTGGCCGCCGACTCGTTGCCGGCGGCGTCGACGGCGACCACCGTGTACGTGTGCCAGGTCCCCCCGCCCACCGGCAGCGTCAGCTGGGTCCCGTCGGTCGCGCCGACGACGGTCGCTCCCTCGTACACCCGGTAGCTGACGGCGGGCTCGCCTCCGACGGAGGCAGACCACACCAGGGTGAGCCGAGCGTCGGTGGGCCAGTTGCCGGGGGTGTTGCCGGTCACCTCGAGCGACGCCGGTGCCGCCGGCCGGGCGGCGGGACCGGGTGCGGTGGTGACCCGCGCCGGGGCGGAGCGTGGGGTCTCGCCGCAGGGCTGAGGGAGGGTCGCGCTGACCCGGTAGACGTGCCGGGACGCCGACGGCAGCCCGGAGACGACCGTCTCCGGGTAGCGGGAGGTGGCGACAGCCGTGTCACCGTCCCAGACGGTGTACGAGGTGGCGGTCGCGTCGAAGGTCCAGCTCAGCCGCACCGACGACGGGGAGAGCGCGGTCGCCGCCAGCCCGACCGGCCGGGGCGGGCTGCCCAGGCAGGTCTCGGTGCTGGCTGACACCGCCGGGCTGTGCGCCGACTCGTTGCCGGCGGAATCGAGCGCGGCGACGGTGAAGCGGTGCCAGGTGGCGTGGAAGAGCCGCTGGACGGTGGCCGTGGTGCCGACGCTGACGGCGACCCGGGTGCCACCCTCGTAGACCGCGTACCGGTCCGGCGGCGGTCCGGCCGGCGCGGTCCAGGCCAGGCTGATGGTGGTGTCGGTTCGCCCGGTGACGGTGAGGTCGGTAGGCGGGGCGTGCCGCGCGGGCTCGCCGGCGGCGGTCGTGGCGCTGGTCGAGCCGACCAGTTCGGTGAATCCGGGGCTGCATTGGTTGAGCCGGAAGAGCTGGATCTGGTGATCGGTGGCAGGTGCCAGACCGCCGACCCGGGCGCTGGTCAGCGACGTCCAGCCCAGGCTGACGCCGTCCACCCGCAGTTCCAGTTCGCCGCCGAGCGGGTGCCGGGGCCAGGAGAGCGAGACCGCCGACGCGGTGACGGCGGTGACGGTGATCGGCAGGGTCGGGGTCGGCAGACACTCCGGGTTGACCCCGGAGAGCCAGGAGCGGCCGGTCACCGGGTCGGTCGGCGCCGACTCCCGCCCGTGCCGGTCGACGGCGGTGACGGTGTACACGTGTGACGAGCCGAAGGGCACGTTCATCGTCGCCGACGTGGTGCTGGTGCGGGCGACCACTTCTCCGCCCTCGTACACCCGGAAGGAGTGGACCCGTGGCCCGGTGGGCGGTTGCTGCCAGGTCAGGCTGATCGCGACGCCGTTGGTGCTGGCCCACAGCGCGGTCGGGGTCGTCGGGCCGGCCGGTCCGCCGTACCGCGCGGCGGCGGGGGATGCGCCGAGCAGGATGACGGCGATGAGTGCGGCGATGGTCAGCGCGGCGGCGCCGCGCCAGTGGGATGGGGTACGCACGGCTGTCCCTCCGTTGACACCAACCAGTTATCGATTCCGATCGATCACATCTAGGGAACCGGTGCGTCGACGCCATGTCAAGCGCAGGCCGACCACACCCGCGGGCATCGCTGCGCCCATCGCCGCCAATCTCACCCGTACCCCGCAGACCGACCAGGTGCCGCGCGGTGAGCGACGGTCCTGCGAGAGGTTGAGACGATGCCGCACTCCACCCTGAACTAAACAGCTAAGTAGACAGAGGGTCCGGTCCATCAAAAAGACCCTTATGTCATGACAAAAATGAACCAGTTCTTGTTTGAGTTGCCGGCTTGAGATATTCAGATGGTGATAGAGAACTACCGATCATGACTTCTATTTGGATTACTGACTGGGGACCGGCAACACAGCGCAAAAGATGATCTGGCACCACCCAGACGTGAACCGGTTCTCACAAAGAAGTTCACGCATGATCGACACCCGATGGACCGCAGCAAGATTCAGGCCCATGCCAAGGGATCGCGCACTTCGTTGATCAAGGCGCATTTTTGGTAAAGGCCAGAGCACCCCGCAAGGCTAGCTGTTTCATCTGTTGGAAAGTGCGCCTCCACCGCACGCCCTGTGTTCAACGCGATTGGCCGCCCCTTCGGCGGTGATCGACAGAACGACCTGCGATGGAGAGAACGTGAACATCTACCACCAGTACGACAGCGCCCTGTCCCCGCCTGCACCAGAGCCCTGCTCCATCGCCATGGTTCGCGCCGCCGCACGGATCGCGACATATCCGATCCTGGTCGTCGCCATGATCGCGGTCAGCGTGATCGCGCTGCGGCACGGGTGGAACCTGGGTGCCGCCAACTTCGCCTTTCTGATCGGTACGCTCGCCTATCTTGCAATGTTTGAGCGTCTGATCCCGTACGAGCCCAACTGGCACCCGAGCCTACGTGAGTGGCGCTGGTACGGGATCTACTTCCTGCTTACCCTGCTCGGCGGCGGGCTGGCACAGCTGCCGATCATGGCTGTCGTCGGGGCGGTCGCCGCACCCCAGGGGTGGCTGCCGCTGTGGGTGGAGATGCCGTTCGCGCTGCTGCTCGGTTCGCTGGCCAGCTATGTGATGCACCGACTCGGGCACACCAACGCCTGGCTGTGGCGACTCCACGGAGTGCACCACGCGCCGGACAAGGTCAATGTCGGCAACAACGGCGTCAACCACATCTTCGACATCGTGCTCGCCCAGGGTGTGGTGCAGTTGACGCTCGCCTTCGCCGGTTTCTCCGAGCCGGCCGTCTTCGTCATCGGCCTGTTCGTCATCGTGCAGGGCTACTTCATCCACGCCAACATCGACGTACGCATCGGTTGGCTGAACTATGTCTTCACCAGTCCGGAGCAGCACCGTCTACATCACAGCACGGACCTCGCCGAGGCGGGAAATTTCGGCTCCGATCTGTCGATCTGGGATCAGCTCTTCGGCACCTTCACATGGCGTTCGGGTCGCCGCCCGGTAGCGATCGGGCTGCACAATCCGACATCGTTCCCACCGACCGGCGACGTCGTTGCCAGCCTGTTGCACCCGTGGCGCGCCCGCGCCGGTGCCAGTGGACCACGCCGCTGACAACCGCGCGCGCACCTCCGCTCGTCCGTACCGCGACTCAGAAGGACTTGACAATGACGTATTCCCGCGCGGCCGGGGCGCAAGAGAAGAACCCGGCGAATGCCGGCGGATCGGAAAAGATCGCCATCATCGGCATCGGCTGCCGTATGCCCGGTGGCGCCTCGGACTACCGGACGTTCTGGCAGAACGTCGTCAACGGTCAGGATTGCATTACCGAAACGCCCTCGGACCGCTACGACGTCGCCACCCTCGCCAGCCAGGACAGGACCAAACCGGGGCGGTTGGTCGGTGGCCGGGGCGGCTACATCGACGGAGTGGCCGAATTCGACCCGGCCTTCTTCGGCATCAGCCCTCGGGAGGCCGAACACATGGATCCGCAGCAGCGCAAGCTGCTGGAGGTCAGCTGGGATGCACTGGAGGACGGCGGACAGAAGCCGACGGAGCTGGCCGGACGGGACGTCGGGGTGTTCATCGGCGCGTTCACCTTGGACTACAAGATCCTGCAGTTCGCGGACCTGAGCTTCGAGACCCTGGCGGCGCACACGGCGACCGGAACCATGATGACGATGGTGTCGAACCGCATCTCGTACTGCTTCGACTTCCGCGGCCCCAGCGTGTCGATCGACACCGCGTGTAGTTCCTCCCTGGTAGCCGTACACCTGGCCCGGCAGAGCCTGTTGCGCGGGGAGATCGACCTTGCGCTCGCCGGCGGGACACTGCTGCACCTGACCCCGCAGTACACCATCGCCGAGACGAAGGGCGGCTTCCTGTCCGCCGATGGCCGCTCGCGCCCCTTCGACGCGTCGGCCAACGGGTACGTCCGTGCCGAGGGCGTCGGGGCGGTCGCGCTGAAACGCCTGTCGGACGCGCTGGCGGACGGTGATCCGATCCACGCGGTGATCATCGGCAGTGGCGTCAACCAGGACGGCCGGACCAATGGCATCACCGTGCCGAACGCCGACGCTCAGGCCACCCTCATCCAGCGGGTGTGCGCCGAGGCCGGGATCGCCCCGGGCAGCCTGCAGTACGTAGAGGCGCACGGCACCTCCACCCCGGTCGGTGACCCCATCGAGGCCAAGGCGCTGGGCCGGGTGCTGGCGATCGGCCGCCGGCCCGGGGAAACCTGCTACATCGGGTCGGTGAAGACGAACATCGGGCACACCGAGGCCGCCGCCGGCGTCGCCGGCCTGATCAAGACCGCGATGTCCGTGAAGCACCGCACCATCGCCCCGCAGATCAACTTCGATCAGGTCAACCCCGAGATCGACCTGACGTCCCTGCCGTTCGAGATCCCTACCGCGCCCACGCCGTGGCCGCAGCACCAGGGGCCGGCCCGCGCCGGGGTCAACTCCTTCGGCTTCGGCGGCACCAATGCGCATGTGCTGCTGGAGGAGCCACCGCAACGGTCGGACGCGGTCACGCCCTCAGCCGGCCCACCGGCGTACACGATCCTTCCCCTGACCGCCCGCGACCCCGACGTGCTGCCGGCTCTCGCCGAGGGCATCCGCACGGAGTTGGCCGGGGCCGACGGACACGATGCCGTCACGCCGGCCGATCTCGGCTACACGCTGGCCCGCCGCCGCCAGCATCACGAACACCGTCTGTCGATTGTGTACTCGAATCAGGCTCCGGCGCACACGAACCGGGCCTCGCTGGACACGGCACTGGCCGCCTATCTGCGCGGCGATCCGCATCCGCACGTGTTCGTCGACCAGCGGCGTGACACGCACGAGCGCGCGTTGGTGTGGGTGTTCACCGGGATGGGGCCGCAGTGGTGGGCGATGGGTCGCCAACTGTACGCCGACGAGCCGGTGTACCGGGACGCGATCGACCGCTGCGACCGGGCGATCCGGCGGATCACCGGCTGGTCGTTGATCAACGAGCTGAACGCAGACGAGGTCGACTCGCGCATGGCCGAGACCTGGCTCGCGCAGCCGGCCAACTTCGCGGTCCAGGTCGGCCTGTCAGCTCTGTGGCGCAGCTACGGCGTACGGCCCGACGCGATCGTCGGACACAGCACCGGTGAGGTGGCGGCCTTCTACGAGGCCGGCGTCTACTCCCTCGAAGAGGCGGTCAGGATCGTCGTACACCGCAGTCGACTGCAGCAGAAGCTCGTCGGGACCGGCACCATGCTCGCGGTCGGGCTCACCGAAGCCGAGGCCGAACGCCGGATCCGACCGTACGGCGAACGGATCTCCGTGGCCGCGGTCAACAGCCCTGCAGCGGTGACCCTCGCCGGTGACGAGACCGCCCTCGCCGACCTCGCCGCCGACCTCACCGCGGAACAGACCTTCGCCAAGCTCGTCGCCGTACGCGTGCCGTACCACAGCGCAGCCATGGACATGATCAAGGACGAGCTGCTCGCCTCACTGCACGGCCTCGCCCCGCGCCCCGCCCGGGTGCCCGTCTACCTCACCGGACAGGACGGCGTGGCGCAGGGCCCCGAACTCGACGCCGGCTACTGGTGGCGCAACGTCCGCGACAGCGTACGGTTCCGTGGCGCGGTAGATCGGCTCATCGACGACGGGTACCGCCTCTTTCTCGAGATCGGCCCGCATCCGGTGCTCGGCCACTCCATTCAGGAATGCCTCGCCAGCAGGGATGCGCCGGGCCGTACCCTGCCGTCGATCCGGCGGGGGGAAGACGAACCGCAGCGCATGGTCATGACCCTCGCCGCCCTGCACAACCTCGGTGTGGAGATCGCCTGGGACGTCCTGCACCCGGACGGGGCGCCGGTGCCGCTCCCCCGGTACCCGTTCCGCCGCGACCGCTACTGGGTGGAGCCGCGATCGGTCGCGCAGGTCCGGCTCGGACAGCGGGACCACCCGCTGCTCGGCCGGCGGTTGTCCAACGCCGAGCCCACCTGGGAGGTGAAGCTCGACACCGAGGACATGCCGTACCTGGACGACCACCGGATCCAGGGAAACGCCGTGTTCCCGGCCGCCGGCTACCTCGAAATGGTGGCGCAGGCGGTCAACGCGCTCACCGACGGCGGCACGGCGACCCTGGCCGGCATCGAACTGCGCAAGGCCCTGTTCCTGTCCGCCGGTGAGTCCCGGACCGTACAGCTGTCGGTGACCGCCGAATCCGGCGAATTCACCGTGGCTTCGATCACCGGCGACACCGCCGACCACCTTGTGCACGCCAGCGGGATCCTGCTCGCCGGCCAACCCGGCCGGCGCGTTCCCCGGTTGGCCGCCGATGCGGTACGGCAGCGCCTGGCGCACCACCTCGACGGCGTGCGGTGCTACGCGGACCTCGCCGCCCTCGGCTACCACTACGGCCCGGCCTTCCAGGGCATCGAACAGGTGTGGATCGGCCCGGACGAGGCACTGGCCCGGATCCGGCTGCCGGCCGTACTCGACGGCTCCGCCGGCGGCTACCACGTCCACCCGGTGCTGCTCGACGCCTGCTTCCAGACCCTGCTGACCCCGCAGCTGCTCGACGCCGCAGGCCCGGACGAGGAACACACCGGCATCCGGCTGCCGTTGTCGATCGCGGAGGTACGCCTCGACCAGGTCGGCGATCAGGCGCTGTGGGCGCACGCGACGATCGTGCGGCGCGACGCCGACGGATTGTTCGGCGACATCGCGGTCTACGCCGACGACGGCACCCCGGTAGGCCGCATCGAGGGCTTCCGCGCCTCAGACGTGGAAGGGACCACCGCCGCTGTCGGTGTCGGCACGATCGACAGCTGGCTCGCCGAACTCCAGTGGGTCCAGCGGGAGCCCCTGACCGACCCTGAGGCGCAACCCTCGGTTGCCGATCGGGCCGGTGACCGGTGGCTGGTCTTCGCCGATCGCGACGGCCTGGCCGAGGAGCTGGCCGATCTGGTCGCGGGCCGCGGCGGTCACTGCCACCTGGTACGGCCCGGACCTGGCTACCATCTCGGCCGCGACGGTGCGGGCTCGACGGTGCGACCGGGCCGCACCGACGAACTGCACCGCCTCCTCACCGATCTGCGCGCGGCCAACGTCGGACCGTTCCACAACGTGGTGCACCTGTGGGGCCTGGACCTGCCGCCGCTTGACCGCACCGCCATCGACGACTTCGCCGAGCACACCAGTCTCGG
Organism: Solwaraspora sp. WMMA2065; assembly: GCF_030345075.1. Taxonomy (NCBI): domain Bacteria; kingdom Bacillati; phylum Actinomycetota; class Actinomycetes; order Micromonosporales; family Micromonosporaceae; genus Solwaraspora; species Solwaraspora sp. WMMA2065. Next base: position 4,230,069 of record NZ_CP128361.1, read on the forward strand.
CGTCTATTCCCTGGTCGCGCTCGCCCAGGCCCTGCTCGCCCAGGGAACCGACGGTCGGCTGCACGTCGTCGCCAGAGGCACCCAGGCGGTGCAGGCAGCGGATCCGGTGGCGCCGATGGGCGCGCCCGCCTGGGGCGTCTGCCGGGTGCTACGCCACCAGGAGTTGCTCAACCACCCGGGCAAGCTGATCGACCTCGACCCGGCCGGCGGCCGGGACCGGGCCGCCCGGCGGGCGGAGGCGGCGGCCCTGCTACGGGAGCTGGCCGTCGACGACGAGGACGAGATCGCCCTGCGCGGCGACCGCCGGTACACCAGCCGGCTACGGCCGGCCGACGAGCTGACCCGCCCGCTGCCGCTGCGCCTACGCGCCGACGGCGCCTACCTGGTGACCGGGGCGTTCGGCGCACTGGGCCGGCTACTGTGCCGCACCCTCGTACGCCGGGGTGCCCGCCGGCTCATCCTCGTCGGGCGCAGCCCGGTTCCGCCCCGGCAGCGGTGGGGCGAGCCTGGCTGGGACGGCGCGGTCCGCGACCGGATCGGCTTCCTGATGGAGCTGGAGACGCTCGGCTGCCAACCGATCCTGGCCCGGCTCGACGTCACCGACGAAGCCGCGCTGGCCGGCTGGCTGGCCGGTCACCGCGCCAGTCAGGCACCGCCGATCCGCGGCGTGTTCCACCTCGCCGGCCAGGTCCGCGACACGCTGCTCCCCGAGATGGACCGGGCGGCGTTCGACACCGCGTACGCGCCGAAGGTGCTCGGCGCCTACCTGCTGCACCGTCACCTGAACGACGAACCGCTGGAGCACTTCGTGCTGTTCGCCTCGATCGCCTCGCTGCTCACCACCGCCGGGCAGAGCAACTACGCGGCCGGCAACGCCTTCCTGGACGCGCTGGCGCAGCATCGTCGCGCCACCGGGCTGCCGGCGCTGAGCCTGGACTGGGGGCCGTGGGCCACCGGAATGATCGAGGAACTCGGCCTGGTCCACCACTACCGGCACAGCCGCGGCATGAGCTCGCTGTCGCCGGCTGCCGGCATGGCGGTGCTCGAACGGGTGATCGGGCAGGACCGGGCGCAGCTGCTGGTGGCCACCATCGTGGACTGGCCGACCTTCCTTTCCTGGTACACCTCCGAACCGCCGCTGGTGGCCGACCTCGCGGCGACGGCGGCGCAGCCGCCGGACGCGGGCGGCGACAGCTTCCTGGACGTGTTCCGCGACGCGGACGGTGACCAGCGGCGCCAGCTGCTCGGCGAGCGGTTCATCGCGGTGGTGGCGGCCGTGCTCAGGATTCCCCCGGAACGGGTGGACCCGGCGTCCAGCGTGGCCGCGCTGGGACTGGACTCGCTACTCGCCATGGAGCTGCGCGCCCGTATCGCGGCCGAGATCCACGTCGCCCTGCCGGTGGTGGCGCTGCTCAGCGGCGCACCGGTCGCCGACCTTGTCGAGCAGGCGCACGAGGGGCTCGTCGACCTGCTCGCCTCGGACACCGCCACCGGCGGTGCCGACGTCGAGGTGTACACCGACGAGCAGTGCTATCCGTTGACCCAGAACCAGAAGGCACTGTGGTTCCTCAAGCAGCTCAACCCCGACGGCTACGCCTACAACATCGGCGGTGCGGTCGAAGTGCGGGTCGAACTGGACCCGGAGCTGATGTTCGAGGCCGTTCGAGCCCTCATCGCGCGCCATCCCAGCCTGCGGGCGAACTTCCTGCTCGAACAGGGCCGGTCGGACCTGGGCCGGCGGGCCGGCCACCGCCAGCCGATGCAACGGATCCACCCGCAGGTCAGGGCGGATGTCGCCCTGTTCGACGTGCGCGACCAGGCGTGGACCGACGTCTACCAGATGATCATCCAGGAGTACCGCCGCCCGTACGACCTCGAACGCGACCCGCTGGTGCGCTTCCGGCTCTTCCGGCTCAGCCCACAGCGATGGGTCATCATGAAGGCCGTCCACCACATCATCTCGGACGCCATCTCCACCTTCACCTTCATCGAAGAACTACTCGCCGTCTACGAAGGGCTGCGCCGGGGCGAACCCGCGCAGCTACCGCCGGCGTCCGCCCGCTACCTGGACTTCCTCAACTGGCAGAACAGGTTTCTCGGCAGCCCGCAGGCGCGCAGATCGCTGGATTACTGGCGTTCGCACCTACCCGCCGAGGTGCCGATCCTGAACCTGCCGACCGACAGGCCACGTCCGGCGGTGCAGACCAACAACGGAGCTTCGGAGTTCTTCACGCTGGATCCGGACCTCACCGCACGGGTGCACGCGACGGCCCGCGACCACAACGCGACCGTGTTCATGGTGCTGCTGTGCGCCTACTTTGTTCTGCTGCACCGCTACTCCGGGCAGGACGACGTCATCGTGGGCAGCCCGGTGACCGGGCGTACCGAGGAGGAGTTCGCCTCGACCTACGGATACTTCGTCAACCCGCTGCCGCTACACGCTGACCTGTCCGGCGATCCGTCGATCGCCGACCTGCTGAACCAGGTACGCACGACGGTGCTCAACGGGCTGGACAACCAGGACTACCCGTTCGTGCTGTTGGTGGAACAGCTGGGCCTGCAACACGATCCCAGCCGGTCGGCGGTCTTCCAGACGATGTTCATCCTGCTCACCCACAAGGTGGCGACGGAGAAGTACGGCTACCGGCTGGAATACATCGAACTTCCGGAGGAGGAAGGACAGTTCGACCTGACCCTGTCGGTCTACGAGGACGAGGCCGACCACCAGTTCCACTGCGTGCTCAAGTACAACACCGACCTTTTCCTGCCCGAGACCGTACGGCGGATCGCACGGCACTACGTCCAGCTGCTCGACACGATGAGCCGGTCGGCGCCCGAGCAGCCGGTCCGCCAGCTGGAACTGCTCGGCGCGGACGAACGCGAACGTCTCCTCGACGACTGGAGTGGCGCACGGCAGCAGGTCGCGCACGACGTCCCGGTCCACGAGCTGATGGCCAGGGTCGCCGCGCAGCGGCCGGACGCCGTCGCCGTCGTGGCGCCGGCAGGTCCCAGCGGCGCGGCGGGCGGATCCGCCGACACCCGCCGGCTGGACTACGCCACCCTGGAACGGCGGTCGCGGCAACTCGCGCACCAGCTGCGCCGTCTCGGCGTACGGGACGGCGCGGTGGTCGCCCTCTGCCTGGACAAGTCTCCCGAGCTGATCACCGCGGTGCTCGCGGTGCTCCGGGCCGGCGGTGCCTATCTGCCGCTCGACGCCGGCTACCCGGCTGAACGGCTGGCGTACATGCTGCGCAACGCCGGGGCCACCCTGGTGCTCGCCGACGGCGCGGCCCGCGCCGGCATCAACGGCATGCTCGGGGTTTCCGGCCGGGTGCTGGACCTGCACTCGCTGCTGCAGGCGGCCGGGGACGAGCCCGACGCCGCCCTCGACGTGCACGTCGGCCTGGACGAACCGGCCTACGTCATATACACCTCCGGTTCGACCGGTCTACCGAAGGCCGTCCAGGTCACCCACCGCAATCTGGCTGCGGTGTACGGCGGTTGGCGACAGGAGTACCACCTCGACGAGGTGCGGGTGCACCTGCAGATGGCCAGTTTCGCGTTCGACGTGTTCGCCGGCGATCTCGTCCGCGCGCTCTGCTCCGGCGGCACCCTGGTCCTGGTCGACCGCGATCTGTTGTTCAACACCGACCGGCTGTACCGCACGATGGTCAGCGAACGCGTCGACTGCGGCGAGTTCGTCCCCGCCGTCGCCCGCGGGCTGCTCACCTACTGTGAACGTGAGGGACGCCGGCTGGAGTTCATGCGCCTGCTGATCGTCGGCTCCGACATCTGGACCGTCGAGGAGTACCAGCGGCTGCGCGCGCTCGGCGGCCCGCACACCCGGGTGGTCAACTCGTACGGCCTGAGCGAAGCAACCATCGACAGCACCTATTTCGAGGGCCCGCTGGACACCCTCGATCCCGGCCACGTCGTGCCGATCGGACGGCCGTTCCCGAACAGCGCCGTCTACCTGCTCGACGAGCAGGGCGGGCTGGTGCCGCCCGGCGTACCCGGCGAGTTGTGGGTCGGTGGCCACGGCGTGGCGACCGGCTATGTCGGCGACGCCGAGCAGACCGCGCAGCGCTTCGTCACCCGGACGTTGAGCCGTCTGCCGGGTGCCCTGCCGGTGCGGCTCTACCGCACCGGAGACCTCGCCCGCTGGGCGGCCGACGGCGTCCTGCACCTGTTGGGCCGGGCGGACACACAGGTCAAGGTACGCGGTCATCGAGTCGAGACCGGTGAGGTCGAGTCCCTGCTGAAGGCGTTGCCCGCCGTGGCGGAGGCGGTGGTCGTGGTCCGCCCGGACGCCAGCGGCGAAGCCGTCCTCTGCGCGTACTACGTGCCGGCCGACGGTGCGGTGCTCGACCGGCGGGAACTGCGCAGCCACCTCGCCGGCCAGCTGCCCACGTTCATGATCCCGGCGCACCTCGGCCAGCTGTCGGCGCTGCCGCTGACCCCCAACGGCAAGGTCGACGTGGCGGCGCTCCCACCGCCCGGTCCGGATCCCGAACAGGGGCGGTACCACCCGCCGGTGACGCTGTACGAGACCCGGATGGCCGAGCACTGGCGGGCGCTGCTCAACATCGACGAGATCGGACTGCGGCAGGACTTCTTCGAGGTGGGGGGAAGCTCGATCAAGCTCGTCGAGCTGATCTACAGCCTGCAGACCGAGTTCAACATAGAGATCCCGGTCAGCCGCCTCTTCCAGATCACCACCCTGCACGGCATGGCGACAACGGTGGAGCACATCGTCACCGGGCGGCTCAGCGGCGGGCAGCCGTATCTGACGTTCAACCCGGCGGACCGTCCCGCGCTGTTCTGCTTCCCACCTGCCGGCGGGCACGGGCTGATCTACCGGCAGTTCGTCATGCATCTGCCCGAGTACCACACCGTGGGGTTCAACCACATTCCCGGCGACGACAAGGTCGTCCGGTATGCGGACCTGGTCGACGAGCTACAGCCGGACGGCGGCTGCCGGCTGCTCGGTTATTCGCTCGGCGGCAACCTCGCCTTCGAGGTGGCGAAGGAGCTCGAACGCCGGGGTCGGACGGTGCGACACGTGGTCATCGTCGACTCGTACCGCATCGGCGCGGAGTTCGAGTTCGGCCCGGAACAGTTCGCGGCGTTCGAGCGGGAACTCGCCGAGCACCTGCGCCGGCACACCGGTTCGGAGATCGTCGCCCAGGAGACCCGGGAACAGGCCCGCGAATACATCGAGTTCTGCGCCCGTACCCCGAACCTGGGGTCCGTCGCGGCACCGGTGACGGTGATCAGCGACCAGGACCGGATGGAGTTCTACGCGGCAGGTACGCGCGGCAGCTGGGCTGGCGCGTCACGCAGCCACGACGGCCTGCTCGCCGGGTTCGGCACCCACGCCGAGATGTTCGACCAGGAATACGCCTCCCGCAACGCCGGCCTGGTCCGTGACGTCCTGGCGGGCTCCGGTGCCGAACCCGGCACCGGTTCCGGCACCGGTTCCGGCACCGATTCCGCCGCCGGAGAACGTCCCGCGCCCGCCATGAACCCCGACCCGTCGCTCGCCCCAGTGGACTGACCATCGAGGAGGCACCGACCATGCCAGAGTCGAAACCCGCCCGGGAAACGATGATCATCATCGGTGGTGGCCTAGGTGGTCTCGCCACCGGCTGCTACGCGCAGATGAACGGCTACCGCACCCACACGTTCGAGATGCACGAGTTGCCGGGCGGCTGCTGCACCGCCTGGGACCAGGGTGAGTTCACCTTCGACTGGTGCGTGAGCTGGCTGCTCGGCAGCGGGCCCGGCAACGACATGCACCAGATCTGGCTCGAACTCGGCGCGCTGCAGGGCAAGGAGATGCGCGACTTCGAGACGTTCAACATCGTCCGTGGCCGGGACGGGCGGACCGTCTACTTCTACTCCGACCCTGACCGGTTGCAGGAGCACCTGCTGTGGCACTCGCCCGCCGACGCGCGGCTCATCCGCGACTTCTGCGCCGGGATACGCACCTTCAAGAAGCTGCTCAACGCCTATCCGTTCCTCAAGCCGGTCGGCCTGATGCGGCCGTGGGAACGGTGGCGGATGCTCGCCGCCTTCCTGCCGCACTTCAACACCATCCGCAGGTCGATCACCACGCTGATGACCGACTACTCCGCCAAATTCAAAGATCCGCTGCTGCGGGAGGCGTTCAACTTCATCCTGTACGAGCGACATGCGAGCTTTCCGGTGCTGCCCTTCTACTTTCAACTCGCGGCGCACGCCGGGCGCACCGCCGGCGTGCCGGAGGGGGGTTCGCTCGGGCTGGCCCGCTCGATCGAGCAGCGCTACCTGCGGCTCGGCGGCAAGATCACGTACAACGCGAAGGTCGACGAGGTGCTGGTCGAGAACGACCGGGCGGTCGGGGTCCGACTCAGCGACGGACGTGAGCACCGCGCCGACATCGTCGTCGCCACCTGCGACGGGCACACGACGGTCACCAAGCTGCTGAACGGCCGCTACCTCAACGAGACCTACCGTCGCCTGTACACCGAGACCATCGACGAGCCAGGCCAGATCTACCCCGGGTACGTCAGCGCGTTCTTCGGCCTCGACCGGCCGTATCCGGACGCAGACCCGTGCACCACTCACCTGCTGTCGCCCGAGGAGGCGACGGACCTGGTCGGCATCGGCGAGCACCCCAGCGTCAACGTACAGTTCCGCAGCCGGCACTATCCCGAGCTCTCCCCGGCGGAGACCTCGGTCGTGTTCGTCACCTTCTTCTCCGACACCGGCGCCTGGCGGCAGCTGGTGGCGGGACCGGAGCAGGCGAGCCGGGTCCGCAAGGGCGAACTGCTGCACACCCTGCGGGTGCGCCGTGGCCGCACCTACTACGCCGCGAAGCGACAGGTGCGCACCGCCCTGCTCGGCCTGCTGGACCAGCGTTACCCCGGGCTCGCAGACACGGTCGTGGCGCACGACATCGCGACACCGCTGACGCAGATCCGCTACACCGCCAACCATGACGGCTCGATCGCCGGCTGGCAACCGTTCGTCGACGGCGGCGAAACGATGGAAAAGGAGCTGGAAAAGCACGGCCCGGTGCTCCCCGGGCTGGCCAATTTCTACCTGGCCGGGGTCTGGACCACGATCGGCGGGCTCATCCGGGCCGCTGCCAGCGGCCGTCATGTCGTGCAGTTCATCTGCCGCGACGACGGTCGGCCCTTCACCGCCGACATCGACGACACGGCGCCGCCGCCCACGCAGGTGACGGTGCCCGTGCCGGCCACACCCTCGCTGGCCTCCCCGGCCGAGGGACACCCGTCCGTTCTCACCCGGCAAGGAGCCTGACTTGAAGATCGCAAAGTGGGTCGTACGCGAGCACGTCGACGGCGTCCCCGACACCGACCGGATCTACGAGAAGGTGACCGAGGAGGCACCGGTAGCGCTCGGTGACGACGAGATGCTGTTTCAGACGCGGTACGTCTCGGTCGATCCGTACCTGCACGGGCTCGCCCTGGAAACGCCGGTCGGGCAGCACATGATCGCCGACTCGATCATGGAGGTGGTCGAGGCCGGACCGGACGCCCGCTTCCAGGTGGGAGACCTGGTCCAGGGCTATGGCGGTTGGCGTAGCCACGTCGTCGGCACCGGCGGCGAGGTGCTGTGGCAGGGGGAGACGTTCCCGATGGTCTTTCCCGCCTACCGCAAGCTGAATCCGCAGCACTACGACGACGTGCTGCCGGTGACGACGGCGCTGGGAATCATGGGAGGGCCGGGCATCACCGCGTGGGGCACGCTGACGCATTTCCTGACGGTGCGCCCTGGTGACACGCTGGTGATCAGCGGTGCCTCGGGGGCCATCGGGACGCTGGTCGGGCAGCTCGCCAAGCGGGCCGGTGCGCGGCTGGTGGGGACTACCGCGTCCGCGGAGAAGGTCCCGTTCCTCACCGAACTCGGCTTCGACGCCGTCGTCGAGTACCGACACGGTGACGAGCCGGGCCGGGTACGGGAGGCGCTGGTCAAAGCCGCCCCGGACGGCGTCGACAGATACTTCGACAATCTCGGTGGCACGGTCACCGACATGGTCTTCACGATGCTGAACGTGCACAGCCGGGTCGCGGTCTGCTGGCAGTGGGCCACCCAGGTGGGCCGCGAACAGACCGGGCTACGTCTCCTGCCGATGATCATGTACCCCCGTGCGACCATCCGGGGCATCTTCGCGCACGAGTGGTTCACCGAGGAGAACCTGTCGAAGATGCGCGACGAACTCGGCGGCATGGTCCGTCGCGGGGAACTGACCTACCAGCAGACCGTCCACCACGGATTCGACGAGATTCCGAACGCGTACCACAGCCTCTACCACAACCGGGGCGGTAACCGGGGCAAGGTCCTGGTCGCCGTGTAGCTTGCAGGGAGCCGCCAGGTGCCCTCAACCTGATCGCCGGTAGGCGTTCGTGGGGTTTCCGGGGGGCGATTCAAAATTCCATCGATGAAAACGAGGCCCTGACCAGCGAACTTGCCGGTCAGGGCCTCTCCTGGAGCCGCCTGACGGAATCGAACCGTCGACCTACGCATTACGAGTGCGTCGCTCTGCCGACTGAGCTAAGGCGGCAACGATCAACCAGTGTACGGCACCGGGCGGCGATCACGCCGGGCGGCCGAGAGGCACCGACGGGACGGCCTGGGCCGACCACGGGTGACAGGCGTCGATGACCGACAGTAGGCTCCGGACGTGTGACGGACGAACCGAGCACGCCTGCCCCAGCCGCCGACCCGGCCGGCCCCGGCCCAGCCGGCCCCGGGCCAGCCGGCCCCGGGCCGGTCGATCCGGCCCCACCCGCCGCCGAGCATCACCGGCCCCGGTCGCTGGACCCGAGGGAGCTCGGCTTCACCCCCCGGCCCCCGGTGCCCTGGCTGGCCCCGATGCTGCTGCTCAGCACCGGCCTGCGCACCCTGCTGGCGACGCTGTTCGGCGCCTACCTCGACAAGCGGGAACTGCAGGGCGCGCTCCCCGGCGACGTGCACCACCACGACGCCGTCGACGGGGAGCTGTGGATCGACTACGTGGCCGACCTCGGTGACGGCTTCCCGGCGACCTACTCGCTGGCGTACCTGCTGGCGCAGCCGGAGCTGGACGTCGACGGCGCCGGCCGGCTGCGCCGCGGCGACCTGCTGGTGATGGGCGGCGACCAGGTCTACCCGGCGGCCAGCGGCGAGGCGTACGAGGACCGGAGCAAGGGGCCGTACCAGGCGGCCTTCCCGAAGCCGCCGGTCGGGCAGCCGCGACCCACGCTGTACGCCATCCCCGGCAACCACGACTGGTACGACGGGCTCACCGCGTTCCTGCGGCTGTTCGCCCGTCGGCGCGACGCCACCATCGGCGGCTGGCGGACCGAGCAGAAACGGTCGTACTTCGCCACCCGGCTGCCGAACGACTGGTGGCTGTTCGCCATCGACGAGCAGTTCGGCGCGTACCTGGACGACCCGCAGCTGATCTACTTCGAGAAGGCGGCCGAGCAGCTCAAGCCGGGTGACCGGGTGATCCTGGCCGTGCCGGAACCGACCTGGGTCAAGGCGGTCGGCGACCCGCAGGCCTACGACGCGGTCGACTACTTCCTGCGTACGGTGATCGAGCCGACCGGTGCCCGGGTGCCGCTGATGATCTCCGGCGACCAGCACCACTACGCCCGCTACGCCAACCCGGACCGGCAGCTGATCACCTGTGGCGGCGGCGGCGCCTACCTGTCGGCGACGCACAAGCTGCCCGAGCGGATCACCGTACCGCCGGTCGACACCCTTGCCCGCAACGCCAGCCCGCAACGCGACTACGAGCTGGCCGGCCGCTACCCGGACGCGGCCCGGTCCCGCCGCTACAGCTGGGGGATCTTCCACCGGCTGCCGCGCCGCAACCCGGGCTTCGCCACCCTGCTGGGCACCCTGCAGACGCTGCTGATGCTGGCCGTCGCCGGGGTCATCGTCTCCTGGGCCGACCCCGACAACCAGCGGCTGTTCAGCATCCCGCTGGTCGCGATGGTGGTGCTGACCCTCGCCGCGTCGGTGGTCTTCGCCAAGCCGCCGAGCGCCAGCGGCGCCCGACATTCCCGGCACTGGCTGCTCGGGCTCGGGCACGGTGTCGCGCACATCGCGCTGGCCTGGGTCGGTGCGCTGATCTGGCTGGAGCTACCGTTCGTCGACTGGCCCTGGCCATTGCCGGTGGTCGCCGCCGCAGTCGTCTACGGCCCGGTCGCCGGGCTGGTCGCGAGCCAGCTGACCGCCGGCTACCTGGTGCTGGCCGGCGCATTCGACGTCAACCTCAACGAGCTGTTCGCCGGGCAGGGCATCGAGGACTCGAAGTGCTTCATCCGGATGCGGATCGCCGCCGACGGGTCGCTGACCCTCTACCCGGTGGCCGTCGACCGGGTGTGTCGGCGCTGGCGGGCCGACCCGCAGGCCCCCGCGCACGCCCCGTGGATCGTGCCGGAGCAGCCGCTGGCCACCCGACTGGCCGAGGAACCGATCACCATCCGCTGAACCGACGACGTCCGGTGCGCCGCGAGGTCAGCCGTACGCCTGGTCGTGGGCGCGGCGCGGACCGCAGACGTCGGCCAGGGCGCACCGTTTCACCGCCCCGTCGGCAATCTGCCGTACGGTGACCGACTCGCTCGGCGGATGCCGCGACACCACCTTGGCCGGCCCGTCCGGGGTCTCGACGCGCTGGCCCGAGGTGGGGTAACTGCTGCTGTCCGCGTACAGCGGATGTTCGTACTTGAGGCAGCACATCAGCCGGCCGCAGGCGCCGGAGATGCGCAGCGGGTTGAGCGGCAGATCCTGGTCCTTGGCCATCCGGATGGTCACCGGCTCGAAATCGGTGAGGAAGGTGGCGCAGCACAGGTCCCGGCCGCAGGAGCCGATCCCGCCCTGCACCCGGGCCGAGTCGCGGGCCGACAGCTGCCGCAGCTCCACCCGGCAGTGCAGGGTCGCACCGAGGTCACGCACCAGCGACCGGAAGTCGACCCGGTGCGGTGCGGTGAAGTAGATGGTGGCCCGGGCGCTGTTCAGCGACCCCGGCTCCAGCACATGGTCGACGGCGACCACCTTCATCGGCAGCCCGTGCTCGCGGATCAGCCGCTTCGCCGCGACCTTCGCCTCCGCCTTGCGTTTGCGTTGCACCTCGTCGCGGTGCAGGTCCTGCTCGGTGGCCAGGCCGGCCAGCCGGGGAAAGCCGTCGGTGGGATCGTCGACCCACTGCGGGGCCCAGACGCACTCGGCGACCTCGGCGCCGTCGTCGGTGGGCACCAGCACCTTGTCGCCGACCGCCGGCCGCAGATCACCGGGGTCGAGGTAGAAGAGGCGCCCGTACCGGTTGAAGCTGACCGCGCAGAGCATCCCCATGGCCCTACCCTACGTCGACCTTCCGGCATCGTGAAGGCAGCGGCGCCGTTGCCTGTTCCGGGTCAGTAGCGCAGCCGGATCGTCCCGTCTGATCTGGCACCCGGGCCGGCGACATCGGCAGGCCGGGACCCGCCGGCCGGCGTTAACCGGGGCCGCCACCGCTCCAGCAGGTCCTCGCCCCGCTCGGTGATCTCCAGGATCGCGGTCAGCACCGCCGCCGCGATCGTCGCGGCGGCGTCGGCCGCCACCGACCCTGATGGTCCGACCTGCCCAACCGCGGACCACCCTGGACCGGCGTCGGCGGCGGTCCGTACGGTGACCGCCTCGGCCGAGCCCAGCGCCTCGGCCAGCACTGCGGCCAGCCCGGCCCGGCTCAGCGCCGCCCAGCCGGCGACCGCCTCGGCGTACCCGGCGGTGGCCGTCAACCGCCCGGCCAGGCTGTCCGGGTCGGCAGCGCCACCGCCATCACCACCGCCGGTCAGCCGGGTGGCGAGGGTACGGCGTGCCGCGTCGTACGCCTGGGCCGCCGGTCCGGACCAGTCGAGCCGGCCGGCCAGCACGTCGACCGCTTCGGCGTACCCGTCCAGTTGCGGGCGGAGCGCGGCGCCGGCGGCGGCCAGCGGCTCCGGGCGCACCGCGACGAACGCGGCCACCGCGTCACCGGGCAACGCCCGTACCTGGCGCAGCAGCGGCCAGACCGGATGCCCCGGGGGCGCGCCGTTGCCGACGAGCAGCACGTCCACCCTGGCCAGCAGATCCCGGGCCGGCCCGGCGACCCGGTCCAGCACGTCCATCAGGTGCCCTCCGTCGGCTGCCGACGGCGGGACGTCACGTCAACGTCCCGGTACGCGCCGACCACGGACCGCAACCCGGCTGCGGTGTCAGCGAGCCGCCGGCCGGCGTCGTCCGCTTCAGCCGCCCGCTGCGCCACCGCGTCCCGCCACTGCCGGCCCAGCGCGGCGGTGAGCGAGCCCAACCGGCCGGCCGACGCCGCCTGCGGCCCGCCGTCGGCGGTGCCGGCCAGCCCGCCGACGGCGGCGTCGCGTAGCCCATGGTCGGCGGCGTCGCGCAGCCCGGTCAGCTGGCGCGCTGCGCCGGCCAGCTGGTCGGCGCAGCGCGTCAGCTCGGCGGCGATCAGCTGCACGGTGGTGTCCATGTCAGACCTCCCGCAGCGACGGGTGGGCGCCGAACGTCTCGGCCCACAGTTTCTCGCGCGCCCAGCGGGCGGCGTCGGCGGCCGCCGCCACCGTGGACCGCACCGCGCCGGCCAGTTCGGTGTTGCTCCGGGTGTGCAGTGGACCGAGAATCCGCACGTCGGTCACGGTGCCGGCGGCGTTGACCACGATCTCGACGGACCCGTCCGGCGAGCGCACCGTCACCTCGACGGTGTGCACCGCCTTGTCGAACTCGACCTGCCGGGCCTCGATCTGGCGGTACCGCTCGACCGCGTTCTCGATCCACGCCTCGTCGATCTGCCGTACCACGGGGTCCTCACCATCGTCGGCAAGCGGGCACAGATCGTCTGCACCCTACGTACGGATGGGGCTGCGCTACGGCACCGAACCGTACCGGCAGTGACCTAACCACGCCAGAGGCTGAGCATCATCGCTTCGACGGCGATCCGTGGCTTGACGTTGCCGGTGATCGCTTCTCGGCAGCTCAGCACTGCTTCCAGCCGGCGCAGCGCCGACTCCGCTGTCCACTTTTCGGCAGCTGCGCCGGTGAGCCCGGCGACGTCGGTGTGCACCGGGGCCACCGGGGCCCGCAGCGCGGAAACCAGGACGTCCCGGTAGAAGCCGGCCAGATCGACCAGCGCCCGGTCCAACGCGTCCCGCTGCGCCCGGGTGGCCCGGGACTTCTGCCGCCGTTCCAGCTCCTTGATCTGCCCGGCGGTCCCCCGGGCCGCGCCGGCGGCGCCGCGTCCGGTGCCGCCGGCACCCAGCGCGGTCTGCAGCGCCGTACGCTCCGCCGCGTCGATCTCGGCGACCGCCGCCTCGGCCTCTGCCTCGGCGGCGGCGATCAACGCCGACGCGGCGTCGAAGCAGGCTCCGACCGTGGTGAGCCGGCGCGGCACCGCCAGAACGGCGTCCCGGCGCTCCCGCGCCTGCGGGTCCTGAGCCAGCCGCCGGGCCCGGCCGACGTGCCCCTGCGCGGCCGACGCCGCCCAGACGGCGGTCTCGGCCGGTACGCCGTCCCGCCCGGCCAGCACCTGGGCGACCGCCTCGGCCGGCGGCTGCCGCAGGCTGACCACCCGGCAGCGGGACCGGATGGTGACCGAGATGTCGTCCGGATGGGTGGACGGCGTGCAGAGCAGGAACACCGTCCTGGGCGGCGGTTCCTCGATCGCCTTGAGCAGCGCGTTGCCGGCCGCCTCGGTGAGCCGGTCGGCGTCCTCGATCACCAGTACCTGCCAGCGTCCGCCCGACGGGGTGCTGGCCGCCCGCAGCACCAGCGCGCGCATCTCGCCGACGCTGATCGACAGGCCGTCCGGCACGACGAACCGGACGTCGGCGTGCGTACCGGCCCGGGTGGTGTGGCAGCCGGCGCACCGGCCGCAGCCCTGTCCGTACACACACTGCAGCGCGGCGGCCAGCGCGCGGGCGGCCACCGACCGCCCGGAGCCGGGCGGCCCGGTGAAGATCCAGGCGTGGGTCATCGCTCCGGCCGACAGCGGCGGGTCACCGTCACCGGCGGCGAGCAGTTCGCCGGCTGCCGCTGCGGCCCGGCGCAGGGTCTGCACCGCCTCGTCCTGGCCGACCAGGTCGGCGAAAACGTCGGTGGGCACGGTCGCGGTCGTCATGTCCGCCGCCCCGCTTCGGTGGCGGCCTTCGGCTCGGCGTCGGCTGTCGGCTCGGCGGGCGCCGCTGGGTCGGCCCGGCCGGTCAGCACCTCGACCCGGTCGAGCACCGCGCCGCGTACCTCGTCGACGCCCCGGGTGGCGTCCAGCACCAGGTAGCGTTTCGGGTCGGCGGCGGCCAGGTCGAGGAACGCGTACCGGACCCGTTCGTGGAACGCCAGCGACTCGCTCTCCAACCGGTCGGCGCCGGTCCCGCGCCGCTGCACCCGGTCCAGGCCGGCCAGCGGCTCGATGTCCAGCAGCACGACCAGGTCGGGTTTGAGGCCGCCAGTGGCCCAGGAGGAGAGCCAGGAGACCTCGTCGACCGGCAAGGTCCGTCCGGCACCCTGGTACGCCAGCGACGAGTCGACGTAGCGGTCGCTGACCACCACCGCGCCCCGGGCCAGCGCCGGCCGGACCACGGTCGCCACGTGGTGGGCCCGGTCGGCGGCGTACAGCAGTGCCTCCGCGCGGGGCGACGGCGCGTCCGGTCCGCCGTCGAGCACCAGCCGGCGGATCTTCTCGCCGAGGCCGCTGGCCCCCGGTTCGCGGGTCACCACCACCTCCCGGCCGCGCTCGCGCAGCGCCTGTGCCAACGCCGTCACCTGTGTCGACTTGCCGGCGCCCTCGCCGCCTTCGAAGACGACGAAGACCCCGTTCGCGGTGAACGGCTCCGCCGACGTCAACGGCCGCCCCCGGATCGACCCCCACAGGTCGGCCAGGACCGGAACGCCCGGTTTATCGTCCATCTGGCGGAAGGCGCTGAGCCCGGCGAAGATGCCGAACACCCCGGCGAGCAGCAGCAGCAACCGGGTCGAGGAGAACGAGACGCCCAGGTTGGCGATCTGCAGCTGGCGGGAGCCGCCCACGCCGACCAGCACGCTGCTGACCGAGATGGCCAGCATCAGCACCACCCGGGTGCCGGTCTGCACCACGGCGAAGACCCGGCCCCGGACGTCGTCGGCGATCTCCCCGCCAAGCAGGGTGATCCCGGCCAGGAAGGCCATCCCGGCCGCCGCTCCGACCAGCACCGCGCCGAGGATGGCCATGGACAGATGGATGGACAGAGCGAGGATCAGCACCGAGCCGCTGGCCAGCACGATGCTGAGCCCGAACCAGCGCCGCCGGGACAGGTCGCGCACCACCGTCGGGCCCAGCCCGATCCCGGCGCCCAGACCGACGAAGATCGCCGCGAAGAGCAGGTAGAACGCGGCGTCACCGGCGCTCAGCGAGGCGGTGAAGAATTTCGCGGTGCCGATCACGATGCCGCCACCGGCGAACGCGCCGAAGATGCCCAGCACCAGGCCGCGGACCAGCGGGGTCTGGCCGATGAACCGCCATCCCTCGACGAACTGCCGGATAAGGCTCTGATCGGCGTGCCCGGCGGCGCCGGCCCGCCCGCTGATCTCCTTGATGCCGTAGAAGACCACGATCGCGGTGGCCAGTCGGGAGGCGGCGTTGAAGAACAGCGCCAGCTGCGCCGGCTCCGCCCAGGATGGCAGATCGGTCACCGTCGCCGCTCGGACGGCGGCGTCGAGGACGGCCAGGCTGATCGCGGCGAGCACCGGGGTGAGCCCGTACGTGGCGATCAGGGTGAGCTGGTTGGCGATCTCCAGCCGGGCCTTCGGGATCAGGTTGGGGACCGCCGCTTCCTTCGCCGGGATCCAGATCAACGTGATCGTCTCGATCAGGAAGATCGCGATCGCCGCCCAGGCCACCGTAAGGGCACCGCTGGCGCCGAACATCGGCAGCAGCGGGATGGAGGCGAACAGCACGAACCGGAGCAGGTCGCAGATGACCATCGTGTAGCGCCGGTCGAACCGGTCGGCGAGCACCCCGGCGACCGGGCCGAGGACCAACGCCGGCAGCAGCCGTACGGCGATGACACCGCCGAACGCCGCGCCCTGGGCCGCGCCGCCGGAAACCTGCCCGGCCGCGAAGATCGAGGTGGCGAGCAGGCCCAGCCAGTCGCTGAACGAGGCGACCCCGAGCACGATCCACAGCCGCCGGAACGGACGGATGCGCAACACCGAACGCAGCGCTGGCAGGCCGGACAAATCGACCGAAGCGGCAGTCTGGTCGGCCGGTGGCGTGTCGGACGTACCACCGCGCTGCTGACTGCTGGCGTTGTCGTCGATGACCGTTCCTCCCCGTCGGCCCGGCGGCGGGGCCCCGGTGACACTCTAATCCCGGCGCTCACCCGGGTCGGTCACGGTCGCGGGCACCGTCGCCGGTCGCGGCGGGGTCGACGTGGCGGTGCAGGTACTCGCGGATCAGTGCCTTCGCTTCGCGCAGTACGCTGTCGTCGCCCTCGGCGGTGCGCCGGAACGCCAGTTTGATCAGCGCGTCGGCGGCCTCCACCGCGATCTGCAGCGCGAACCGCAGCCGGGGTTCGTCCGGGATGCCGAAGCGACCCACCAGGACCCTGGACAGCTCACTGGCGATCACCGCGTTGTTGTCCCGGCTCTCGTCCAGCAGCCGCACGTCGACCACGTCGCCGAAGTGCAGGGTGCGGAATCCGGGCACCGTACGGTGCATGCAGATGTACTCGTCGATGCCGGCGGCGACGCCGTCCCACCAGTGGTCGAACTCGCCGCCGGTGACCCGTTCGTTGAGCCGCTGCACGTACGCGTCGATGTTGCGCAGCGTCAGCGCCTGCACGATCGCCCGCTTGTCCGGGAAGAACTGATAGACGGAACCGATGGCCACCTCGGCTCGTTCGGCGAGCAGGGTCGTCGTCAGACCCTCGTAGCCAACCTCGTCCACGATCTCGGCGCACGCGTCGAGCATGCGCTGGACCCGGGCGAGACTGCGCCCCTGGACCGGCACCCGCCGCAGCGGGCCACTGGTGACGGCTGGTGGTGTCGACACTCGTCCCACTCCTTCCGAGAAAGATCCCCCGCGCGTCGGAACCACCGTCGGCAGCAGTGAGATCAAAAACGTTACTCGGATTAACGAGCGAAACGGATATCGGTATTCACCTGTCCCACATCATCCTGACCATGAAGATCATTTACGAAGATCATTCATAGCGATCCCGGCCGGCGGCAGGCCACCGCCGGCCGGAAGTGCGGTCAGGAGAGCGTCAAGAGTCGTCGGACTGGTCGGCGGCCCGGCTGGCAGTCGCCTTCTTCGGCGCTGCCTTCTTGACCGCGGTCTTCTTCGCGCTGGTCGCCTTGGTACCGGTCGCCTTGGTACCGGTCTTCTTCGCGCCGGCGGTCTTGGCGGTGGTCTTCTTCGCCGGCGCCTTCTTCGCCGCCTTCTTACGCGGCGCTGGGCCCTTCGCCCGCTTTTCGGCCAACATCTCCGACGCCTGCTCGATCGTCAACGACTCGGGCGTCTGACCACGCCGCAGCGAAGCGTTGCTCTCGCCGTCGGTCACGTACGGTCCGAACCGGCCATCCTTGATCACCAGTGGGCGCTCGGTGAGCGGATCCGCGCCCATCTCCCGCAACGGTGGCGCGGCGGCCCGCCGCTGCCGGGTCTTCGGCGCGGCGAGCAACGCCAGCGCCTCGTCCAGCGAGACGGTGAACAACTGTTCCTCGGACTCCAGGGACCGGAACTCGTCGCCCTTCTTGACGTACGGGCCGTACCGGCCGGCGGCGGCGAGCACCTCGGCGCCGTCCGGTGCCACCCCGACCACCCGGGGCAGCGACAGCAGCCGCAGCGCCTCGGCGATGCTCAGCGTCTCCGGCGACTGGGACCGCAGCAACGAGGAGCGGCGCTCGCCACTGGCGACGTACGGGCCGAACCGGCCGGACTTGAGCACGATCGGCTCGCCGGTCTCCGGATGTTCGCCGAGCTTGCGCTCGCCGCCACCGCCGAGGAACAGTTCGTTGATCTTCTCTGGGGTCAGCTCGTCCGGCGCGATCCCCTCCGGCAGCGAGACGCGGTCCCCGCCGGCTCCGGCTGCCGCGCCCTCCGCCTCGTCACCGCCGCCGGCCACCGGCTCGGCACCGCCGGCATCGCCCGCCGCGCCGGCACCGTTCGACCCGGCCGCCGCGTGGTCGACACCCTCCGCGCCCGGCAGGAACCGCTGCAGGTACGGACCGTAGCGGCCGACCCGCACGACGACCTGACGACCCTCGTCGTCGGCACCGAGCGGGATCGAGTTGACGCTGCGGGCGTCGATCTCGGCGAGCTTCTCGGTGACCAGCCGTTTCAAACCACCGGAGCGGGCGACCGACTCGTCTCCGGCGGTGTCGCTGCCGAAGTAGAACGAGGTGAGGAAGTCCACCGCCTGGTGGTCGCCGGACGCGATCTCGTCCAACTCGTTCTCCATGCTGGCGGTGAAGTTGTAGTCGACCAGCCGCGGATAGTGCCGCTCCAGCAACCCGATCACCGCGAAGGCCAGGAACGACGGGATCAGCGCCTGGCCGCGTTTGGCCACGTACCCCCGGTCCTGGATCGTCTGCATGATCGACGCGTAGGTGGACGGCCGCCCGATGCCCAACTCCTCCAACGCCTTGACCAGGGAGGCCTCGGTGTAGCGGGCCGGCGGCTGAGTGCTGTGCCCGACCGCCGCCAGCTCCCGCGCGGTGAGTGGCTGATCCTTGACCAGGTTCGGCAGGCGGCGCTCGGCGTCCTCCGCCTCGGCCGACTCGTCGTCAGAGGACTCGACGTAGGCGCGCAGAAAGCCCGGGTCGGTGATCGTCTTGCCGGTCGCACCGAAGTCGCATTCCTCGCCGGCGGTCGAAACGGCCCGGATCCGCACCGACACGCTGGAACCCACCGCGTCGGTCATCTGGGACGCGATGGTCCGCCGCCAGATCAGCTCGTAGAGCTTGAACTCCTCGGCGGACAGTTCGTTGGCCAGCTCCCCGGGGGTGCGGAAGTGGTCACCGGCGGGGCGGATGGCCTCGTGCGCCTCCTGGGCGTTCTTGACCTTGCCGGTGTACCGGCGCGGCTCCGGCGGGACGAAACGGTCGCCGTACAGCTCGGCGACCTGGCTGCGGGCGGCGGCGATCGCCGTTTCCGACAGGTTGACCGAGTCGGTCCGCATGTAGGTGATGTAGCCGTTCTCGTACAGCCGCTGCGCGGTGCGCATCGTCTGCTGCGACGAGAACCGCATCTTACGGGCCGCCTCCTGCTGCAGTGTGGAGGTGATGAACGGGGCGTACGGCCGGCGGCGGTACGGCTTCTCCTCGACCCGGGTGACGGTGAACGGCCGACCGTCGAGCCGGGCTGCCAGGCCCCGCGCCCCGTCGCCGTCGAGGTGCACCACCGACGCCTCCGGCCGGACCCGTCCGGTGGTCGGCTCGAAGTCCTTGCCGGTCGCGATCCGGTCGCCGCCGAGCGCGATCAGGGTGGCGGTGAACGAGCGGGGCCCGTCGGCTGCGGCCGCCGGCTGGCCGGTCACCGCCAGGGTGGCCTGGATGTCCCAGTAGTCGGCGGTACGGAACGCCATCCGCTGCCGCTCGCGCTCCACCACGATCCGGGTGGCCACCGACTGCACCCGGCCGGCGGACAGCCGGGGCATCACCTTCTTCCACAGCACCGGCGAGACCTCGTAGCCGTACAGCCGGTCCAGGATCCGCCGCGCCTCCTGGGCGTCGACCAGGTTGCGGTCGATCTCCCGCGGGTTGGCCACCGCGGCCTGGATGGCGGCCCGGGTGATCTCGTGGAAGACCATCCGACGCACCGGCACCTTGGGCTTGAGGGTCTCCACCAGATGCCAGGCGATCGCTTCGCCCTCACGGTCCTCGTCCGTGGCGAGCAGGACCTCGTCGACCTCCTTGGCCAGCTTGGTCAGTTTGGCGATCTGCTGCTTACGGTCGGCCGAGACGACGTACAGCGCGGAGAAGCCGTTGTCGACGTCGACGCCGAGCCGGGCCCACGGCTCCTTCTTGTAGCGGGCCGGCACGTCGGCGGCGTTGCGGGGCAGGTCCCGGACATGCCCGAGGCTCGCCTCGACGACGTACCCCGGGCCCAGGTAGCCCGAGATCGTCTTGGCCTTCGCCGGCGATTCGACGATGACCAGACGACTGGTTGAGGTGTTGCTCGGCACGTCTCTCCTGACCTCGACCCCACTCGGACCGCCCGGCGACAGGCGGCGGCCCGGATCGACCGGCGCCCGCCACGACGAGCGGGCGGGCGACGGTCACGATGTCCAACGTAACGCGAACCCGGGGCCGGTGGAGCACACGCACCCAAGCCTTCGGCCCGATTTGCGTTGGTCGTCCGGTTGGTTCACCACAGCCGGCCGGCAGCCCACCCGATGCCGACCCAGCTCGTTCCTACCGCACCAACGGCGACACGGTACACCCACCAACCGGCGTGACGTGGCGCACCGCACCGCAGCCGCCGGTGGCGTCGGTCGATGTCCCGGCTGTTCTGTCAGCGATCAGACAGCGATCGTGTCATCACGCCCAGCCGTCCTCGGGGGCGGCGGGGGGCCGGTCGCCGAGCAGCTCGGCCAGTCTCGTCAGCCGGCGTCGGCCCACGATCCGGTACGCCGGACCACCGGACCGGGCATCGAGCAGCACCGCCGGCAGCCCGATCGCGGCGAGCGCGGCACCCACCTGGGGCCAGTTGTCTGAATCCGATTCGGCCAGCCGCAACCGGTAGCCGAGCGGGTCCCTGGCACCGGCCGCCGCCGCCCACAGCCGCAGCCGCTGACCGGCCAGGTGGAAACCGGTCGGCGGCCGCTTGACCAGGCGGTCGTCCTCGCCACGCACCGGCCCCGCCTCCGGTTGGTCGGCGTCCGGTTGGTCGGCCTCCAGTTGGTTGGTGTCCAACTGGTCGGCGTCCGGTCCGTCTGGCATCGGCGGATGCAGCCAGGCCGCGCCGAGCCGGGCCAGCACCGCCGTATACGCCGTC
Organism: Solwaraspora sp. WMMA2065; assembly: GCF_030345075.1. Classification (NCBI taxonomy): domain Bacteria; kingdom Bacillati; phylum Actinomycetota; class Actinomycetes; order Micromonosporales; family Micromonosporaceae; genus Solwaraspora; species Solwaraspora sp. WMMA2065. The sequence continues at coordinate 4,251,076 of NZ_CP128361.1, forward strand.
CGCACCGTCAGCCGGCCGTCCGGCAGCTGACGCCAACTCGGCGCCAGCCCGCGCCGACGGAACTCGGCAACCAGCACGTGCACCCGCCAGGCCGGCTCGACGTCCACCGACACCCGTACGGTGCCGCCCATCCGGGTGATCCGCCCCGGACCGGCGAGCAGACCCGCCAGGTCGCCCGGCGTCGGATCCGCCGCCGCCACGCCGAACAGCGACAACTGCCGGGGCGTCAGGGCACCGGCGGAGGAGTCGGTCGGCGGCGTCAGCGACACTCCGGGACCTCGTCGAAGGCCCGGTTGAGCTCCGCGGAATCCAGTGAGCTGGTGTCCAGCGCGCTGCGCTGGTAGTCGTCGGTGAGGGTGGCGAGCACCGCCTCGACCTCGTCGTAGAAGCTGTCCGCCGGTCCGGTTGCGTCCAGCCCGGCGATGCCCTCCTCGGCCTTGCCGTACGCGTCGCGCACCGCGCCGAGCGAGCCTGCGAACCCGCTGGCCACCTGCTCACCCTGGTCCGCGTCGGGCACCCCGGCCTCCACCACCCGGACCCGGGCGGTCTCGGTCGCGGCGGCCGCGCCGGACAGCAGCCGGACCAAATTCTCCTGCGCCTGCGCCGGGGTCGTCTGCGCGGTCATCTGCTGCTGGGTGCTGCTGGTCAGATTGCTGATCTCGGCCCGCCACGGGCGCAGCGCGGTGCACACCTCGGCCGCCCAGACGACCGGGCTGGGTCCTCCACCGCAGCCCGACAGCGTCAACGCCACGGCAGTGAGCAGCACTGCGATCCGGGCAGTGGACACCACGCGGCGCGCTCCCATGCTGTGCAGCGTACGCACCGGTGACGACAGCCGTACGGCCCGCCACCGGTCGGCGGTACGTCGAAGCCGGTGGCTCCACCCGGTCCACAGGGATCGGGCGGAGCCACCGGTCGGTCAGACGCTCACCCGCTCCGATTCGGACCCGGCGCTGCCGCCACCGGCCGGACCACCGTCGACGTCCTCCCCCATCGCCATCGGCTTGCGCTTGGTGAACACCACGGCGGCCACCACGACCAGGGTCGCCAGCACCGCGATGGCGATGCGCAGCGGGTCGTTCTGGTCGGTGCCCACGCCCCACATGATCACCGCGGGGGCGATCAGCAGGGCCACCAGGTTCATCACCTTGAGCAGCGGGTTGATCGCCGGGCCGGCGGTGTCCTTGAACGGGTCGCCGACGGTGTCGCCGATGACCGTGGCGGCGTGCGCCTCGGAACCCTTGCCGCCGTGTGCGCCGTCCTCCACCAGCTTCTTGGCGTTGTCCCAGGCGCCGCCGGAGTTCGCCAGGAAGACCGCCATCAGCACACCGGTGCCGATCGCGCCGGCCAGGTACGCGGCGAGCGCACCGGCGCCGAGGCCGAAGCCGACCGCGATCGGCGCCAGCACCGCCAGCAGACCCGGGGTGAGCAGTTCCCGCTGGGCGTCGCGGGTGCAGATGTCGACCACCTTGCCGTACTCCGGCCGTTGGGTCCGTTCCATGATGCCGGGGTTGTCGCGGAACTGGCGGCGGACCTCCAGCACGACGGCGCCGGCCGAGCGGGACACCGCGTTGATGGCCAGCCCGGAGAAGAGGAAGACCACCGCGGCACCGATGATCAGACCGACCAGGTTGCCCGGGTTCGCGACGTTGAGCGAGTCGGCCAGGTAGCCGGGCACGTCGTCGATCCCGGCGTCGTTCAGCGCGATGCTGACCGTGTCGGTGTAGGAGCCGAACAGCGCCGTCGCGGCGAGCACGGCGGTGGCGATCGCGATGCCCTTGGTGATCGCCTTCGTGGTGTTGCCGACCGCGTCCAGCTCGGTGAGGGTACGGGCACCGGCCTCGTCGATGTCACCGGACATCTCGGCGATGCCCTGCGCGTTGTCGGAGATCGGGCCGAAGGTGTCCATCGCCACGATCACGCCGACCGTGGTGAGCAGGCCGGTGCCGGCCAGCGCCACGGCGAACAGCGACAGGGTGATGGAGCCGCCACCAAGCAGGTACGCCCCGAACACTCCCGCGCCGACCAGCAGCGCCGAGTAGACCGCCGACTCCAGGCCGACGCTGATGCCAGCCAGGATGACAGTCGCCGCGCCGGTCTGCGAGCTCTTGCCGATGTCCTGCACCGGGCGGCGGTGCACCTCGGTGAAGTAGCCGGTGAGCAGCTGGATCGCGGCGGCCAGCACGATGCCGATGAACACCGCGCCGATGGCCAGACCGGCCGGGGACAGCGGCAGGTCGGCGCCCTCGTCGACGCCGAGCTGCGTACGCCAGTCGTCGCCGAGCAGCTCCGTCCAGCTGCTCTGCAGGTAGAAGAAGGCGGCGACGGCGACCAGCACAGCGGCCAGCACAGCCGAGGTGAAGAACGCCCGGTTGATCGCCACCATGCCGTTACGGTCCGACGGACGCAGTCGGGTGATCAGTACGCCGAACAGCGCGATCACCGCACCGATGGTGGAGACGATCAGCGGGAAGACCAGGCCTTCCTCGCCGAACGCGGCCCGGCCCAGAATCAGCGCGGCGACCAGGGTCACCGCGTACGACTCGAACAGGTCGGCGGCCATGCCGGCGCAGTCACCGACGTTGTCGCCCACGTTGTCGGCGATGGTCGCCGGGTTACGGGCGTCGTCCTCCGGGATGCCCTGCTCGACCTTGCCGACCAGGTCGGCACCGACGTCGGCGGCCTTGGTGAAGATGCCGCCGCCGACCCGCATGAACATGGCCAGCAGGGCCGCGCCGAAGCCGAAGCCCTCCAGCACGGTCGGTGCGTCGACCCGGTAGAGGACGACCACCAGGGCCGCGCCGAACAGGCCGAGGCCCACCGTGAGGAAGCCGACCACGCCGCCGGTCCGGAAGGCGATCTTCATCGCGTTCTCCCGGCCACCGGCGCCGGTGCCGGCCGCCGCGGCGACCCGCAGGTTCGCCCGGGTGGCCAGCGCCATCCCGGCGCCGCCGATGAACGCGCTGAACACCGCGCCCACCACGAAGAAGACGGATCGACCGACCTTCACCATCGTCTCGCTGCCCTGTGTCTCGTGCACAGGGAGCAGGAAGAGCAGTATGACGGCGAGTACGACGAACACGCCGAGGGTTTTGAACTGGCGGAACAGGTACGCCGACGCGCCTTCCTGCACGGCGCCGGCGATCTCCTGCATGTTCGTGGTGCCCTTACCGGTCGCCAGTACCGCCCGTACCAGGGCGGCGGCGAAACCCAGCGCCACCAGCGCGATGACCGCGGCGATGACGACGTACGTCAGGTGTGTGCCGGTAAGGGACAGCCCGCCGCCTTCGGCGGCCAAGGTGGTCCCGGACATCAGTGTCCTCCTGTACCGAACGCTCGCCCCGGTCGGTGGACGAACCGGCGGGGCGACTCCACGCGGGGAGCAACGAGGTCTGCTGGCACCCACAGGTTTGTGGGGCCAGGACAGTTGGTGATAACCCGCGTACTCTAGCCGGACCGGGTAAGGCAGGTCACACCGTCCACCCACCGAGTTGTGGATCATTCCTGCAGGCGGAACGGACAGTTGTGACGACGGAGGTTGATCTTCAGCTGGTGGGCCGGGCCGCCGGGGGTCTCACCGGCCGACCGGCCAGACCATCCGCACCTCGGTTCCGACGCCCTCGTCGACCGGCCGCACCTGGAGGTCCTCGACGAAACCGGCCAGCAGGGCGAAACCGACACCGACCGTCAGTGCCTCGTCGGTCAACGACTCGTCGGCCAACTCGTCGGGCGGCAGGGCGCTCAGGCCGAGCCCGGCTTCGATCGGGGCACGGTCGATCACCCGTACGGTGTAGGTCTCCTCATCGGACATCTCCACCTGAACCAGGTCGGCCAGCCCGTACTGGCGGTGCAGGGCGACGGCCCGGGTGCAGGCCTCACCGATCGCCAGCCGGACCTCGTCGAGCAGTTCCTCGGCCACTCCGGCCCGGCGGGCGACAGCGACGCCGACCAGGCGGGCGGTGCGCACGTGCACCGGCGCCGGGGAGAACGAGAGGCGAACGGTGGCCATCACGCCGTCGGCGCTGCGCCAGCTGAGCCATCCGGTTCTCCACCGGTGGCGGCCTGTACGGTCGGGAAGATCGGGAAGACCTGGTCCAGCGCGGTGATCCGGAAGATCTTCAACAGGGACTCCTTGTCGCAGACCAGCCCGAAGGTGCCGCCGGCCGGGCGGAGTCGCTTCAGCGCGCCGACCAGCACGCCGAGCCCGGTGGAGTCGAGAAAGTCGACCCGGTGCAGATCAACGACGATCTTGTGGTTGCCGGCGTCGATCAGCTCGAGCAACCGCTCCCGCAGTCGGGGAGCGGTATAGACGTCCACTTCGCCGCCGACCTCCAGCACCGTGTACTCGCCAACGGTGCGAGTCGACAGCGACAGCTCCATCGGTCCCCTCCTTGGCTGCGATGCACGCCTATGGCATCTAACCACCGCACGGCGCGGTTGCGCCGCGCGACTCCGCACGGTCGATGATCTCCCTGCATCCCACAGACCTACCCCGGGATGCCGACGTCGGCACCCCGGTGCGAGAGTGCAGACGTGACCTCACCCGCCACCGTAACGCCCGGACCGGGTCCGGACCCGGCGGGGTTGCTGCGTCGGTGGGGCGCCGCCGGCGAACTGCCGCGTCAGACCGGCGCCGCGCCGAAGCAGCCGACTGCGGCGGCTCCGTACCCGGTCGCAGGGGCGGACCCGGCTCCGTACCCGGCTGCGGTCACCCACGTCGAGCGGTTGCCGGTGCGGCCCGGTGCCACCGCGCCGTGGCCCGACTGGGTGCCCGCCGAGCTGCGGGACGTGTTGACCGCGCGCGGGGTCCGGCAGCCCTGGCGGCACCAGGCGTACGCGGCCGAACTGGCCCATTCCGGCCGGCATGTCATCGTCGCCACCGGCACCGGCTCGGGCAAGTCGCTGGCGTATCTGCTGCCGGCGTTGGCGAGTCTGCTGGCCGATCCTCGGGCCACTGTGCTGTACCTGGCCCCGACGAAGGCTCTCGCCGCCGACCAGTTGCGCGCCGTCGCCGATCTGGGACTCGACGGGGTACGGCCAGCCTGCTACGACGGCGACACCCCGCAGCCGGAGCGGGCCTGGATCCGACAGCATGCCCGCTTTGTGCTGACAAATCCAGACATGCTGCATCGAGGCATCTTGCCCCGGCACGGAGCCTGGTCGAACTTCCTCCGCCGGCTGACCTACGTCATCGTCGACGAGTGCCACAGCTACCGGGGCGTGTTCGGCTCGCACGTGGCCCACGTACTGCGTCGACTGCGTCGCCAGACCGAGCGGTACCAGCGGGTCCGGCCCGGCGCCGGGTCCGGCGGCCGGCCCACCCTCGGGCCCGGAGCCCGACCCGGCACCGGGTCCGGCACGCCGGTGTTCATCCTGGCCTCGGCGACCTCGGGAGAGCCGGCGCGGGCGGGCAGCCAGCTGACCGGGCTGCCGGTGGAGCCGGTCACCGAGGACAGCGCGCCGCGCGGAGCGGTGACCTTCGCGTTGTGGGAGCCGCCACTGCTGCCCGGTGCCCGCGCCGACACCGACGACCTCACCCCGGTACGGCGGTCGGCGCTGCGCGAAAGCGCCGACCTGCTCGCCGACGCGGTCGCCGCCGGGGTACGCACGCTCGCGTTCGTCCGGTCCCGGCGCGGGGCGGAGGTGGTGGCCAGCAGCGCGCGCCGGGCGCTGGACGAGGTAGCACCCGGGCTCGGCAACCGGGTGGCGGCGTACCGGGCCGGTTTCCTGGCCGAGGAGCGACGGGCGTTGGAGCGCGCGCTCACCGCCGGTGAACTGCTCGGGCTGGCCTCGACGAACGCACTCGAGCTCGGGGTGGACCTGGTCGGTCTGGACGCGGTGCTGATCTGCGGATATCCCGGCACCCGGGCGTCGCTGTGGCAGCAGGCGGGGCGGGCCGGACGCGCCGGACGCGAGGCGCTGGCGGTGCTGATCGCCCGGGACGACCCGCTCGACACCTACCTGGTGCACCACCCGGAGGCGGTCTTCGGCCGGCCGGTGGAGGCGACGGTGCTCGACCCGACCAACCCGTACGTGCTCGGGCCGCAGCTGTGCTGCGCTGCCGCAGAGGGTGCGCTGACCTCGGCCGACGTCGAACTGTTCGGTGGCGTGTCGGTCAAGCAGACGCTGGACGACCTGGTCGCCGCCGGGCTGCTGCGGCGACGCCCCACCGGCTGGTACTGGACCGCTGCCGGCCGGCCCGAGGTCGACCTGCGTGGCGAGGGCGGCACCCCGGTCGACGTCGTGGAGACGTCGACCGGTCGACTGCTCGGCACAGTCGATCCCGGCTCGTCGCACTTCCTCATCCATCCGGGCGCGGTCTACCTGCACCAGGGCGTGTCGTACGTGGTCGACGACCTCGATCTGGACGGGGCGTGCGCGCTGGTGCACGCCGAGGAGCCGGACTGGTCCACCCACGCCCGGGAGGTCACCTCGCTGTCGGTGGCGGCGGTACGCGAGTACCGCGACGCCGGCCCGGTCGGACTGTTCGTCGGCGACGTCGACGTGACCAGCCAGGTCGTCTCCTACCAGCGGCGCCGGATCGGGTCGGGTGAGGTGCTGGACACCCGGCCACTGGACCTGCCGGCCCGACAGTTGCGCACCGTCGCCGTGTGGTTCACCGTTTCGCCGGCCGCGCTCGCCGCCGCCGGGGTCGAGCCGGCGGACGTGTCCGGCGCGCTGCACGCCGCCGAGCACGCGGCGATCGGCCTGCTGCCGTTGATCGCGACCTGCGACCGGTGGGACATCGGCGGACTCTCCACCGCCGCGCACGCCGACACCGAGGCGCCGACCGTGTTCGTCTACGACGGCCACCCCGGGGGAGCCGGGTTCGCCGAACGTGCCTACCAGGCGGCCCGGACCTGGCTGGGAGCCACCCGCGACCTGATCGCCGCGTGTGGCTGCGAGACCGGCTGCCCGTCCTGCGTGCAGTCGCCGAAGTGCGGCAACGGCAACAACCCGCTGGGCAAGGCCGACGCGGTCCGGGTGCTCGACGTGGTGCTGGCCAGCCTGCCGGAAAGTGCTGACTGATCCGGCACCGGACCATGTGCGATCTACTGGCATAAATTTCTCCTGATCTGGATAGATTAGACGTGGGAGCGCTTCCAGAACGCCACCGGAGGAGAACGCCGTGGCCGACACCGTGGCCGACACCGTCGAACTGCTCTACTCGATCGACCCGCAGAACCTCACCGTCGACCAGCAGATCGCCCTGGCCCAGGCGTACGCGGCCCTGGCCCAGGCGGAACGCCTCGAACTGATTCAGCAGCGGCTCTACAACATCCACCAGGTGATATCCCGCTGGGCCATGCACGCCACCACCGCCGACGGCCCGACCCGCTGACCAGGGGTCGGCCCGCGCGTCGGCGCCCTCCCACGGGTCGGCCCGCAGCGGACCGGCCCGGGCGGTCGCACTCACCGGCCGACCGACGCCGGTGGCCGGAAGTGGCATCACCTCGACGGTGACCACGACCTCCATCCCGTGGACCGTGCACGCACGCAACCGCCCGCCGTTGCGTTCGGCCACATCGGCCGCCCGCTCGCAGACCACGCCCTGGCCGGCGAACACCCGGGCGACACCGGCGAGGGCGGCCAGGTCGGCGGCCACCGAGGCCTGCTGCCGGGCGAGCCGGACCGCACCGATCAGCGCACCGGCCATCCCGGCGGCGACCAGCATCAGCCCGACAGCGAGCAGCCACAGGCTGGCGCTGCCGCGCTGCCCGGCGTCGGCCCCGGGCCCGCGCAACCGGCGGCGGCATCGTCGGCCGGTCACCGGTGACGCTCCGGCGGCGATCCCGCGCCGTCACCGCCATCGACGGCACCGCCGGTAACGGAACCGCTGCTGCCGGCGTTTCCAGTCGCGCCGGCAGCGGTCCCGGTGACGCCGGGCTCGACCGCGGCGGTCACGGACGCGGTGACCGACGCCGGCCCGAGCCGGGCGCCCAACGCCCGCAGCGGTGCCCGGACCGTGACGGTGGCCAGGTCACCGTCGACGACCACGGAGACCTCCGCTCCCGGCGGCCCGGCCAGGGCAGCCGCGTCACGGTCGCCCCGGGCGGTGGCCAGCGCGACCGACCGTGCCATGTCGAGACACTCGGACTTGGTGACCACGGCGCTGACGGCGGACAGCCCGACCGCCAGCAGCAGGACCAGCGCCGGCAGACCGGCGGCCAACTCGGCGGTGAACGAGCCCCGGTCACCGCCGGCCTGCCGGCGCGGCCTCACCCGAGCGCCCGATCGATGACCGAGGCGAGGGCGGCCTGCACACCCTCGCTGGTCAACACCTTGAGCAGGATCCCGGCGAAGGCGACGGCTGCCAGCGTGCCGACGGCGTACTCGGCGGTGTTCATCCCCGCGTCGTCGCGCAACCGGCCGACCAGGTGGCCGCGCCACCGGCCGACCGCCCGCCGTCCGGACACCGTCGTCGCTGTCGTCGGCACCGCCGCGTCGGGCGGAACCTTCGTCGACCGCATGATGACTCCTTTCCTCAGAGGACGTCGCCGAGGACGGCGACGATCACCGGCACCAGACCGGCGAGAATGAAGGCGGGCAGGAAACACAGCCCGAGGGGAAGCACGATCAGCACCCCGGCGCGCCGGGCCGCCGCCTCGGCCGCTGCCGAACGACCGGCCCGCAGATCGTCGGCGAGCCTGGTCGCGGCACCGGCGAGGGCTGCGCCGCTGGCCGCAGAGCGGATCGCGGCGGCGGCCAGGCGCTCGCCGCCCGGCACCGCGTCGAGATGCCGCCACGCCTCGGCCGGCTCGGCACCGAGCCGCAGCGCCCGAGCCACCCGGCTCAGCCGGGAACCGAGCGGCCCGGCCAGCGCGTCGGCCACCGCGACCATCGCCTGATCCACCGGCGCTCCGGCGCGCAGCGCCGCCGCCAGCAGATCGGCGGCCAGCGGCAGGTCGGCTGCCGCGCGCAGCCGTCGACGGCGTACCGACGGTGGCTCGATCCGGCGCAGTGACCGGTCGACACCGACAGCAGTCGCGACGGCCAGCGGCACGGAGAGCCAGCTGCCGCCGATCACCAGCACCGCCACACCGGAAAGCGCCGCGACCGGCCGGACGAGCCGCGACAGGTCGGACTCCGCTGGCGGATCGCCGCCGAGCCGGGCGAGCCGGCGGCGGGCGGCGAGTGCCGTGACCGGGCGGACCGCCGGCGGCAGCATCACGCGGGTGCCGGCCATCAGCTGGTCGCCTCCGGTGCCCGGTTCAGCCGCTCGGTCCAGACCAGCCCGGCGACCTGCAGGGCCACGGCGGCGAGCGCGCAGGCCGCGCCGATCGGAGTCCGCAACAGCACCGCCACCGGGTCCACCCCGATGCTGTAGCCGAGAGCCAGACCGCCGGCGGGCAGCCCGGCCAGCAGCCAGGCCGTCATCTGCGCACCGGCGGCCTGCGCGGCGGCCGCCTCCCGCGACCGGTCGAACGCTCGGGCGTCGGCTTCGATGCGTTCGATCAGGTCGGCCAACGGCGCACCGGTGCGCTCCGCAAGCCGTACGGCGGCGGTCGACAAGCCGGCGAGCCGGGTGGCGGCGGTGCCCGCCGTCGGGCCCGGCAACGTCGTCGGCTGCGGCAGCGTCATCGGCCCTGCCGGCAGACCGGCCCGCAGGTCGGCGGCGTGCGCGGCCAGCGCGTCCAACTGCCGTACCCGCCGGTCCCGCCGAGCCTGCGCGGCGGCCCGGTTCGCCGCCGTACGCAGGCCGAGCCCCAGGTACGCGGCGGTGATCGCCGCCGCCACCGGCCCGCCCAGCCAACCGGCGGCGAGCCCGCCGGTGCCGGCGACGGCCACCAGCGCACGGCGCGGATGCCGGCGCGCGGCGTTGCCGAGCCACCGTGCCCGGGACCACAGCGCCCGGGACGACAGCCGGACGCTGAACGGAACGGTGGCTGGTGGTGGCGAGTCCGGATCGCCATACACGCGCACCGGGGTCGGTCCGGTCACCGCCAGCAGCCGACGGCGGCGACCCCACGGGCGGCGCAGCCGACGCGGCCAACGCCGGTGCGACGTACCGGGTCGCCGGCTCACCGTCGCCCCCGGCTGTCGAGCACCGCCGGCACCGGTACGCCGCGTTCGATGAGCAACCTGGCCAGGGCCGGGCCGGCCGGCTGCGGGCCGGCCCCGCGCCGCCAAGCGGGGGTGACCGTGATCAGCCGCTCCGGCCCGTGCGGGGTGAGCAGACAGATCGCGTCGACGAATCGCCGCCCGGCGAACCGGCGCAGCTGGACGACCACCTGGATGGCGGCGGCGATCTGCGCGTGCAACGCGGCGCGGGGCAGCCCACCGAGCAGCCCCAACGCCTCCAGCCGGGCCGGCACGTCGCTGGCCGCGTTCGCGTGCAGGGTGCCCGCGCCGCCGTCGTGGCCGGTGTTGAGCGCGGCCAGCAGGTCGACGACCTCAGCGCCCCGGCATTCGCCGACGACCAGCCGGTCCGGCCGCATCCGCAACGCCTGCCGGACCAACGCACCGAGCCCGACCGACCCGACCCCCTCGACGTTGGCTGTCCGTGCCTGCAACGTCACCACATGCGGATGCTCCGGCCGCAACTCGGCCGCGTCCTCCACCATCACGATCCGCTCGTCGGCCGGCACCAGCCCGAGCAACGTGTTCAACAAGGTCGTCTTGCCCGACCCCGTGCCGCCCGTGATCAGGTACGCCAGCCGCCCCGCCACCACCGCCCGCAGCAGCTCCGCCACTGGGCCGTCGACCATGCCGTTGCCCACCAGCTCGGCCAACTGGAACGGACGCTGCCGGAACGTCCGCAACGACAGGTACGGCCCCGTCGCCGCCACCGGCGGCAACACCGCGTGCAACCGGGTACCGTCCGGCAACCGGGCATCGACGTACGGGCATCCGTCATCGAGCCGACGCCCGCAGGCCGCCGCCAGCCGCTGCGCCAACCGACGCACCTCGTCCACGGAACCGACGCCCACGGCCGCCCGCTCCAACCCGGCACCCCGGTCCACCCACACCTGGGTGCCGTTCACCAAAACGTCGGTCACCCGAGCGTCGGCCAGCAACGGCGACAGCGGCCCCGCCCCGGCCAACTCACCGTGTACCCGGTCGGCCAGCCGCAACAACCCGGCGTCACCTCGCAACGCCGCCCCCGGCTCGGCCCGCACCGCACCGACCACCGAGGCCGGCGTCACCGACGTGCCGTCCGCGATGAACCGCTCCCGCACCCGGGCCGCCACCACCGCCTCGTCGACACCCGCACCACCGGGCCACCCGGCCGGCGCGACGGAACCGCCCGTACGGGCCGACCCGGCCGTCATGACGCCACCACCGCACGATCGACCAGGCCCGCGACGTCACGCCGAGGTCTTGCCTCGGCGGTGACGAGCGGCGGGCAGGTGCGGGGAATCGCGACGGGGTACAGCGGCGGCATCTGAGCCCTCCTACGGCTCGGGGAGCGATGCCGAAACTGTGGACGCTGACGCGGCGTTCGCGCCTGGACGATCAGGCAGGCTGTGGACAACCGACCTGCCTGTGGATAACTTCTCCCGGCCGGAGGTGATCTGCTACGGCGGCCGCGTAGGCAATGAACCGGCAGGGTCAGATCGAGCGGCGTGGCCAGCGCTTGCGGGGGCGCGGCTCCTCCTCACGGTGCTGGCGCTTGTGCTCGTGCACCCGGTCCTCCCACGCCTGCTGGTCGTCGTCGGCGGGATCAAACGGGTACCAGCGGTGCGAACCGTCCTCGAAGTGCATGTCCTCGTCACCGGGCCGGATGACCGACATCAGCGCCACCACCCCATGAATCGCCAGTACAGGTAGCCGCTGCGGTTGTCGGCCAGGTCGATCATCGCGTCGAGCAGGCACGTCGCCATGTAGACCGACAGCGACACCGTCGCCCCCGCGTACTCCGCGAGCAGTTCCTGACGGCGGGTGTGACAGGGCCACGGATCCGCGCATCCCGCGCAGGTCCACGCCGGCTGGATCGGGGTGTGGAAGCTCACGCGCCCTCCTCTGGCCAGTGACCCCGGTTGATCGGTATCCGGTGCCGAGCCCGGCAGGGCAGCGCCGCCCCGCACCGGCAGACCTGCTGCCACTTGCGCCAGGACCACACCGGCCGGTGTCGCCTGGCCAGCGTCCTTGCGACTGCGACGACGTACGCCTCGTAGCTGACCACAGGCTGCCTCCTCGCTACAGAACGAGAGCATCGGTGCCGCGTCGAGCGCACCGCGTTGTTCGCCGTACCGGTGATGCGGTCGGCGTCCACATGTGCCCTATCACCATGGCAGGGGTCAGTGAAATCCGCAGTATGCGGATCGCATCAGAGAGTTGATCAATCTGTGCTGGGCATGGGCTTGATCGGCAATCGGGTGGAGTGCAGGATGCGTCTGTGGCATCACGACAAAGCCCGACAGTCAAACGACGACGGCTGGCTATGACGCTCCGACGTCTGCGGGAGCAGGCAGGTCTCTCGTCGACCGAGGCTGCCCGGCAGGTCGATCATGACGGGAGTTGGCTGTCCCGCATCGAAACCGCCGAGGTCCGGCCGCATCCGAACGACGTGCGGGCGCTTCTTGGGCTCTACGGCGTCGCCGGTGAGCAGGCTGAGGCTGTTATCGCTGTCGCCCGACAAGCCCGGCAGCGCGGCTGGTGGCAGCGCTACAGCGAGGTGCTACCTGAGTGGTTCGTGACCTACGTCGGCATGGAGTCCGAAGCGTCGGTCATCCGGTCCTACCAGTGCCAGATGGTTCCAGGCATTCTGCAGACCGAGGAGTACGCACGGGCGGCGTTCCGGGGCGCGCCGATCCCGATGCGCGACAGTGAGCTCGAACAACAGGTCGCGCTGCGGATGGACCGGCAGTCCATCCTGGGCACAGACGACCAGCCGATTCTGCGGATGATCCTCGACGAGGCAGCGGTACGGCGGATGGTCGGCGGGCCGCGTGTGCTTCGGGCGCAGCTCGACCGCTTGATCACGGAGTGTGACCGGACCCGAGTGCAGATTCAGATCCTGCCGTTCGGGGCCGGCGCTGGTTTCGACGGCAGCTTCGTCATCCTTGACTTCCCGCCGATACCCGAGCCCTTTCCTGAATCGGCCGAGGATCGGCTGGTCTACGTCGGCACCCTCACCGGCGCGCTCTACCTGGAGCAACCGGCCGAGGTTGCCGCTTACTTGGCCGCGTTTGAGCAGCTCGCCGCCGAGGCTCTGCCGCCAACGGCCTCCCGCGATACCTTGGTTAGGATCGCCAGCGATCTGGCGACCTAGCAGAAGGAGCATGACGTGGACTCGGTGTGGCGCAAGAGCACCCGGTCTGGTTCCTCCGGTGACTGTGTAGAAGCTCGGCGCAGCGACCGTGCCGCCCAGGTCCGCGACAGCAAGGACCAGGCCGGACCGGTGCTGTCGTTCACCGCCGATACCTGGACCGGCTTCGTCCAGGGGATCAAGCTCGGCCAGTTCGACCACCGCTGACCCCGATTGGCGTCTGCCCTGATCCCACAACCAGGACCAGGGCAGACGCTGGCGTCAGGACGGCTGTTTAGGCTGCGATGAACTCGACAGCACCGCCGCTGACCTTGATATTGAAATCCATGCCTGTGCCCTTCGACAGCTTGACCAGGGTCGCGATCGACGGAGGCTGATCGCCCGACTCAAGGCGCGCGATCACCGACTGAGTCATCCCGACCTCGCGGGCAAGACCCGCCTGGGTGAGGCCATGTTCCTGGCGGTAGCGCAAGATTCGCAGCGCGACGTCGTTGGCGAACGCGGTGCGGTCCCACTCCGAGCAAAACTCTGGGTCGTGGCGCTGCTCGTCGTGGACTTGGGCCGAGGTCTTCAGATCGGACAGGTTCATCACTCGTCGCCCTTCACTTCGTCGATGCGCTTCTCTGCTGTGGCGATTGCCTTCCGGAAGGCTCGTGGGTTGACGCTGGCCTCGGGGGCGATGGCTCCGAGGACGTAGGCGTTGCCGACCTGGCGATAAAGGGCTCGCCAGCGACTACGGCCGGCTCGTGGGCGTAGCTCCCGGAGGCTGGTAGCTGTCTTGATGTCGCTCGAGTGCGGGTACCCCAGGTTTGGCCCGGATTGCTACCAATTTGTCTACTGCATGGCCGATCGCTACCCGCTCGACAGCGGGCAACTCGCGCAACTCAGCTTCCGCCCCGGGGTGGTAGTAGACCGGCCACGATACTTGAGAAGTATAGCAGAATTGCGATAATGACGGGTGCCTGGAGGCCGAACGTCGGTCACCCGCGCCGGAACCAACCAAACCCGCCGTCACGACGCTGCCGCCGCGCGATCGACCAGGCCGGCGACGACCCGCTGACACAACTCGGCCAACGGACCCCGGCCCGAGGAACCCGGAGCGTCACCGCGCTCCAGCCCTCGGCTGACTCGTGGCTCAGGTTGCAGCACCCCGGTCACCGGCAGCCCCAGGGTCCGCCCGATCTCCCGGGCCCGCAGCCGGCCCGGGGCCGGCCCGCGCACGACCAGCGACAGGTCGGTGCAGTGCGGTTGGATGTCGGTGATCACCCGGGCGGTCGCCGCCGTGGCCCGCAACTCGGCCGGGACCAGCACCAGCACCCGGTCGGTGGCGTGCATCGCGGCGATCGCTGCTTCGTCGGGCCGGCGGGGCAGGTCGACGACGACCACGTCCCGCTCCCGCCGGGCCGCGTCGAGGGCGGCGGTCATCGTGGCGGCGGGCAGCGGTAGCGGTTCGCCCCGGTCCCAGGAGAGCAGCCCGAGGTCGCCCCGGCAGGGCAGCGCGCCGGCCAGCGCCGACGGGTCGATCCGGCCGTCGCTGTCGGCGAGCGCCGGCCAGCGTAGGCCGTCGATCTGCTCCCAGCCGAGGACCAGATCGAGGCCGCCGCCGAGCGGGTCGGCGTCGACCAGCAGGCTGCGCAGCCCGAGCCGGGCGGCGGTGACCGACAGGGCACCGGCCAGCACGCTGGCGCCGGCCCCGCCCCGGCCGCCGATCACCCCGATGACAGCTGCGGCCGGCTTGTCGGTGCCGCCGTTGTCGGTGAGGCGGTCGACCAGCCACGGCTCCGCCGCCGGCAGGATCGCGACATGCTCGGCACCGAGCAGCTCGGCGACCTGCCAGGGCTGGTCCTGGTCGGCCCGGCCGACCAGGACCAGCCGGGGTCGGCGGGGCATCCTGGCCCGCAGGTAGGCGTCCGCCTGGTCGGCACCGACCAGGACGAACGGGGCGGCGGCCTGCCGGGACCGGGCGGCGACCGGGTCGGCAGCCAGGTCGACGTCGGTGCCGGCGAGCGCCGCGAGGCGCAGCAGGTCGTCGAGCAGTCGTTCGTCGGCGGTGACGACCAGTGGCAGCCGGCGGGGTGCGGCGATACTGGTGCGCGGCGGCATCCGGACCTCCTGCGGTCGGTGAGGGGATGCCGCAACTGTGGGTGCCGCCCCGGTGCCCGCGCTCCCTCGACGGGGCTGCCTGTGGACAACGGGACCGCCTGTGGACAACGTCAGCGCCGGTCAACTGATCTGGTAAGTGAGGAGGACCGGGTGGCGGGACAGCGCTGGAAGCTGGAACGCGCCCTGGAATAGCGACGACCCCCGCCGGGGGGAGACGGGGGTCGCCTGGGGTTCGGCTCCGGGGGGGTCGAGCCGAACCCGCTCAGCGGTCACGGGGGGTGCAACCGCCGAGTGTCTTCCGGATGAAGCCTGGGACGGAAAGATAACTGTGTCATGACAAGCATGCCTGAGCAGACCGCCACCCGTCGAGTGGCGTTTTCACCGGGAGTCGCACCGCTGCCGGCACGGGACGCAGGTTGGGCCACTCAGCTTCCTGATCGTCGGATCAGATCCCGGGGGATCCCCGTCGCCGACCGGCGACGACGCACCGGCCGTCGCCGACGTCCCGCTCCGGCTAGACTGCACCGTCGTGGGCCGCAGCGCCGCTTTTTTTGATCTCGACAAGACTGTCATCGCCAAGTCCAGCGCCTTGGCGTTCGGCCGGCCGTTCTACCGCGACGGGCTGATCACCAGGCGGGACGTGGTCAAGTCGGCGTACGCCCAGCTGATGTTCCGGCTCGGCGGCTCCGACGAACAGACCATGGCCCGCACCCGCGACTACCTGGCCGCGCTGTGCAAGGGCTGGCAGGTGGAGCAGGTCCGGCAGATCGTCGCGGAGACGTTGCACGAGCTGATCAACCCGTACGTCTACGCCGAGGCGGCGGCGCTGATCGAGGAGCACCAGAACGCCGGTCGGGACGTGGTGCTGGTCTCCGCGTCGGGCGAGGAGATGGTACGCCCGATCGGCGAACTACTCGGCGTCACCGACGTGATCGCCACCCGGATGGCCGTGGAGAACGGCCGGTACAGCGGAGAAATCGAGTTCTACGCGGCTGGGGCTGCCAAGGTTACCGGCGTCACCGAGCTCGCTGAGCAGCGCGGGTACGACCTTGCCGAGTGCTACGCCTACTCCGACTCGGTCACCGACGTACCCATGCTCGAATGCGTCGGGCACCCGACGGTGGTCAACCCGGACCGCCAGCTCCGCAAGCTCGCCACCGAGCAGGGCTGGCCGGTCCTCGCCTTCCGCCACCCGATCCCGCTCGGCCGCAGGTTGCGGGAGCGGCCGGCGGTCCCGGTGGCGGCCGCCGCGTTGAGCGTCGGGGTCGGGGTCGCGATCGGCATCGCCTGGTACG
The DNA here is from genome assembly GCF_030345075.1 of Solwaraspora sp. WMMA2065. Taxonomy (NCBI): domain Bacteria; kingdom Bacillati; phylum Actinomycetota; class Actinomycetes; order Micromonosporales; family Micromonosporaceae; genus Solwaraspora; species Solwaraspora sp. WMMA2065. The sequence continues at coordinate 4,267,687 of NZ_CP128361.1, forward strand.
GCCGGCACCGCCGGACAAAGACAGCCTCGGCCTGACCCCGCAGCTGCCAAGCAAGATCAGGTGAGCGTGATGGACCTCTCAAGCGACCGGTGAGGTCCATGACGCTCACCTGATCTTGGTCTAGGATGCACGACCGACCCGACAGGCTCGCACCAGCGCCCCGGCCGGTAGCGGCTCAGGCGTTGGCGAGCACCTCGTCGGCGACCCGGGTCAGCTCCTGGGCACCCAGCTCGACCGCGGTCAGATAGTGCCGCAGCCAGGAGCGGACGCCGTCTGGCGTACCAGTCGCGAAGGCGCCGGCTGAACCCACGTACTCGGGTTGCCGCTCGTGGTGGCCGACCTCGACGGCGAGCAGGCCACGCGGGTCCGTGCCGGCCGCGACCAGGGTGAGCCGCGCGGCGGCCCGGGCCACCACCCCGCCCGGCCCGGCGAACGGCCGCAACGCGAGCAGCTCGGCGTGCACCACGGCGGCCAGCAGTAGCGCCGGCACCGAGGTGCCGCCGCCGACCAGCGCGCAAACCCCGTCCAGCCGTAGCGCCACGTCCGGCCCCTGCACCACATCCGGCCCCGGCGCCACGCCTGACTGCGGCGTCACGTCAGGCCGGGCGACCGGACGACCCAGCTGGTCGGCCGGCACCAGCCCGCGCGCGGCGAGCACGTGCAACCGGGCCAGCACCTGACGGGGGGTACGGGGCCAGCGGTCGGCCAGCGTGGGAACCGCCTCGGCCACCCGCAGCGCCCCCTGCACCACCGGATCGGTCACCGTCCCGGCGCGTACATCGGCGACCGGATGGTCGTACCCGTCCAACGCGGCACTGGCGACTGCCGAGCGGAGGCTGATCTCTGCCGCCACCGCCCCGCCGTGCCGGCGCAGCGCCCGGTGCCGCAACGCGGCGTCGACCTGCTCGCGGGCGCGGTCCAGCGCGGGTGCCACGTCGGCGAGGTCGAGCAGCGGGGCCAGGGGGTCGGTCTCGGTCATCAGCGACACGGTACAAGCTTGGCCAGCTGAACCGCCCGCCGCGCCGGTGTGGCCGCTCGGCGCGCGATGGGCACCCAGGTATCCGCCAAGTCTCGTGCCGGCGGGACGGCGACACTAACCTCGGAGCAAGTCAAGCGACGTGTGAGGAGCCCCACGCATGAGCGAAACGCTGGAGAATCTACTTCAGGAGAATCGCCGGTTCGAGCCGCCCGCCGAGCTGGCCGGGGCGGCCAACGTCACTGCGGCCGCGTACGACGAGGCAGCCGCCGACCGGCTCGGCTTCTGGGCGGACCAGGCCCGCCGGCTGCACTGGGCCAAGGAGTGGGACCAGGTGTTGGACTGGTCGAACCCGCCGTTCGCCAAGTGGTTCGTCGGCGGTCAGCTCAACGTCGCGTACAACTGTCTGGACCGGCACGTCGCCGCCGGGGCCGGCGACCGGGTCGCCATCCACTGGGAGGGTGAGCCGGGCGACACCCGCACCATCACCTACGCCGACCTGCACCGGATGACCTGCCAGGCGGCGAACGCGCTGACCGACCTCGGTGTGACGGCGGGTGACCGGGTGGCGATCTACCTGCCGATGATCCCGGAGGCCGCGGTCGCGATGCTGGCCTGCGCCCGGATCGGCGCGACGCACAACGTCGTGTTCGGCGGCTTCTCGGTCGACGCGCTCTCCGGCCGGGTACAGGACGCCAGCGCCAAGGTGATCATCACCGCCGACGGCGGCTACCGGCGCGGCAAGCCCTCGGCCCTGAAGCCGACCGTCGACGAGGCGGTGGCCCAGTGCCCGTCGGTGGAGCGTGTCCTGGTGGTCCGGCGGACCGGCGAGGAGGTCACCTGGACCGACAAGGATCACTGGTGGCATGAGACGGTGGAGAAAGCGAGCACCGAACACGAGGCGCAGCCGTTCGACGCCGAGCAGCCGCTGTTCATCCTCTACACCAGCGGCACCACGGCCAAGCCCAAGGGCATCCTGCACACCACCGGCGGCTACCTCACCCAGGCGTCGTACACCCATCACGCGGTCTTCGACCTCAAGCCGGAGGCCGACGTCTACTGGTGCACCGCCGACATCGGCTGGGTCACCGGGCACTCGTACATCGTGTACGGTCCGCTGTCCAACGGCGCAACCCAGCTGATGTACGAGGGCACCCCGGACACCCCGAACAAGGGCCGGTTCTGGGAGCTCGTACAGAAGTACAAGGTGAGCATCCTCTACACCGCGCCGACGCTGATCCGCACCATGATGAAGTGGGGTGAGGACATCCCGGCCGGGTACGACCTCAGTTCGCTGCGGCTGCTCGGCAGCGTCGGTGAGCCGATCAACCCGGAGGCCTGGATGTGGTACCGGGAACACATCGGCGGGGGCCGGTGTCCGATCGTGGACACCTGGTGGCAGACCGAGACGGGCTCGATCATGATCTCGCCGTTGCCCGGGGTGACCGCCACCAAGCCGGGCAGCGCGATGACCCCGCTGCCCGGGATCAGCGCCGACGTGGTCGACGACCAGGCCGAGTCGGTGCCCGACGGCGGCGGCGGTTACCTGGTGCTACGCGAGCCGTGGCCGTCGATGCTGCGCACCATCTGGGGCGACGACCAGCGGTTCATCGACACCTACTGGTCCCGGTTCGACAAGATGTACTTCGCCGGTGACGGGGCCAAGAAGGACGCCGACGGGCACGTCTGGCTGCTCGGTCGGGTGGACGACGTGATGCTGGTTTCCGGGCACAACATCTCCACCACCGAGGTGGAGTCGGCGCTGGTGTCGCACCCGTCGGTGGCGGAGGCCGCCGTGGTCGGCGCCACCGACCCGACCACCGGTCAGGCCATCGTCGCGTTCACCATCCCGCGCGGCAGCGCGGACATCGCGGGCGAGGCCGGCGAGGCGCTGATCCAGGAGCTGCGCAACCATGTGGCGCGTACGCTCGGGCCGATCGCCAAGCCCCGCCAGATCATGCTGGTGCCGGAGCTGCCGAAGACCCGCTCCGGCAAGATCATGCGCCGGTTGCTGCGGGACGTGGCCGAGAACCGGTCGCTCGGCGACGTGACCACGCTGCAGGACTCCACCGTGATGGAGCTGATCTCCTCCGGCATGCAGGGTGGCAAGTCCGACGACGGCTGACGTCCGCCGCCAATGGTGGTGGTGGTGCGGCCCGGCGGACCACCGGTGGTGGTGCGGCCCGGCGTACCGCCGACGTGAACAGCTCGTGGCCGGTCCGGTCGCTTCGGCGGCCGGGCCGGCCACTTTTCACGGCGTGATCGTTGTGACATATCAGGGCGATCCAGCCGGGAGCGTGAAACAAATCGACGCATTGACCTTCACAGAGGTTCCCTCGGGTGACTAGGTTCACGGTGGCCCCAACGACGGGGGCCACATCGTCCGGAGATCGTGCCGCCCTCACCCAAGTGGCGGCGTCGATTCCCCCGAACCGGAGGTAACCAGGTGCGCAAAGTCATGGTGGGGATGCTCACCGTGTCGCTCGCCTCGGGCATGGGCTTTGCTCTACCCGCGACGGCGATGGCCGCACCATCGGTGGACACACCGGTGGCGGCTCCTTCCCGGGCCGAAACCCCGAGCCTCGACGACCTACCCAACCCGCTCGGCGAGAAGCGTCGTGAGCTGCGCGAACGAGCAGTGAGCGAAGTGGTCAGTGGCCGGCTCACCCCGGAACGGCGCGGTGCGAGCACCGTCGCGAAGGTCGGTGAGACGTCGGGCACCGGCGTCGCCGGCCGGGCCGCCCGTGGCGGCGCCGGGTCCGGCAAGGACCAGTACGTCGAGTTGGAGCGGGAGACCACCGACCGGATCTTCGTGATCCTGGCGGAGTTCGGCAACGAACGGCACCCGGCCTACCCCGACGTGGACAGCAACCCGGACTGGGACGGCCCGGCCCGGTTCGACGGACCGCTGCACAACGAAATCCCCGAGCCGGACCGGACGGTCGACAACACCACCATCTGGCAGGCCGACTACTCCCCCGAGCACTACCGGGACCTCTACTTCGGCGCCGGTGAAGGCGTCGAGTCGGTCAGGACCTACTACGAGACCCAGTCCTCCGGGCGGTACAGCGTCGAGGGCACCGTCACCGACTGGGTCAAGGTCCGCTACAACGAGGCCCGGTACGGCCGGGACCTCTGCGGTGGCAACGTCTGCAGCAACGTCTGGCAGCTGCTGCGCGATGCCGCCAACCAGTGGGTTGCCGACCAGCAGGCGCTCGGCCGCACCGACGAGGAGATCGCCGCCGAGCTGCGTGAGTTCGACAAGTGGGACCGGTACGACTTCGACGGTGACGGCGACTTCAACGAGGCCGACGGCTACATCGACCACTTCCAGATCGTGCACGCCGGTGGCGACCAGGCCGACCGTGACCCGTGGCAGGGTGAGGACGCGATCTGGAGCCACCGCTGGTACGCCTTCGCCACCGACATCGGGCTGACCGGCCCGGCGCAGAACCCCGCCGGTGGCACCCAGATCGGCGACAGCGGGCTGTGGATCGGCGACTACACCATCCAGCCGGAGAACGGCGGACTGAGCGTCTTCGTCCACGAGTACGGCCACGATCTGGGCCTGCCGGACGATTACGACACCTCCGGCGGCGGTGACAACAACAACGAGCACTGGACGCTGATGGCGCAGAGCCGCCTCGGTGCCGCCACTGACGGCGGGATCGGTGAGCGCCCCGGTGACCTCGGTGCCTGGAACAAGCTGCAGCTCGGCTGGTTGGACTACGAGGTGGTGGTGGCCGGGCAGAAACGCACCCTGCACCTGGGTCCACAGGAGTACAACACCAAGCGGGCCCAGGCGGTCATCGTCGTGCTGCCGAAGAAGGAGGTCACCACCGAGCTCGGCGAGCCGTACGCCGGTGAGATGCAGTACTTCTCCGGCAACGAGGACGACATGAGCAACACGATGACCCGTGAGTTCGACCTCGCCGGTGCCTCGACCGCCGCACTGTCGATGAAGGCGCGTTACGACATCGAGGACGACTACGACTACCTGTACTTCCAGGCGTCGGCCGACGGTGGGGCGAGCTGGACCTCCCTCGAAGGCACCGTCAACGGTGTCCCGTACGGCACCGACGGCAGCGGCACCCCGGCGATCGACAGCTCGACCGGTGGCCAGTGGGTCGACATCAACGTGCCGCTGGACGCGTACGCCGGGGACGCCGTACTGGTCCGGCTGCTCTACCGCACCGACGGCGCGGTGGCGTACGGCGGCTTCTTCGGCGACGAGATGACCGTGACCGCCGACGGCGCACCGATCTTCACCGACGGTGCCGAGGGTGCCGGTGGCTGGGACCTCGACGGTTGGACCACCGTCGGGGCCAGCGTGACCGCCGACTACGACAACTACTACATCGCCGGGCACCGCTCGTACGTCTCGTACGACCGCTACCTGGAGACCGGCCCGTACTACTTCGGGTACGCCGACACCAAGCCCGACATGGTGGACCACTACCCGTACCAGGAGGGTCTGCTCATCTCCTACTGGGACACCTCCCAGGTCGACAACAACACCAACGTGCACCCGGGTGAGGGGCGCAACCTGTACATTGACTCGCGGCCGCGGCCGATGTACAACCTGACCGGCGCGCCGTGGCGGGCCCGGGTCCAGGTGTACGACGCGCCGTTCAGCCTCGAGAAGGCCGACGGGTTCACCCTGCACATCAACGGCGAACCGCACTGGGTACGCGGCCAGGCGGCGCAGCCGCTGTTCAACGACACCCGGAAGTACTTCTACGAGGAACTGCCCAACCACGGGGTGAAGCTGCCCGCGGTCGGCGTGAAGATCCGGGTGGTGTCGGTGGACGGCACCACGATGAAGATCCGGGTCTCCTGACCCGGCGGTGACGCGGTCCCGGCCGGCCGGTGGAACTCCGGCCGGCCGGTGGAACTCCGGCCGGCCGGTGGAACTCCGGCCGGCCGGTGGAACTCCGGCCGGCCGGGCAGCGTCCAACCGGCATGGCAGTACCGAAGCTGATCCGACAGTCAGCCCTCCGGGCCGTCGCCGCCATGCTGACCGGCGTGGCGCTGATCGCCGTCGCCGGTTGCGGTGGCGATCCCACGTCAGGAGCACCGATGCCGGCGACCCCGGACGCCTCGCAGAGCGGAACCGACGGGCCGGATGCCCCGCAGACCGGATCCAACGAACCGGCGACACCGATCCCGTCCGAGACTCCGGGCCTGTCCCGGACCGAACCGCCGACACTGCCCCGACCCGGGACACCCCCGAAAACCCCGTCCGACCTGATCACCGGCGACTGGCTGGTCGGCACGGTGACCCGGGGTGGCACCGGACCCTGCTACGGGCTGGTCACCGACGACGGGACCGAACACGCGCTGTACGGCGACGACGGCACCACACTCACCCAGCACACCCGGATCCGGGTGAAGATGGCTCCGCTGCGGATCCGGATCTACTGCGGGCCGGGCCAGCACTGGCAGCTGATCCGGGCGGAGGTCATCCGGTGACGCCGTCGGCCAGCTCCAGCCAGTGGTAGTCGTGCTGGCACGGCGGGCCGGCGGCCAGCCCCAGCCGGCGGGCGTCCAGATCGATCAGCACCGAGTAGACCGTCTCCGCCTGGTCCGCCGGTGCGTCCCGCTCGTCGAGATGCCGACAGATCGCCAGCGGCAAGCCCAGATGATCATGGAACACGTCGGCCAGGTCGGCGAGGGTCAACGGCGCACCGGCCGCCCGTTCGGCCAGTAGCCGGCGGGCCCGCGCCGCCCGGAACATCGACGAGCCGCCGAGGTTCTTCGCCGTGTCCCGCACCGGCAGGGCCGTCTCCAGGTGGTTCGCGTGGGTGAGCACCCCGTCCACCGGGTGGGTCCACCCGACGTCGCCGGGGACCACCTCCAAGTCGAGCAGTTCCCCACCGGCCGGGCCGGCCTGGCCGAGCAGCAGGTTGATCGACGCGTTTCGGGGGGTACGGAAGGCCACCCGGGTCGCCTGGCCGAGGCTGCCGGCTTCCAGCACCGCGCGTAGCAGCACGTGGTACGGCACCCCGGGCGATCGGCCCGGCGCCAGCCCGTCCCGGTCGCTGCCGAGCATGTTGATGCAGACTCCCAGCCCTGCCGAGTTCAGCCCGGCCTTGGCGAGCATGCCCGCCTCGGTGAGGGTGAGCACGGTCAGCCCTCGCTCGTCCGTGGTCCGCAGCAGCACCATCGTGTCCCGCTGGTCGGGATGCCAGTCCCAGTTCTGCCCGAGCAGCAGATGGCCGTCGGCGGTCCGCGAGCCGAGTACCCCGGCTGCCGTACAGCCGCCGGCCGAACCGTCCGGACCGACGTCACGGCCGGAGCCGGAGCCCAGGTCGGGATCGGTGGGTTCGGTATCGGTGGGGTCGCTTGGCGGCGGGTCGGCCGCCGTCCGCCCGGTGCCGTACAGCAGTTCGGTACGGGCGTTCAGCGCGTAGACCTCGTCGACGTGCACCCCTGCTCCGCCGGCCACCGCGTCGAGCGCCTCGACGATCCTCGGGTGGGCCGCCCGGCTCGCGTTGCGGAAGGTGCCGCCGGCGATCCGTACCGCCGACCTGCTCAACCCGGCCTCGTCGCGGAACCGCCGCAGGTAGTGCTCGATGTTGCGGGCGATCACCGACGCCGCCGCCGCACCGTAGCCGGCGCCGTACTCGGCCGGCGGCCCGGCGACGTTGATCAACGGGACGGGTGGCGGTGGGGCGTTGCCCGGATCGGGTCCGGCAGCATCGTCGGCCATCCGGCAACGGTATCGCCGCCCGGTCGGGTCCCGCCGCCAGCAGCGGAAGTCAGCCACCCCCGGTGGACACCCGGAGCCGACGCCGGTGATCACCCTGAATCAACCTCTATTGTTTGCCCAGGCCGGATACGGTGGTGCGGGGCCGGCCTACGCTGTCGCCATGGGAGAACGTGGCAGGACAGCGGGCCCGGTCGACGAGTCCTGTGTGCTCATCAAGGGCCCCTGGGAGCACCGGTACGTCGGCGCCAACGGCAGCCGGTTCCACGTGGTCGAGGCCGGCACCGGCCCGCTGGTCCTGTTCCTGCACGGCTTTCCCGAGTTCTGGTGGGCCTGGCACGAGATGCTGCCGGCGGTGGCCGACGCCGGTTACCGTGCCGTGGCGGTCGACATGCGGGGATTCGGGGCGAGTGACAAGCCGCCGCGCGGGTATGACGGATACACCCTGGCCGCCGACGTCACCGGCATGATCAGGGCGCTCGGTGAGCGCTCGGCGGTCATCGTCGGCGCCGGCTTCGGCGGCATGATCGGGTGGACCGCCGCCGCGTTCCACCCGAGGATGGTGCGCCGGCTGGTCGTGATCGGGGCCGCTCACCCGCTGCGGCTCCGCTCGGCGATCTTCACCGACCCGCGTGGGCAGGCCGCCGCCTCCACCCCGTCGCTACGCTTCCAGCTGCCCCGCTACGAGCACGTGCTGACCCGCGACGACGCGGCGATGGTCGGAGGGTTCCTCCGCCAGTGGGGTGGGCCGGTGTGGACCGGCGGAGCCCGGTTCGCCGAGTACGAACAGCTGTGCCGGACCGCGATGCGGATCCCGCAGGCGTCGTTCTGCGCGTTGGAGGGGTACCGCTGGGCGTTCCGGTCGCTGCTGCGGCTGCACGGCTACCGCTTCGTCAAGCTGTTGCAGGAGCCGCTGGTGACACCGACGTTGCAACTGCACGGGGCGTTGGACCCGGCGGTGCTGCCCCGGACGGCGCAGGGCTCCGGGCGGTACGTGATCGCCCCGTACGAGTGGCGGCTGCTGGACGAGGTTGGGCACTTTCCGCACGTCGAGTCGCCGGAGGTGGTGCTCGGCGAGGTGCTGCGCTGGGCCAAGAGCTGACCCGCGACCCGGCCGGTCAGACCCGGTGCTCGCGCAGCTCGGTCACCTCGTTGGCTGCCGCCCAGCCCTGGTAGACACCGAAGTCGAACTCCTCCAGCCCGAGCGACTGGGCGACCGGGGCGCGACCGCCGGTGTACTCGACCCGCAGCCAGCCGTCGTGCTTGGCGAGCACGACGAACGGCTGGCCGTGCCAGGTGCAGGTGGTACGCACGTACGCCAAGTCGTCGACCTCGGACATCGGCACCACCCGGACGTATCGGCCGGAGCGGATCGCGGTGAAGCCGTCGCCCTCGGTCGGCTGGTAGATCCGCACCTCGTCGCCGGCCGGGCTGGCGTCGTACTCCTGCCCCTGCCAGCGGGCGACGTAGCCGTCGCGCATCATTCCTCCTTGACCCGCTGCCAGGCGGTCTCGTCGGCGTCCAGCAGGGCGACGAGCGTCCCGGTGCCGTCCGCGCCGAGCCGCCACAGCTGCGAACCGTGCGGCAGCCGGATCCCGTCGACCTTGAACTCGGCCACGACGTCGCTGCTCTCCCCGGGGGCGAAGCCGTTGCCGCGGAAGGGCGGACGCTCGATCACCCAGCCTTCCATCGCCCGCATGGCGTTCTCGTTCTGCCCGCCGTAGGGAATCCGGTAGAGGCTCGGCCGGTAGGCCGGCCACCGCAACACGAAGATCTCGTCAGCGTCCGGAGCGAAGGGTGACCCGGCGTAGCCGAGCCCGAGTGCCGCGTACAGCTTGGCTGGGGTGTCCAGGTGGGCGACCTCGGCGGCGCGGTGCACGAACCCCGACACCCGGTCGTAGCCACGGTCCAGGTAGTAGCCGACCTGGCTGGCGGCGACGGTCTTCTGCATCGTCGTCGGCTGCCCCGGGACGTCCGGCCCGCTGGACACGGCCGGCTTCGGCGCGGCCGACGCGCCGGGTTGGGGTTCGGCCGGCTGTTCGACGTCGGCTTCCTCGTCTCCCAGCCCGACCTCAGCCGCCCAGCTGGCCAGGCCGACGATCTCGGTGCCGGGCAGCTTCGCGCCGACCGGGGTGCCGGGGTTGATGACGAACGACCACTGCGGGTCCGGCCAGCGGCGGATCAGCTGGACGAACTTCACTTCGACGGTATCGACCGGGGTGTCGAAGTGATCGGCGATCCGCTCCGGCGAGGTGAACACCACGACGAACGTGTCGTCGGTGGCGGTCTCGGTCCGCCAGGTGAAGCCCTCGTCGCCGGGTCTGGACCCGGCCGCGGCCGATTCGGAGACGGGCAGCAGCACCTTGGCGAGCAGCAGGGTGGACAGGAACGAGTTGCTGCCGCCGCCGCCCGCCGCCGCGACCAGGTCCCGCTCCACGTCGTTGGCCGGCTCGAAGGCCGGACCGGACGGTGGCTCGACCGCCGGACCGGACGGTGGCTCGACCGCCGGCTCGACCGCCGGACCGGGCGCCGCACCGGGCGCCGGCTCGACCGCCGCACCGGGCTGTTCCACCGCTGGTGGCGGGTCTTCGGTGGGCGGCGTGGGAGTCGGCACCCGGCGAGGCAGACCGCCGGCCGACAGCCCGGCGGTCGCGCCGGCCGGGGATCGGGTCGAACCGTACGGTGGCGGCGAGCTGGGCGACACCGGACGGGCGGTCGGCGGCGCCGGGTCGGCGGCCGCGTTGTCCGGGTGCGGCCACTGACCTTCCGGCGCCGGAGCGGTCGGCGCCGGAGCGGTCGGTACCGGCGGTGGGCTGGCAGCGGCGGTAGCTTCGGCGGCGTACTGGGTGGGATGCCGGCCGTGGTCCGGCAGTAGAGCGGGCCCGCCGTCGACCGGCCCGGCACCGCCGGGGTAGCCGGCCAGTCCGGGGACGGTGGCGGTCGCACGGGCCCGGGCGGCGGCATCGGCGCGGCCCTCGGACTGGCCGCCGCGGTTTGGCAGTCGCGCGTCTCCGCGGGCCAGCTGGGCGACGAACCAGGCCGGCAGCCAGCCTTCGATCGGCAGACCCGGGTTGACCGCCAGCCACCACTCCAGGTTGGGCCAGGTGGCGGCCAGCTCGGCGAACGTCACCCGACGGGCGGAACTGCCGTTGTCACCAAGGCATGCGTGCAGGGTGACCGGAGAGGTGAACGCGAGAACGTGGGTCCGCCCGTTCGTCGTCCAGGTGCCCCAGCCCATCGGGGCCTGACCGGCCAGGGCCTGCGCTGAAACAGGGAGCAGCAACTCGGTGCCGGCCAGCAGCTGGAAGTAGAGCTCCTGGTCCTGACAGAGCAGGGCGTCGCGCATCGCGGCCTCGATCTCGGTGGCCGGTTGCCAATCGGTCACGGCCGACCCCCCTTTCCACCGGACAGGCCACACGCGTCCGGTACAACCTACAAGGTGGTGCCACGATCACAACGGCCGGCGGACGCCTTGCAGTTCAACTAACGTGAGAAAACACTTCGCGTAGTCGAGAGGACACGCTTCGGCTCATCGGAACAGGTCCGCGTTGCGCCGCTCGGTGCTCAGATAGTCGGCGGCCGACTCGTCGACCGCAACCTTGATCTCCCGCAGCAGGGCCTGAAGATTCTGTGCCGCGCCGCGCCACCGGGCCTGCCGTTGCTCGTACGCTTGACGAGCCACACCGTCCCAGGTTGCTACAAGTGGCGCAGCCTCCCGCTCCACCTGGTGCAACTGCGACCCGAGAGTACGCAACGCCTGCCCGATGTCGGCGCTGGCCTGTTGCAGCGCCCGGAAATCCACCACCAGCTCGCCGTCGGCCAACTGGTCACCTCCTCCGTGTCATGCTCCGTGTCATGCCGCTGCGCCGCCCGCCCGGTCGCCCCCGAGCAGCAGGCCGCCGGGTCGTCTCAGAGCGGCAGCTCGATCCGTCGCCCTGCCCTGGTCACCCGGTCCGCCGCCGCGACGTCTGTCGCCTGGTACTGCGTCCCGGCGGTACGGATCGCTCCGGCCGTCTCACGCAACGCCCGGTGCAACGCCGCCTGCTCTCTGGCCCACCCGGCAGTGACCTGCTCGAAGGACCGGCCACCGGCACCACGCCAGGCGTGCTGAAGCACCTCCAAACGCTGCAGCAGACCGCGCAGCATCGCATCGAGCTCCTCGTCGACCTGGTCGAAACGGCTGGCTGCCCGCTGCATGACCGCCAACTCGGCTTGCGTCTGCGACACGCTGTGGCCCCTCTCGGTCCCGGTCCGCTGACAGCGGTGAACGTCACCTCGCCGACCGTAGCCGGGTCGACCCACCGGCGCAGCCCCACCTCGTCCGCTGTGGATAACGGCTCGATTGCGGTGGCATCGGCGACGAACCAGCCAGAGCGCAGCTGAGCCGGGACACGGTCAGCCGAGGGCGATCCGCCGGTCCAGGTCCGGACCGGCCGGCACAAGCTCGACCACGTTGGCCGGCAGCCGCGACCGCGCGGCGTCCGGGTAGCCGAGCGTCGGCAGCACCGCCGGGTCGGGAACCGGGTGGCGTAGTCCAGCGTCGGTGATCAGGCTGACCTGCGGGGTGTTCCCGCCCGGCCGTACCGCCTCGACCAGAGCGCCGCGACCGGGCGGCAACCGGACGCCGGTGGCCGGGGTGTCCGGATCCACCGCCACCCGTACTTGGGACCGGATCCCGGCGCCACCGACGCAGACGGTGCCGGTCGCCGCCGATCGTAGCGCCGGTGTCTCGGCCGGTGGTGCCTGCGGACCTTCCGGGACCAGCTCGTCGACCCGGGGCAGGCCACGGAACCGACCCTGGGTCAACCGGGTCGGGCCGGCCTGGTCGTGTGCGGTCAGCAGCAGATCGGCCTGTACCTGGGTGATCTCAGCGAGCCCGTCGCGGTACGCCACCGCGTACTGTCGCGAGCCGCTCTGGGTGATCATCACGAAGACCTCGCCGACCGTGGTGTCCGGAATCGTCCCGGACGGCTGCCCCGCACCAGGGACCGTCGGGCGGGCCAGGTCAGCCCCGACCGGCAGGGCCCGGAGCACCGCCGGCGCGACCGGCAGCGGGCGGTGCCGGGTCCAGCCGAGCGCGGCGAGCACCAGCTCCGGTTCGGCCACGGCGTGCCGGCGGCCCCGCCAGATCAGCTGTACCGCACCGTCCGGTAGCCGGGTGAGCAGCGCGTCATCGCCGAGCGGCCGACCGCCGGAGCTACCCACGCCGAGCAGCACCGACGTCCCGGGCGCAGCCGACTCACCCTGGTCGGCGACGCTGGAGCAAACCGTCCAGTCCGGACCAACCAGGTCCTCGGGGCGGGGCAGCGAGTCCGGCGCGTCGGGGATACCCAGCGGAGATCCCCGGTTGACGTCGCGTAGTGCGGCCTGCCGCACCAGCACGGTACGCGGTGGAGCCGCACCCGCGATCAGCAACGCCGAACTGTAGTTCCGCACCGGGTGCAGCCGGCCGGCGCGGTAGACGTACCGGGCCCCGGACTCCCGTTCGACAATCACCACCCGGCTGTCCCGCCAGTCAGTGGCTGCGGATCCGGTCGCTGCTCCGTACCCTGCGGCACCGCCGAGCCCGAGCACGGCGACCAGCACGCCGGCCAGCGTCGCAGGGGCTGACCGACGGGATGGTCGTACCGGATCGGCCTCCCCCGACACCAACGCGTCGACCAGCCGTCGTGCCGCATACCGGTGGGACTGCAAGTGGTGCTGCCGGGACGTCAACCACGCACCTCCGGGACCGACGGGCCGCAACCGGCGGACGACATGGCGTCACGGGCGGTTCGACCGTGAGAGAGGGTGAGGCACGATGGTATCGCCGGACGGCGATGCCGGAGCCAGCGGCGACGGCCGGCATGGCAGGATTCCCGGATGGGTTTCCTGAAAAGCCTCCTCATCCGCCTGGGTAGTACGGCGTTGGCGTTCTGGCTGGCCACCCTGATCATTCCGGGCATCACGTTACAGACCGACGCAATCGGCGAGGCCATCGTCGCGCTGCTGCTCGTGTCGGTCATCTTCGGCGTGGTGAACGCGGTGCTGCAGCCGATCATCAAAACCGTCGGGTGTGCCCTGTACCTGCTGACCCTCGGGTTGATCGCGGTGGTCGTCAACGGGCTGTTGTTCCTGTTGACCGGGTTCATCGCCGAGCAGCTCGACCTACCGTTCCAGGTCGACGGTTTCTGGCCGGCCGCCGTGCTCGGGGCGCTGCTGGTCGGAGTGGTCACCTGGCTGCTGGGTCTGGTTCTGGACCGGGACTGACCGGCCGTCCCGGCCTCGGGCAGCAACCCTGCCGTACCGGGTGGTGCGTTCGGCGACGTCCCGGAAATTCGTACGACAGCCGGTCGACCGACACCTACGGTCGGCGCATGGTGTCGATCATGCTTGCGGACGGACATGAGATCTGCGACGACCCGACCCGCGTCGACGTCGACCGGGTCCACGGCTGGCTCTCCACCGACGCGTACTGGGCGCTGGGCCGCTCCCGCGAGGTGGTCGTCCGGTCGATCGCCAACTCGCTCGTGTTCGGGGTCTACCGGGGCGACGCCGACGGGCAGGTCGGCTTCGCCCGGGTTGTCACCGACCAGGCGACCTTCGGATGGCTGTGTGACGTCTACATCGACCGCTCGGTGCGTGGCCGTGGACTCGGCCGCCAGTTGGTGGCGACGGCCCGCGACGAGCTTGCCCGGCGGGGGGTACGCCGGCTGGTGCTGGGCACGCTGGACGCGCACGGCGTCTACGCGGCGTTGGGTTTCACTCCGCTGGCCGAGCCTGACCGCTGGATGGAGCTGACGGCGGCACAGCCGCTGACCGCTGAGCCTGCCGGGCCGGCTGACCGCTGAGCCTGCCCCGGCCGGCTGACCGACGACTCAGCCGACCTGGTATGCCAGGATCGCCGCGCCGTCGGCACGGACCAGTTCGAGCCGTTCCAACTGGTCGTGGTCGAACCGGGTAGCGCCGGTGAAGACGATCTCGGCCCCGGGACTGACCGCCCACGAGCCGACCTGCTGCTTGGCCCCGTCCCGGTCGTAGGCGACCAGCTCGAAATCCATCGGTCGGCCGTCCGGGTTGGTCGGCTCCCACCAGCAGCGCATGGTGACCTCGGTGCCGTTGGTCGCCGCCTGCAGACCCACCTCGGCGTGGATCGGCACCTGCGAGGCCACCGGCTGCATCGCGAGGAGTTGGGAGCCGGGCGTGGTCTCCGGCGTACCGCCGGCCCCCACCCAGCCCACCCCGAAGCCGACCACGATCGCGAGACCGGCGGCGGCCAGCGCCGCCCCGGCGGTCTGCCAGCGGCGCATCCGCCGGCCCCGGCGGCGGGCCCGGCCCGCCGCGTCGACCAGGGTGGCCAACCGGGGCTCGGTCGACGGCGGGTCGCTGATCTGCTCGAAGCCGGCCGGATCCAGCCGGCCGAGCAGACCGGGCAGCACCGCGATGTCGGCGACGGCCTGCCGGCAGCTCGGGCAGCCGGCGAGGTGGTGCTCGTACGCCGCTCGTTCGGCGGGTGACAGGGCACCCAGGACGTACGCGCCGTCGTCGTGCGCGTAGTCACACCTCACTGGGTCACCCCCATCTCCTCCAGCACCAGCCGCAGCGAGCGCAGTGCGTAATGCGTCCGTGACTTGACGGTACCTGGCGGGACGCCGAGCCTGGCCGCCGCCTCGGAGACCGAACGCCCCCGATAGAAGCACTCGATCAACACTTCCCGGTGTGGTTGGGAGAGCCGGCCGAGGGCTTCGGCAACGGTCCACGCCTCCACGGCACGGTCCGCCTCGTCCACCGCCGGTGGTGGTTCCGGCAGTACGTCGGTGACCACCTCGCCGACCCGGACACTGCGTCGACGCCAGGCGTCGATCGCGAGGTTCCGGGCCGTGGTGAACAGCCAGGCTCGTACGGATCCCCGCTCCGGGTCCAGCGACTCGGGATGTCGCCAGGCCCGCAGCAGCGTCTCCTGGACCAGGTCCTCGGCCCGCTGCCGGTCGCCACCGGCCAGCCGCAGCGCATGGGCGAAGAGCGCGTCACCATGCTCTTCGTGCAACGCGCGCATCAGTTGTGAATCCTGGTCGGTCAAGAGGCGCCCTTCCCTTCCGCCTCATGACACGTAGCCGCTGGCCGGGCGGTTCAAGGTCCTGGAGAAACTGTTTTCAGCTGCCCGGATGCTCCGGGCCGGTCATCGCCTCGGCGACCGCCCTGGCGGCGGTGAGCAGCTTCGCGCGGACCACCCGGGCCGAGGTCATCATCTCGGCCGCCGGCAACGCGCAGGCGATCGCCACCCGCCGCTCGACGTCCTTGTCCGCGTTGACCATCACCGCGGCGCAGGCCAGGCCCTGCCGGTACTGCCCGATCTCCAGGTGCATGCCACGCCGGTCGCCGACCGCGAGATCGGCTTCGAAGCCCTCGATGGAGGTGATCGTGGCCGAGGTGAACGGCCGCATGCCGAACTCTTTGAGGTAACGGAACCGCTGTTCGGGGGTGAGGGTCGCGAGCAGCGCCTTGCCCAGCGCGGTGGCGTGCGCCCCCTCGTCGAACCCGGGCACCATGTCCTCCAGGTACGGCGAGCGCAGCCCTTCGGCCGACGCGGTCACCGCCACCTGGGCGCCGACGAAGCGGCCGAGGTAGTGGCTGTAGCCGGTCTCCGCCGCTGCGCGGCGCAGCGCCTCGCCGACCGCTGGCGGGCCGCGGAATGCGGCGACCAGTTCGCGGTAGCGGTCCGCGACCTCGAGGCCGACGATGTAGGTACCGTCCTCGCGACGGATCACGTAGCCCTCGTACGCCAGGGTGCGCACCAGGTGGTACGTGGTCGCCACGGTCAGCTCGCAGCGCCGGGCAATCTGTTTGACGGTCAGTCCGCGCGGGGCACGTCCGACCGCTTCGAGCACACGCAGTGCCCGTGAAACGCTCCGGATGAGGTCCGAAGGTTCCGCCAAGGGGTCGCGCACAACCACCTCCGCCGCCGGGGACTTACACCATATGAAAAGACAGCCGCCTGTGGAATGCCCTTTCGAATCGGGGGCACCAGGTGGCGACTATCGGTGTGGCGCCCGACACGTACGGTTCATGCTATTGGCTAGCGCAACATCATCGCAAATGGCGGTGCCGGTCGTCGCCCGTACCGCCGCCGACCGGCAGAGGTCCGCCCGTGCCGACCGGGCCGGACCAGTACCGGATCCCAGACCAGGATCACGACCGGACCCCGGCTACCCGGTTAGTTCGTCCGGTCGGCGATGAAGTCGCACAGCGACTGCATCGCCTGCCGGGCCGGGCCGGGCGGCAGCGGCGCGAGCCGGGACCGGGCGTCCTCGGCGTAGCCGCGCACCGTCTCCCGGGCCCGTTTCAGCGCCGGCGACTCACGCAGCAGAGCGAGCGCCTCGGCGTGCAGATCGTCGTCGGTGACCGGGCCGGCGGCCAGGATCTCCCGCAGTCGCCGGGAGGCGGCGTCGCCGTCGTCCGAGCCGAGCGCGTAGAGCACCGGGAGCGTGTGCACCCCCTCCCGCAGATCGGTACCGGGTGTCTTGCCCGACTGGGCGGAGTCCGAGGCGATGTCGAGCAGGTCGTCGGAGAGCTGGAACGCCACCCCGATGATCTCGCCGTACCCGGCCAGGGCCTCGACATGCTCTGGGGTCGCGCCGCCGAACATCCCGCCGAACCGTGCGGACGTCGCGATCAACGACCCGGTTTTGTCCCCGATTACCTGCAGATAGTGGTTGACCGGCTGCTCCTCGTCACGCGGGCCGACCGTCTCGGCGATCTGGCCGTGCACCAACCGGGCGAACGTGCGGGCCTGCAGCCGTACCGCCTCGATACCGAGGTCTGCGGCGAGGTCGGCGGCCCGGGCGAACAGGTAGTCCCCGACCAGGATCGCCACCGAGTTGGTCCACCGCGAGTTGGCGCTCGGTGCACCGCGACGCACCGGCGCCTCATCCATCACGTCATCGTGGTAGAGCGTCGCCAGATGGGTCAGCTCCATCACCACGGCCGCCGGCACCACCAGCCGCGCCGCCGGGTCGCCGAAGTGCGCACCGAGCGCCACCAGCAGCGGGCGGAACCGTTTGCCGCCGGCCTCGACCAGGTGGCGGGCCGCCTCGGTGACGAACGGGTCGGCGCTGAACACGCTGCCCCGCAGCTCGGCCTCGACGTCGGCCAGGATCCCGGCGATGGACGCCTGCAGCTGCGGGTCGACGATGTCGATCCCGATCGAGGTCACCGCTCCCGCGCCAGGCGCGAAGGAGCTGCCGTCAGCCGTCCTCACCACACCCCCAACCATGCCACAGCGGCGGTGGCTGCCCAGGTTGGGGGCGGGTGAGGTGGTTCATCGGACAAACTCGGCGGCGTTGCTGGTCAGGTCGAGCAGCGCGCCCGGCGCGACCCCGAGCAGCAGGGTGGCCAGTACGCCGATCATCAGTGCCGCCGAGGTCAGCGCGCCGGGGATGACCACCGTCGGGGTGGCGTCGCTCGGCTCGCTCAGCCACATCATCACCACCACCCGCAGGTACGGGAAGGCGAGGATCATGCTGGTCACCACACCGGCGATCACCAGCCAGATCTGACCGTCCCCGACCGCCGCCCCGAAGATGGCGAACTTGCTGGTGAAGCCGCTGGTCAACGGGATGCCGGCGAACGCCAGGAGGATGAAGGTGAAGATGCCGGCGAACATCGGCGAGCGCCGGCCCAGCCCCGCCCAGCGGGACAGGTGGGTGGCCTCGCCGTCGGCGTCGCGGACCAGGGTGACCACCGCGAACGCGGCGAGCACGATGAAGCCGTACGCCACCAGGTAGAACATCGTGCTGGCCAGGCCCTCGGCGGACAGCGACAGCACGCCGACCAGCAGGTAACCGGCGTTGGCCACCGACGAGTACGCCAGCAGCCGCTTGATGTCGGTCTGGGTGACCGCCAGGATCGCCCCGACCAGCATGGTCAGGATGGCGATCGTGCCGAGCACCGGGGTGAAGTCCCATGCCGCGCCGTAGAACGCCACGTGCAGCACCCGTAGCAGCGCGCCGAACGCGGCGACCTTGGTGCAGGCGGCCATGAAGCCGGTCACCGGCGTCGGTGCCCCCTGGTAGACGTCCGGGGCCCAGACGTGGAACGGGGCAGCGGTCGCCTTGAACAGCAGGCCGACCGAGATCAGCGCGATGCCGGCGAACAACAGCACCGGGCTGGACTCCGAGGTCTCCACCGCCGCCCGGATGGTGGCGAAGTCCACCCCGGGCCCGGTCGGGCTGTCCACCCCAGAGGTGAAGCCGTAGGTCAGCGCCAGCCCGAACAGGAAGAACGCCGACGAGTAGGCGCCCAGCATGAAGTACTTGAGGGCCGCCTCCTGGCTGAGCAGCCGCCGCCGGCGGGCCAGCGCGCAGAGCAGGTACAGCGGAAGCGAGAACGCCTCCAGGGCGATGAACATGGTCAGCAGGTCGTTGGCCGCGACGAACAGCAGCATGCCGGCGAGGGCGAACAACGCCAACGGGTAGACCTCGGTGGCGCCGGACCGGCCGGCCGCCTGTTTGCGGTCTTCGGCTGAGTTGACCACGATCGCCGCCTGGGCGACGAAGGCGCCGCCGGTCTCCAACGACCGCTCACCGATCAGCAGCATCGCCATCACGCCGAGCACCAGGATCGCGCCCTGCAGGAACAGCGTCGGGCCGTCGACGGCGATCGCCTCGCCGGCGGTCACCGTCCGGGTGCTGCCCTGCAGGACCACCGCGACCAGCGCGCCGACCATGCTGGCCAGGGCCAGCACCAGCTGCACCGGGTTGCGCAGTGAGCGGGGCACGAACGCCTCGACGAGTACGCCGATCATCGCCGCGCCGAACAGGATCAGCATCGGCGAGATCGCCGCGTAGTCGATCGCGGGGGATGAGAACTCGCTCACCGGGCCGCCTCCTGGATTACGCCCTCGGTCGGGGCGGGGTCGGACGTGCCGACGTCATCGAACAACGTCGCCTCGATGGCCGGGTTGATGACGTCGGTCAACGGCTTCGGGTAGAAGCCGAACAGCAGGATCAGGGCGATCAGCGGGGCCACCACGACCTTCTCCCGCAGGGTGATGTCGCGCTTCATGCCGTCGACCGTGGTCAGCGCCGGGTTCAACGTGCCCTGGGTGGTGCGCTGCACCATCCACAGCACGTACGCCGCCGCCAGAATGATGCCGAGGGTGGCGATCACCGCGACCGGCTTGTTCACCGAGAAGGTGCCGATCAGCACCAGGAACTCGGAGATGAACGGGGCGGTCCCGGGCAGCGCCAGCGACGTCAGCCCGGCGAAGAAGAACACCCCGGCGAGCACCGGGACCATCTTGCCTGCTCCGCCGAAGTCGCTGATCAGCGCGGAGCCGCGCCGGGCCACGAACATCCCGACGACCAGGAAGAGCAGGCCGGTGGCGAGCCCGTGGTTGACCATGTACAGCACCGCGCCGGTGCCGGCCTGGGTGGTGAACGCGAAAATGCCGACCCCGATGAAACCGAAGTGCGAGATCGAGGTGTACGACACCAGCCGCTTCAGGTCGTTCTGGCCGACGGCCAGCAGGGCCGCGTAGATGATGCCGATCACGGCCAGGGTCAGCGCCCACGGCGCGAACCACTGCGACGCCTCCGGGAACAGCCCCAGACAGTAACGCAGGATGCCGAACGTACCGACCTTGTCCATCACGCCGACCAGCAGCGCGGCCGAGCCGGCCGGTGCCGCACCACCGGCGTCCGGCAGCCAGGTGTGGAACGGGAAGAACGGCGCCTTGATCGCGAACGCCACGAAGAAGCCGAGGAACAGCCAGCGTTCCACGCCGGTGGACATGTCGATCTCGCTGAGCGCCTGCCAGTCGAAGGTCTGCCCGCCGACCACCCACAGCCCGATCACCGCGGCCAGCATGAACAGGCCGCCGACCAGCGAGTAGAGGAAAAACTTCACCGCCGCGTACTGCCGCTGGTGGCCGCCGTAGCTGCCGATCAGGAAGTACATCGGCACCAGCATGACCTCGAAGAACACGTAGAACAGGAAGATGTCAGCGGCGGCGAAGACGCCGATCATCGTGCCTTCGAGCAGCAGCAACAGGCCGAAGTAGACCGGCACCGACCGCTTCGACGCCTCCGCGTCGTGCCAGGAGGCGAGGATCACCAGCGGCACCAGCACGGCGATCAGCATCAGCATGACCAACGCGATGCCGTCGGCCGCGAAGGTGAAGTTGACCCCCCAGTTGGGGATCCACGGGTACGACTCACGGAACTGGAACCGGTCGCCGCCGACGGTGAAGGCGAACCACATCACCAGTGACAGCACCAGCACCGCCACCGACCAGCCGAGCGCCAGCCACTTGGCCAGCTCCCCCTGGCGGCGCGGGACGAGCGCCACCACGAGCGCGCCGGCCAGCGGCGCCACGGTCAGCACCGAGAGGAACGGAAAGTCGTTCACGCCAGCCATCCCATCTGCAGGGCGAGGAACGCCGCGACCACCACGAAGGCACCGGCGAGCACGGACATCGCGTACGAACGCACGAAGCCGGTCTGCAGCCGCCGAAGCCGCCCGGAGCTGCCACCGATCGCGGCAGCCAGCCCGTTGACCAGGCCGTCGACTCCCCGGTTGTCGAGGAAGACCAGCGCCCGGGTGAGGAAGACGCCCGGCTTTTCGAAGACCGCCCGGTTGACCGCGTCGGTGTAGAGGTTGTGCCGGGCCGCGGTGACCAGCACCCCGGCCGGCTGCTCCTGTTCGGCGGTGCCGTTGCGGAACAGCAGCCAGCCGAGCAGCGCACCGAGCACGGTGATCACCAGCGCCAGGATGGTGACCGTGCCGTGTGACAGCACCGCTTCGTGGTGGCCCTCCTCGGTGCCCAGCACCGGGGTCAGCCACTCGGGCACCGAGGTGGACATCAGCCAGCCGGCGGCGACCGAGCCGACCGCCAGCAGGACCAGCGGCACCCACATCAGCGCCGGCGACTCGTGCGGGTGGTCGATGTCGTCGGTCCACCGCTTCGGGCCATGGAAGGTGAGAATGAACAGCCGCGTCATGTAGAAGGCGGTCAGCCCGGCACCGAGCAGGGCGGCGCCGCCGAACAGCCAGGCGGTCCAGTCCTCCCGCTCGAAGGCGGCCGCGATGATCGGCTCCTTGGAGAAGTAGCCGGACAGCGGCCAGATGCCGATGATCGCCAGCCAGGCCAGCCCGAAGGTCGCCCAGGTGATCTTCATGTGCCGCCACAGGCCGCCGAACCGCCGGATGTCGGTCTGGTCCTTCATCCCGTGCATCACCGAGCCGGCGCCGAGGAACAGCCCGGCCTTGAAGAATCCGTGCGCCAGCAGGTGCACGATCGCCAGCGCGTACGCGCCGCCGCCGAGCCCGACGCCGAGGAACATGTAGCCGATCTGGGAGACCGTCGACCAGGCCAGCACCCGTTTGATGTCGTCCTTGGCGCAGCCGATGACCGCGCCGATCAGCAGGGTGAGCGCGCCGACGCTGACCACCACGGTCTGCAGCGTCGGGTTGGCCGAGAAGATCGGGTTGGACCGGGCGATCAGGTAGACGCCGGCGGTGACCATCGTGGCGGCGTGGATCAGCGCCGACACCGGGGTCGGGCCCTCCATCGCGTCCGGCAACCACGCCTGCAGCGGGAACTGGCCGGACTTGCCGGTGGCGCCGAGCAGCAGCAACAGGCCCATCGCCAGGATGGTGCCGGACGCCAACGCGCCGGCACCGGTGAACACCGCCTCGAACTGGGTGGTCCCGAGCGTGGCGAACATCAGGAAGATCGCCAGCACCAGGCCGGCGTCGCCGACCCGGTTCATCAGGAACGCCTTCTTACCGGCGGTCGCCGCGGCCGGCAGGTGGTACCAGAACGAGATCAGCAGGTACGACGCCAGACCGACGCCCTCCCAGCCGAGGAAGAGCATCACGTAGTTGTTGCCCAGTACCAGCACCAGCATCGCGGCGACGAACAGGTTGAAGTACGCGAAGAAGCGCCGTCGTCCGGCGTCGTGCGACATGTACTCGACCGCGTACACGTGGATCAGGAAACCCACGCCGGTGATCAGCAGCACGAAGACCGCCGACAGCGGGTCGAACAGCAGCCCGAAGTCCACCGACAGGCCACCGACCTCGATGAACTCCCACAGGCTCAGCTCGACCGCCCGGTTGTCCAGGCCGCGTAGCTGGAAGAAGTAGGTCAGGCCGAGGACGAAGGCCGCTCCGACGGCGACCACCCCGAGCCAGTGTCCCCACTTGTCGGCGCGCTTGCCGAGCAGCAGCAGGATCGCCGCACTGGCCAGCGGGATGGCCACCAGCAGCCACACGCTACTCAGCAGCCCCGTGGCCTGGGCGTACTCCACAGTCGATTCCACGCGTGGGCCCCTTTAGTACTTCAGCAGGTTGGCGTCGTCGACGCTCGCCGAGCGTCGAGTCCGGAAGATGGTCATGATGATGGCGAGCCCCACGACCACCTCGGCTGCCGCCACGACCATCACGAAGAAGGCGATGATCTGGCCGTTGAGGTCACCGTTGATCCGGCTGAACGTGACCAGCGCCAGGTTCGCGGAGTTGAGCATCAGCTCGATGCACATGAACAGCACGATCGCGTTACGGCGGACCAGCACGCCGACCGCGCCGATGGTGAACAGCACCGCCGACAGGATCAGGTAGTTGTCCGGAGTCATTTGTCAGTCCCCTTCGGGGCGGCCTCGCTGGGCGAGAGTTCGCGCGTCGGCAGGATCGCCGGGATGCTCCGGTCGGTGAGCGTGCCGTCCGGCAGCCGGCCGGGGGTGGCCACCGAGGTGGAGGTGGCGTAGACACCCGGACCCGGCTTCGGGCC